>NZ_JBJGZT010000002.1:0-289591 GCF_054050655.1 Geodermatophilus sp. SYSU D00663 | reverse complement strand
GGGGGGGGGGGGGGGGGTTGTGGGGGGGGGGGGGGGGGGGGGGGCGGGGGGGGGGGGGGGGGGGGGGGGCGGGGGCTGGCAGGGGGCGGCCGCCCCGGCCGGCTGGCCGGGAGCCCGTCGCGTGCCTGCGGAGGATGGGAGATTCGAACTCCCGAGGGGTTGCCCCCAACCCGCTTTCCAAGCGAGCGCCATAGGCCACTAGGCGAATCCTCCAGTGCACGCCGATGGTACCGGGCGCCGGGCCGCGGGTCAGCCGCCGCCCCGGCACGGGCGTGCCGCCCCGGGTGGTCCGCGCGGGCGGCACGGGGCAGGCTGGACCGGTCGCACACCGCACGGGCACCGCACGGGGCCGCACGGGGGAACCGAGGAGGCAGGACGGATGAGCGAGCCGGATCAGGTCCGACCGGAGGTCGTGGAGGCCATCGTCGCCGTCCTGCACGGGGCCGACCCGTCAGGACTGCCGCCGTCGGCGACCGCGGAGGAGAAGGCGGCCGCCAAGGACCGCTACCTGTCGGAGTTCGCCGCCGAGCGCAGCAAGCGCGACCGCCAGGCCCAGGCGTGGGAGCTGCTGCTGACCCGCGGCTACGACGAGCCGCCGACGTGGGCGCGGCTGTTCGACGACCTGGCGCCCGACGCGGTCGAGCAGCTGGGCGAGCTCTACGACGTCCTGCCCGAGGGGGCGCAGGAGGAGTACGCGCGCCGCTACGGCGTCCCCAGCACGGTCTGACCCGGCCCGTGCCGGGCGCCCGCCCGCGGGGTAGGAGCCGCCCGTGACCTCGACCGTCCCCGGCCGCCTGGTGGCCGGCCGCTACCGCCTCCTGGAGCGGATCGGCGGCGGCGGCATGGGTGCGGTGTGGCTGGGGCGCGACGAGCTCCTCGACCGGCGGGTGGCGATCAAGCAGGTGCTGCTGCCGGCCGGTGCCGACCCGGAGACGACCGACCACCACCGCCAGCGGGCGCTGCGCGAGGGCCGGATCGCCGCGCGGCTCACCCACCCGCACGCCATCTCGGTCTACGACGTGGCGCTGGAGCAGGGCATCCCGTGGCTGGTCATGGAGTACCTGCCCTCCCGCAGCCTGGCCGTGGTGCTGGCCGAGGACGGGCCGCTGCGCACCGACCAGGTGGCGCAGGTCGGCGCCCAGCTGGCCGACGCGCTGGCCGCCGTCCACGCGGCCGGGATCGTCCACCGCGACGTCAAGCCGGCCAACGTGCTCATCGGGCGCGGCGACCGGGTCGAGGGCCTGGTCAAGATCACCGACTTCGGCATCTCGCACGCCAGCGGCGACGTCACCCTCACCCAGACCGGCCAGATCACCGGGACGCCGGCCTTCCTCGCCCCGGAGGTCGCCCAGGGCGCCGGGATGACGCCGGCCAGCGACGTCTTCTCCCTGGGCGCCACCCTCTACACCTGCGTCGAGGGGCAGCCGCCGTTCGGCATGGACGACAACGCGCTGCGCCTGCTGCACCGGGTCGCCGGCGGGGAGATCCGCCCGCCCGCCCGCGCCGGGTCGCTGGAGCGGCCGCTGCTGCGGATGCTCGCCCGCGACCCCGCCGACCGGCCGGAGATGACCGAGGTCCGCGACGTGCTCGCCAAGCTGGCCGCCGGCCGCGACGGCGACACGACGACGGTGCTCCTGGCCCGCACCGACCTGCGGTCCTCCCGCGACCGGGACCGGACCGCCGCGGTGCCGGCGCCGGTGCCCCCGACCGACCCGGCGGCCCGCGCGGACCCGCCGACCGCCGTCCAGCCCGCGGCCGTCCCCGCCGGCCCGCCGACCCCCGGGCCCGGGACGGCCGCCCGCCCGGGGCCGGAGCCCGCCGCCCGGCCCGGACCGCCCCGGACCGGACCGTCCGTCGGGCCCCGGCGCCGGCGCCGCCGTCCGCTGCTGGTGGCCGCGCTGGTCCTGCTCGTCGTGCTCGCCGCGTCGCTGGGCACCTGGCTGGCCGTGCGCGGCGACGGCGGGAGCCCGTCGGCCGACCCCGCACCGCAGAGCTCGGCGGACCCGACGTCGCCGGGCACGGAGCCGGCTCCCGCGCCGGAGACCGGGTCCGCCGGGCAGCCGACGGAGGAGTCCACCCCGGAGCCGACGGAGGAGGCGACGCCGGCGGACGAGACGACGCCGGACGACGAGGCCGGGCCCGCGTCGGACGCGGAGGCCGAGGTGCGGCAGACCCTCGAGCAGTACTACGAGTACCTGCCCGGCGACCCCGAGAGCGCGTACGCGATGACCGGGCCGAGCCTGCGGTCGCGGGCGAGCTACGACTACTACCGGGACTTCTTCGGCCGCTGGGACGAGGTGTCGCTCGTCGACGTCCGGGACGTCGACGAGCAGGACGACGGCCTCACCGCGACCAGCCGGGTGGAGTTCCGGCGGGGCGGCGAGCGGGTGGTGGAGACGCACGCGGTGACGTTCGTCCGCGGCGACGACGGGGAGCTGCTGGTCGACCTCGACGTCGTGGCCTGACCCGGGAGACCCTGACCCGGGAGACCCTGACCCGGGAGACCCTGACCCGGGAGACGACGACGGCGGCGCCCCGTCGCGGGGCGCCGCCGTCCGGTCCTGCTGGCGGTGGCGGTGGGATTTGAACCCACGGAGGCTTGCACCTCACACGCTTTCGAGGCGTGCTCCTTCGGCCGCTCGGACACGCCACCGCCGAAGAGACTACAGGGCCCGCCTCCGGCGGAAGAACGCGCGTAGGAGTGTCGCGCTCTCCTCGGCCCGGACCCCGCCGGTGACCTGCGGCCGGTGGTTGAGCCGGCGGTCCCGGACCACGTCCCACAGCGACCCGGCGGCGCCGGCCTTGGGATCGTCGGCGCCGTAGACGACGCGCGCCACCCGCGCCAGCACGCTGGCGCCGGCGCACATCGTGCAGGGCTCCAGCGTGACCACGAGCGTCGCGCCGGTCAGCCGCCAGCCGTCGCCGTGGACCGCGGCCGCGGCGCGCAGGGCGAGGACCTCGGCGTGCGCCGTCGGGTCGCCGCGCTTCTCGCGCTCGTTGGCCGCCTCGGCGAGCACCGCGCCGTCCGGCCCCAGGACGACGGCGCCGATCGGCGTGTCGCCCCACTCCTGCGCGGCGACGGCGAGCTGCAGCGCGCGGACCATCGCCGCGTCGACGACGTCGTCGGGCAGGACGCCGCCGGGAGCCGTCACGGCCGGGCGCCGGCCAGCGGGAGGCCGACCAGCGCGGACAGCTCGGCGAGCGCGGTCGCGGGGTCGGCGACCTTGATCGTGTGCATGCCCAGCGCCCGGGCCGGCTTGAGGTTGATGCCCAGGTCGTCGAGGTAGGCGCAGTCGGAGAACGCGAGGTCACGGCCGGTGGCCTCGTTCAGCCGGGCCAGCGCCCGCCGGTAGATCTCCGGCTCGGGCTTGCGCACGCCCTCGACCGAGGACTCGACGACGGCGTCGAAGAGGTCGAGCAGCTCGGCCAGCCGCCCGGTGCGCTCCATCGGCGCGACGTTGTTCGACAGCATCCCCAGCGGCAGGCCCGCGGCCCTCAGCGTCCGCACCGCCTCCACCATCTGCGGGCGGATCTCCCCGGACAGCGCGGCGAGCACCCGGCGGGCGTCCACCCGGTGGCCGGCGGCCAGCGCCTCGGCCTCGAACGTGTCGACGAACCCCTCGACGTCGAGCTCGTTGCGCTCGTACCGCGCCCAGGCGTTGGTGTCGGGGTCGGTGCTGTTGAGCCGCCGGATCAGCCCCTCGGGCAGGCCGGCCTCGGCCTCGTAGGCGGCGAAGGCCAGCATCGGGCTCTCGGTGATGACCCCGCCGAGGTCGAACACCACGGCGGTCGCGCTCACGCCCGCACCGCCGCGGCCAGCTCGTCGGCGAAGCCCAGCCGGGTGGCGATCCGCGCGACCATCTCGTCGGCCCACAGGTCGTCGGCGGTCACGATCGGCCGCAGCTCGTCGGCGGGCAGTCCGTCGTCGGCGAACACGTCCAGGTCCCCTCCCGGCCATCCGGTCTCGTCGTCGTCGAAGGCGCCGTCCTCGTCGACGGCGATGCCGTAGCGCTCGACCACCTCGGCGCCGAGCACCCACTCCTGCATGGTCGCGTCCGAGATCAGCGCGCGGACCATGCCCCCGGGGCCGTGCCGCAGCACGACGAAGTACAGCCGCGAGTCGACGACGACCACGAACGGCCCCGGCCACTCCTCCGTGCCGGGGTCGCCCAGCGCCCGCTCGAGCACCGGCAGCTCGTCGGAGGCGTCGGCGGCCAGCAGCTCCACCCGCCAGCGGCCGCCGCGGCGGGCGACCCGCACCGCCCAGCTCGGCGGGGCGGCCGTCCCCGGGGCGCTCACCGGACCCGCAGCACGGTCAGGCCGTCGGCCAGCGGCAGCAGCACGGTCTCGAAGCGGGGGTCGGTGGCGAGCGAGGCGTTGAGGTCGGCGATCACGCGGTCCTCGTCGCTCTCGGGCGCCAGCACGCGGCCGCTGCGCAGGGTGTTGTCCAGCAGCACGAGGCCGCCGGGCCGCATCCGCGGGTGCAGCTCCTCGACGTAGGCGGGGTAGCCGCCCTTGTCGGCGTCGACGAAGGCCAGGTCGAACGCGGGCTCGGCGGGCACCGCGCGCAGCAGGTCCAGCGCCTCCCCCAGCCGCAGCTCCACCCGGTCGGCGACGCCGGCCCGCTCCCAGTACCGGCGGGCGATCGCCGTCCACTCCGCGCTGCGGTCCAGGCACAGCAGCGAGCCGCCCTCGGCCAGGCCACGGGCGATGCACAGGGCGGAGAACCCGGTGAAGGTGCCGATCTCGACCGCCCGGCGGACCCCGAGCGCGGCGGTGAGCAGCTGCATGAGCACGCCCTGCTCGACGGCGATCTGGAAGGTGGCCGGGACCTCGCCCCGGTCGGCCAGCGCCGCGGTCTCGGCGACCAGCGCGGCGGCCACCTCGTCCAGCGGCTCGGAGCTGGCGCGGACGTAGTCGGAGACCTCCTGCGGGAGGAGGAACGACCGGGGGGTCATGCCGGAGGCCAGGAGCGCGGGGAGTGCGGCATAGCCTCTGATCATGGCCGATCCCGAACCCTCCGACGGAGCCGAGGTCGACGCCGCGCTGTTCGCCCGGCTGGCCGCCGACCCGCTCGCGGAGCTGCTCGGCATCGAGCTCGAGGAGGTGCGGCCGGGGTACGCGCGGGCGGCGATGACCGTCGGCCCGAGGCTGCTCAACGCCGTCGGCACCGCGCACGGCGGCGCGACGATGGCGCTGCTCGACGTCGTCCACGCGGCGGTGGGCAACAGCCACGGCACGGTGGCCGTCGCGCAGGACGTGCACACCGAGTTCCTGGTCGCGGGCCGGCCCGGGGAGCGGCTGGTGGCCGAGGGCAGCGAGCTGCACCGGAGCCGCCGCACCGCCGTCTACCGCATCGACGCCCGCGGCGAGGACGGCCGGCTGGTGGCCACCGCACTGGCCCGCGTCTTCCGCACCGACCGGCCCTGGGGGTCGCCGGCATGAGCCTCCCCGTCCCGACGATGCCGGCGCCGCCGGTCGGGGTGGTCGGCCTGGGCCAGCTGGGCGGGTCCCTGGCGGCCGCGCTGGTCGCCGCCGGCCGCGAGGTGTCCGGGTGGGACGTCGACCCGGCCGCGCGCGAGGCGGCCGCGGCCCGCGGCGTGCGGGTCGGCCGCGAGCTCGGCGGCGTCGTCGTCCTCGCCGTCCCCCTGCCGGCGACGGCCACGGCCCTCGACGGCCTCGACGTCGACCCGGACGCCACCGTCACCGACCTCGGCTCGGTGAAGGTCCCGGTGCTCGCCTCGGTGGGCGCGGCGCTCGGCGGCCGGTTCGTCGGCGGGCACCCGATGGCCGGGACCGAGCGGTCCGGGCACGGGGCCACCGACCCCGGGCTGTTCCGCGGCGCGCGCTGGGCGCTGTGCCTGGAGCCGGGGACCGACCTGCGGCGCTGGCTGCGCGCCGCCGAGGTCGCGCTCGACGCCGGCGCCGAGGTGGTGCCGGTGACCGCCGCCGAGCACGACGACGCCGTCGCCGCGGTCAGCCACGTGCCGCACCTGCTCGCCGCCGCGCTCGCCGCCGCCGCCGGTGAGG
This sequence comes from Geodermatophilus sp. SYSU D00663, assembly GCF_054050655.1. Classification (NCBI taxonomy): domain Bacteria; kingdom Bacillati; phylum Actinomycetota; class Actinomycetes; order Geodermatophilales; family Geodermatophilaceae; genus Geodermatophilus; species Geodermatophilus sp. SYSU D00663. Next base: position 283,561 of record NZ_JBJGZT010000002.1, on the reverse strand, counting down.
CCGGCCCGCTGGCGCTCGCGCTGGCGGCCGGCAGCTTCCGCGACGGCACCCGGGTGGCCGGCAGCGACCCGGCGCTCGTCACCGCGATGGTGGAGGGCAACGCCGGGCCGACGGCGGCCGCGCTGGCGCGGGTGCGCGCGCAACTGGGCCGCCCGTGGCCGGAGCTGGTCGCCGCCGGGCACGCGGTGCGCAGCGCGGTCCCCGGGCGCCGGCCGGTCCGGGTCCCGCTGGACCGGCCGGCGCTGCTGGCGCTGGGCCGGGCCGGCGGCGCGGTGACCCGGCGGCTGGCCGCGTTCGTCGAGGGCTGGGTCCCCGAGGCCTGACCGTTTCGCCTCCGTCGCGGCGGGCAGGGAGCGCCCATGGACGACAGCGAGATCCGCAGCCGCATCGACGCACTGGTCGAGGAGGAGCACCGGCTCCGCGACGGCGGGGAGCACACCGCCGACCAGCGCACCCGGCTCCGTCAGATCGAGGAGGAGCGGGACCAGCTCTGGGACCTGGTCCGCCAGCGGGACGCCAAGCGGCAGTACGACGAGGACCCCGACACCGCCGAGGTGCGCCCGAGGTCCGAGGTCGAGGGCTACCTGCAGTAGTCGGAGGGCCCCCTCGCCGCCCACCGCTCGCGAGCTCGCGGCGGGCCCCTGCGAGGGGGCCGTTCCAGCAGGTCGCTAGGCGGAGTCGCGGACCGGCCGGCGGTGCCCGGCGTCGTGGTGGCCGGTGCCCAGCAGGGCCAGCTGCCACAGCAGCCGGGCCCGCGGGTCGGTGAGCTTGCGGCCGGTCACCGACTCGATCCGCCGCAGCCGGTGCATGACCGTGTTGCGGTGGCAGTACAGGAGGTCGGCCGCGCGCGTCGGCGAGCCGTCGGCGTCGAGGAAGGCCGACAGCGTCTCCAGCAGCACCTCGCGCTCGTCCCCGGGCAGCTCGAGCAGCCGGCCGAGGGTCTGGCCGACCAGCCGCGCGGCGATCTCCGGGGAGTTGCTCAGCAGCGCCTCGGGCAGCCGGTCGTCGATGGTGACGACCCGGGCGACGCCCTCGGGCAGGGTGCGCGCGGCGGTCTCGGCCAGCCGGTAGGCGCCGGCCACGGCCGCCGCGCCCTCGACGACGGAGGACACCCCGACCGGGCCGGTGGCCACGGCGCCGAGCCAGGTCAGGAGCTCCGGCAACCGGCGGGTCCCCAGCGCCACCAGGCCGACGGCGGCCTGCGACCGGGTGCCCCACGCCGAGCGGATGCCGCGCTTGAGCAGCGCGGACGTCGGCTCGGGGAGCGCGTCCCCCTCCTCGCCGGCCGGCGCGACGACGACCGCCAGCCGGCCGGCCAGCGGCACCGACAGCAGGTCGGCGGCGGTGCGGGCGTAGGCCGGGTCCCCGCCGCGGCCGTCGAGCAGCCCGTCGAGCAGCCGCTGGCGCTCGGCGGCGTCGAGCCCCGAGCGGCGCCGCTCCTCGTCCCGGTAGCCCTCCGCGGCGGCGCTGCAGCCGCGGTCGTTGGTGCGCCACAGCGAGCCCGCGACCTCGAGCAGCAGCCCGTCGTCGTGCCGGTCACCCTGGCGGGACAGCGCGACCAGCGCCTCCCAGGTGATCTGACCACCGAGCCGGTAGGCGCGGAGCACGGCCTCCAGCGGGATGCCCTGCGCGGCCCGCAGCCGGCCGACGGCGCGGGCGCCCTCCGCGTGGCTCTGGTGGTAGGCCGCGGGGACGTCGGGCCGCAGGCCGCGGACGCCGACCTCGAGGTTGCGCCGCAGCGTCGCGCGCATCTGCTGGTCGCCCCCGAGCAGGGCCTCGCGGTAGGCGGGCTCGGTCTCGACCAGCACCTCCACCATCCGGTCGGTCATCTCGTCGAGCCGGTCCAGCAGGGCCGGGACCAGTTCGGCGAGTCGCTCCTCCACACCCCAGGGGGCCGTCCGCACGCGCTCACCTCCTGTGTTCATCGCACAGAGCACAACACGTGGCACCGATCACTGTGCGGTGCGCCCATTGTGACGGTCTTCACCGGCCCGCAGAGTCATACGGACGTAGCCGTGACCCAATCGTCGCCCTCCGGGCGGCGGTCGGCAGCGCGGCGACCTCCCCGACGCAGAGGAGACGTGGGCACCTTGGCGCAGCCGCCGGAAACCGCAGGCAGCAGCACCCGGCACCAGGACCGATCGCCCACCGCCCGGCTCGAGATGACCGGGATCAGCGTCGCCTTCGGCGGCGTGAAGGCCCTCACCGACGTGTCGCTGACCGTCGAGCCGGGTCAGGTGCACGGGCTCATCGGCCCCAACGGCGCCGGCAAGACGACGATGTTCAACGTGGCCTGCGGGCTGGTCCGCCCCACCGAGGGCCGGATCGTCTGGCGCGGCCAGGAGCTGCGGCGGCTGCGGCCGAACCAGCTCGCGAAGCTCGGCATCGCGCGCACCCTGCAGGGCGTGGGCCTGTTCCCCGGCCTGACGGTGCTCGAGAACGTGATGGTCGGCGCGCACAAGCACGCCCGCGCCGGCTTCTTCTCCGCGCTGTTCGCGATCCCGACCGCCGACAAGGACGACGCCCGGCTGCGCGAGCGGGCCACGGCCGCGCTCGGCGAGCTGGACGCCGCGGACTACGCCGGCCGCTACCCCGGCAGCCTCCCGTACCCGGTGCAGAAGCGGGTCGCGCTGGCCCGCGCGCTGGTCTCCGAGCCCGAGCTGCTGCTGCTCGACGAGCCGGCCTCCGGCCTCAGCGAGGACGAGATGCACGAGCTGGGCGAGCTCATCCAGCACCTGAGCGGCCGGATGAGCGTCCTGCTGGTCGAGCACCACATGGACCTGGTCATGCGGGTGTGCGACCAGATCACCGTCCTGGACTCCGGCCAGCTGATCGCCGCCGGCACCCCGGAGCAGGTGCAGAACGACCCGGCGGTCACCGAGGCCTACCTCGGCGACGCCGTCGACGACACGATCGACGCCAGCGAGCTGGCCGCGACCGACGGGGGGACGACCCGTGGCTGAGGCGCACGGCAGCACGGCGGCGGGCACCGCCGGGAGCACCGCCGGGACCGGCCTGACCAAGGGCGCGACGGCCCCCGCCGGCGGCACGGCGACCGCCACCGCCGTCCTCGACGTCGAGGGCCTGTCGGCCTCCTACGGCCCGGTCAAGGCGCTCGACGGCGTGACCCTGCGCGCCGAGCAGGGCCGGATCACCGCGGTGCTCGGGGCCAACGGCGCGGGCAAGACGACGCTGCTGCGCACCATCAGCGGCCTGGTCCGGCCCACCGCCGGCCGGGTGGCCCTCAACGGCGAGGACGTCACCCGCGCCCCGGTCGAGGCGATGGTCACCAAGGGCATGGCGCACGTGCCCGAGGGCCGCGGCGTCATCGCCGAGCTCACCGTCGACGAGAACCTGCGGGTCGGCTCGCTGTTCCGCGGCAAGGTCGCGCAGGACGAGTTCGACCGCGTCTACGACCTCTTCCCGCGGATCCGGGAGCGGCGCAACCAGACGGCGCACACGCTGTCCGGCGGCGAGCGGCAGATGCTCGTCATCGGCCGCGCGCTGCTGGCCCGGCCGAAGGTCCTGCTGCTCGACGAGCCGTCCCTGGGCCTGGCCCCGCGGATCGTGGCGCAGATCTTCGGCCTGGTCCGCCACCTGGTCGACACCGAGGGCCTCTCGGTGCTGCTGGTCGAGCAGAACGCGCGCAGCGCGCTGTCGGTGGCCGACACCGGCGTCGTGCTGAACCTGGGCCGGGTCGTGGTCACCGACGACGCCGCCCGGCTCGCCGGCGACGAGGACCTCCGGCACGCCTACCTCGGCTTCTAGACCCCGCTCCCCCGCAGCACCAGGAAGGCAGCCACGTGCGAGAGTTCGTCAACCTCACCCTCGGCGGGGTGATCAACGGAGCGGTCTACGCGGCGTTCGCCCTGGCCCTCGTGCTCATCTGGCGGTCCACCCGGATCGTCAACTTCGCGCAGGGCGCGATGGCCGCGCTCACCACCTTCATCGCCCTCGCCCTCATCGAGAACGGCCAGTCCTACTGGGTCGGTCTCGTGGTCGCCCTGCTGGCCGGCCTGCTCATCGGCGCGGTCGTCGAGCGGGTCGTCATCCGCCCGGTCGAGGGCGGGCCGGAGCTCAACGCGGTCATCGTCACCCTCGGTCTGTTCATCGCGATCCAGGCGCTGATCTCGGTCCTGTTCGGCGTCAACCAGCGGGCCTTCGTCCCGCCGTTCTCGAACATCGGCTTCACCGTCGGGGACTCGAACCTGGCGCTGAGCCCCAACACCGTGTTCACCCTCCTCGCGGTGCTGGTGGTCATGGCCGGCCTGACCGCCCTGTTCCGGTTCACCCGCGTCGGCCTGGCCATGCGCGCCTCGGCGTTCGGCCAGGAGGTCGCCCGGCTGCTCGGCGTGCGGGTCGGCCGGATGCTCACCCTCGGCTGGGCGCTGGCCGCCGTCGTCGGCTCGCTGGCCGGGATGCTCATCGCCGCCGAGACCGCCTTCGTCACCCCGACGTTCATGGACTCGCTGATCGTGTTCGGCTTCGTCGCCGCGGTGCTCGGCGGGCTGGACTCGCCGGTCGGCGCCGTCGTCGGCGGGCTGCTGCTCGGCCTCCTGCTGAGCTACGTCCGCGGCTACGTCGCCGACGAGCTGGTCGGCCTGGCCGCCCTGGTGGTCCTCGTGATCGTCCTGCTCGTCCGGCCCGGCGGCCTCTTCTCGACCACCCAGACCCGGAGGGCGTGAGCGGCATGAGCGACCTGCAGACCCCCGCATCCCCGCCGCAGGCCGGCGCCGCGTCCTCCGACGCGCCGTCGCTGGCCACGGCCGCGGCCGACGCGAGCTCGGCCCAGGCCACCGGCGGCCGCACGTTCCTGCCGCGGAACACGCTGCTGCGGCACCTGGTCGTGCTCGTCATCGGCGCCGTCCTCGCGGTGCTGCTGCTCGAGTCCACCGACCTCGGCTTCAACGCCCAGATCGGCTACGTGGCCTTCTACGCCATCGCCGCCGGCGGGCTGACGGTGCTGACCGGCCTCAACGGGCAGATCTCGCTCGGCCACGGCGCGCTCATGGCCGTCGGCGGCTACACCACCGCCCTGCTGCTCGACGCCGAGGAGCCGCTGCCGCTGGCCGTGGTCTTCCTGATCGCGGTGGCGCTCACCTCGATCGTCGGCGCGATCGTCGGCGTGGCCGCGGCCCGCCTGCACGGCCCCTACCTGGCCGGCGCGACGCTCGCGCTCGCCGTCGGCCTGCCCGGCCTGGCGCTGTACTTCTCCGACACCCTCGGCGGCGAGCAGGGCCTGACGGTCTCCACCCCGGACCGGCCGGACTGGTTCGTCGAGACGATCCGCACCCTGTCGGGCAACTCGGCCTCGGGCGTGAAGTGGATCGCCTACATCGCGGTCGCCTGCCTGCTGCTCACCTACTTCCTGCTGGCGAACCTCATGCGCAGCCGGGTCGGGCGCACCTGGCGCGCGGTCCGCGACCAGGAGGTCGCCGCCGAGCTGGCCGGCATCAACCTGGGCGCCTGGCGGGTGACGGCGTTCGTCGTCAGCGCCGCGGCCGCGGGCCTGGCCGGCGCGGTGCTCGCCCTCGTCGTCCGGCTCACCGCGCCGACGGCGTTCACGATCGTCCTGTCGCTGTCCCTGCTGACCGCGATCGTCATCGGCGGTCTGGGCAGCCTCTTCGGCGCGCTGATCGGCTCGGCGCTGCTGGTCTTCCTGCCGCGGTACCTGCGGGACCTCGGGGAGTCCTTCGACATGGACGCCGCCCAGGCCGCCGAGATCTCCTACGTCGTCTACGGCGTGATCCTCGTGCTGGTCATGCTCTTCGCCCCCGCGGGGCTGGTCGGGTCCGTCCGGCTGGCCTGGATGAAGCAGCGCGCGCGGCGCACCGCCGCCCGCGCCAGGGGGTGAGGAGCCGGGACCCGACGGCTGTCCCCCACCCCGGCCAGCGGCCGCATCTCAGCTTCCCCACCCCCCACCAGACCCCCGGGCGAAGGCGCCCGGGTCCCTCCAGAGGAGAACCCTTGACACGATCCTCACGACGCCTCGTCAGCTTCGTGGCCGCGGCGACCGTCGCCACCACCCTGGCCGCCTGTGGCGGCGGGGACTCCGGTGGTGGCGGCGGCGGTGGCGGCAGCGAGGAGAACGAGGCCTCGGACGTCGGCATCACCGAGGACTCGATCAAGCTGGGTGCGCACTACCCGCTCACCGGTGTCGCGGCGCCCGGCTACAGCGAGATCCCGACCGGCGTCCAGGCGTACTTCGACTACGTCAACGCCAACGGCGGGGTCAACGGCCGGCAGATCGAGTTCGTCTACCGGGACGACGCGTACAACCCGACCAACACCAGCCAGGTCGTGAACCAGCTCGTCCTCGAGGACGAGGTGTTCGCGCTCATGTCGGGTCTGGGCACGCCGACCCACAACGCGGTCACCGACTTCCTCAACAGCGAGGGCGTGCCCGACCTGTTCGTGTCGTCGGGCTCGCGGCTGTGGGACGACGTCGAGGAGAAGCCGTACACCTTCGGCTGGCAGCCCGACTACGAGATCGAGGCCAAGATCATCGGCCAGTACGTGGCCGAGAACTTCCCCGACGCCAAGGTGGGCCTGTTCCTGCAGGCCGACGACCTCGGCGAGGACGGCGCCGCCGGTGCCCGCCGGTACCTCGAGGACCAGATCGTCGCCGAGGAGACCTACGTCCCCGGCAACACCGACGTCCGTCCGCAGATCTCGGCCCTCCAGGCCGCCGGCGCGGACCTCGTCCTGGGCTTCAACGTGCCCAGCTACACCGCGCTCTCGCAGCTGACCGCGCTGCAGCTGGGCTACCGGCCGCAGTGGTTCTACTCGAACATCGGCTCGGACCCGCAGCTGGTCGGCTCGCTGCTGGCCCGCTTCTCCGAGGGCCAGGTCAGCGACGCCAGCCTGCTCGACGGCGTCCTGACCACCGAGTACATCCCGACGGTCGACCAGCCGGACAACCCCTGGATCCAGCTGTTCCAGCGGGTCTGGGACGAGTCCGGCCAGGAGGGCGAGCTCACCAACTACCGGGTCTACGGCATGTCGCAGGCCTACACGATGGTGCAGGCCCTGCAGTCCGCCGGCCAGAACCCGACGCGTGACGACCTCGTCGCCGCCGTCGAGCAGGCCGGCTCCGAGTGGGAGGGCCCGGGCTTCGCGCCCTTCCGCTACTCGGAGGACCGCCACGCCGGCTACAGCGGCATGTCGGTCAGCCGGATCGTCGGCGAGGGCTCGGAGGACCTGACCCCCGTGCTCGTCACCGACAACGGCGACGCCGAGATCGAGGAGTACGACGGCCAGGCCGCCACTCCGCCGGAGAACGGCATCCCGGACGAGGAGCCCGTCAACTAGGACTCCCCGCACGGCGACGGGCCGTCGACCCCCACCAGGGTCGGCGGCCCGTTCGCCGTCCCGGGTGACCTCCGCGAGAACACTCAGCTCCCGAAGTGTCGGCAGTTGATCTCCGGGTAGGGCTCTGCGCAGGCCCCCGTCCGGGGCACGACGGCGAGACGAGGAGCACGGCATGGTGCACGCGGCGCGGACGATCCGGCGGGCGGTGGTGACCGGCGGGGCCGGGTTCCTCGGCTCCCACCTGTGCGAGCACCTGCTCGACCGCGACGTCGAGGTGGTGTGCCTCGACAACTTCCTCACCGGCTCGCCCGAGAACGTCGTCCACCTGATGGAGCACCCCGGCTTCCGCCTGGTCCGCTGCGACGTCACCGACTTCGTGCACGTCCCCGGCCCCGTCGACCTCGTGCTGCACTTCGCCTCGCCGGCCAGCCCCCTGGACTACCTGCGGATGCCGATCGAGACGCTCAAGGTCGGCAGCCTGGGCACCCTGCACACCCTGGGCCTGGCCCACGAGAAGGGCGCCCGCTACGTGCTGGCCTCCACCTCGGAGGTCTACGGCGACCCGCTGGTGCACCCCCAGCCCGAGGAGTACTGGGGCAACGTCAACCCGGTGGGTCCGCGCGGCGTCTACGACGAGGCCAAGCGCTTCAGCGAGGCGATGACCACCGCCTACCGCACGTCCAAGGGCACCGACACCGCCATCGTGCGGATCTTCAACACCTACGGCCCCCGCATGCGCCCCGACGACGGCCGGGCCATCCCCGCCTTCGTCGGCCAGGCGCTGGCCGGGCGGCCGCTGACCGTGGCCGGCGACGGCTCGCAGACCCGCTCGATCTGCTACGTCGACGACACCGTCCGCGGCATCCTCGCCCTCGCCTGCTCCGACCAGCCCGGCCCGGTGAACGTCGGCAACCCCGACGAGCTGTCGATGCTGCGGCTGGCCCAGTGGATCATCGAGCTCACCGGGTCGTCGTCGGGGATCGAGTACGTCGACCTGCCCGTCGACGACCCGAAGGTCCGCCGGCCCGACACCCGCCGCGCCGAGGAGCTGCTCGGCTGGCGGCCCACGGTCCCCTCCGAGGAGGGTCTGCGCCGCACGGTGGCCTGGTTCGCCGAGCAGCGGGAGGCCGCCGCGCTGCGCGCCGGCTGAGCCCGGCGGGTGTCCTGGGCCACTTCTCCGGCGGCACCTCTCCTCGGTGTCCTGGTTCACGTTTACATTGGGACCGGCGGCTAGGGGCACGCCGAGGAACCGGACACTGACGGAGAGCAACCCATGGGCCGCCATGCCGACACCACCTCTGCGCGCCGCGTGCAGCGCCCGGCCCCGATCGCCCTGGTCGTGGCCCTCCTCGTGGTGGCCCTCGTGGCCGGCGGCGTGGTGTGGTGGCTGGCCGGCTCGGGCAGCAGCGACGGGTGCGGGACCACCCGCACCGTCCGGGTGACCGTCGCCCCGGAGCTGGGCGACGTCGCCCAGGACCTCCTCGCCGAGCCGCAGGACCTCGGCGGCGGCGCCTGCGCGGCGGCCGAGGTCGCCGCCCAGGAGCCGCTGCAGACCGTCGGCGACCTCTCCGCCCTCGAGGGCTCCGCGCTGCCCCAGGTCTGGGTGCCCGACAGCTCGCTGTGGACCGTGCGCGCCGGTGACGCGCCGCTCGACCCGTCGGGCTCCATGGCCACCTCGCCGGTCGTGCTGGGCACCAGCCGGGCCGCCGCCGACGCGCTCGGCTGGAGCGAGCAGGCGCCGCAGTGGAGCGAGGCCCTGTCCGGCGCCCGCCCGGTCGCCGTCCCGGACCTCGCCGCCAGCGCCGAGGGCGTCGCCGCGCTGGCCGCCGTCCGCACGTCCCTGGGCGGCGGCGACGCGGCGGACAACGCCGTCGTCCAGGCGGTGCTGGCCGCCCGCCGCGGGCCGGCCGTCAGCCCCGCCGACGCGCTGGCCACGGCGCAGTCCGGCGACCCCGGGTCCCCGCTGGTGCCGGTGAGCGAGCAGGAGGTCATCAGCGTCAACCGCGGCGCCGAGGACCCCCAGCTGGTCGCCGTGTACCCGGCCGAGGGCTCGCCCGAGCTGGACTACCCGGTGCTGCGGGTCGGCTCCCCCGGTGACGACGACCGGGCCGCCGTGGACGCCGTCGTCCGGGCGCTGACGTCGGAGGCCGCGCGCACCGCCGTCCTCGCCGCCGGCTTCCGCGACGCGGACGGGACCGCGCCGACCGACCCCGGACCCGGCGTGCGCGAGCAGGCGCCCGAGGTGCTGCCGGTCGACGCCGAGCAGGTGCAGGGCCTGCTGGCCGAGCTCGCCCGGCTCGCCGCGCCGTCGCGGCTGCTCACCGTCATCGACGTGTCCCAGTCGATGGAGGCCCCCGCCGGGAACGGCACCCGCGCCACGCTCGCCCGGGACGCCGCCAAGAGCGCGCTGACCCTCATCCCCGGCACCTCGTCGATCGGGCTGTGGGTGTTCGCCTACCAGCTGCAGGGCGAGCAGGACTGGGTGGAGCTCGCACCCATCCGCACCCTCGACGAGGAGGTCGACGGCGGCACGCAGCGCGACGCGCTCGACGAGCAGCTCGACACCCTCCCCGGGCGGCTGTCCCCCGGCGGCACCGGCCTGTTCGACACCGCGCTGGCCGCCGTCCGCGCCGCGCGCGAGCAGTACGACCCCAACGCGGTGAGCAGCGTCGTCCTCGTCACCGACGGCACCAACGAGGACTCGTCGGGCATCGCGCTGGACGAGCTGGTGCAGACGCTGCAGGACGAGGCCGACCCGCAGCGGCCGGTGAAGGTCATCGGCGTCGCGCTCGGCCCGGACGCCGACGTCGCGGCCCTCGAGCAGATCGCGCAGGCCACCGGCGGCGCCGCCTACTCCGCCGTCGACCCCAACGACCTGCAGGGCGTGCTCTTCGACGCGCTGCGTCAGAGGTAGGGGCCCAGCCGCTCCAGCGCGGCGGTGACCTCCGGGACGCTGATCCGCGCGAGTGCCGGGTCCAGCTCGGTGGCCCACGGGTCGCCGGTGCCGTCGCCGTGCCAGAGGACGACGTGCTGCTCGCGCGGGGGCGGGCCCCACAGCGCCGGTGACACCGGGCCGAACAGCACCACCGACGGCCGGCGGTAGGCGGTGGCCAGGTGCGCGACGCCGGTGTCGCCGCTGACCACCACCCGCGCCGCGGCGACCGTGGCGGCCAGCTCCAGGGTGGAGGTGCGCCCGGCGAGCACCGCGTCGTCGGAGAGCCCCGCCCCGTGCGCCACGGCGCAGGCCAGCTCGCGCTCGGCCGGGCCGCCGGTGACGCGGACGTCGTGCCCGGCGTCGGCCAGCCACCGCGCGACGGCGGCGAAGCGCTCCGGCGGCCAGCGCCGACCGGGGAACGCCGCGCCGGGGTGGACGAGCGCCGCGCCCGGCACCGCGGGGGGCACGTCCGGGACGGCGAGGTCGAGCGCGTCGGGGTCCGCGGCCACGCCCAGGCCCTCGGACACCAGCCGGCACCAGCGCCGGACCTCGTGCTCGTCGGGGTACCAGGCCGGGCCCGGGTAGCCGGGACTGGCGAAGGTCAGCAGCCGCCGCGGGTGCAGGTCGGCGACGACGACGTGCGAGGCCGGTCCCTTCCCGTGCAGGTCGACGGCGAGCTCCGGCGGCGGCCCCGGCCAGTCCAGCGGCTCGAGCTCACGGGCGGGCAGCACCTCGTCGACGGCGTCGACCAGCCCGGCCAGCGGCGCGAGCGCGGTCGTCGTCGCCAGGACCAGCCGGTGACCGGGCACGGCCGCCCGCACGGCCCGGATCGCCGGGACCCCGGTGAGCAGGTCACCGAGCCCCAGCGGCCGCAGGACGACGGCCACAGGACTGCTGGCACGGCTCCCTCGCAGGGGCCCGCCGCGAGCTCGCGAGCGGTGGGGGGCGAGGGGGTCCTCCATCACACGCGGGAGCGCTCGACCAGGGCGGTGGTCGAGTGGCCGTCCAGGTAGGGCAGGACGACGGCCTGGCCGCCCCACTGCCGCAGCACCGCGGCCTCGGGCAGGTCGGCACCGGCGTAGTCGCCGCCCTTGGCCCAGACGTCGGGCCGCAGCCGGTCGAGCACCTCCGCCGGGGTGTCCTCGTCGAACACCACGACGGCGTCGACGAACTCCAGCGCCTCGAGCACCCGCGCGCGGTCGGCGGCGGTCACCAGCGGCCGCGAGGGGCCCTTGAGCCGGCGCACCGAGTCGTCGGAGTTGATGCACACGACCAGGCAGTCACCGAGCCCGCGGGCGGCGCGCAGCGTGGCCACGTGCCCGGCGTGCAGCAGGTCGAAGCAGCCGCCGGTGGCCACCACGGTGCCGCCGGCGGCGCGCACGCGGGCGAGCAGGGCGGACACGTCGTCCTCGGCGGCCACGTCCGGCTCGGGCACCGCGGCGGCGTCCCACGCCCCGCTCCAGTTGCCGGCCCCGCCCGCGGCGACGAACCGGCCGGCGAAGGCGACCGCCGCGGCCACCGCCTCGCCGGTCACCGCGCCGTCGGCGAGGGCCAGCGCCGCGGCGGCGGCGAAGGAGTCGCCGGCGCCGCAGGGGTCGCCGCCGGTCACCGGCACGGCGGGCACGACCATCGGCGCGCCCTCGCCGTAGGACAGCAGCGCGCCGCGCGCGCCGAGGGTCACCGCGACCGCGCCCACGCCCCAGTGCCGGATCAGCGCCTCGGCCCGCGCCCCGACGGCGGCCAGGCCGTCGCCGTCGGCGGGCACGTCCACGGCCACGCGGGCGGCCTCGGAGCCGTTGGGCGTGACCAGCCGGACCGACGGCACCGGGTCGGCGCCCCGCGGGTGCGGGTCCCACACGACCGGCCCGCCGGCCTCGGCCAGCAGCGCCCGGACGGCGGGGTCGGCGGTGGTGCCCCGCCCGTAGTCGGCCACCAGCACCGCGGCGGCGTCGCGGACGGCCGCGCGCGCCTCCTCGGGCAGCTCGCCGAGGGTGACGGTGGGCGCGCCGCTGTCCAGCCGCACGACGGAGTGGTCGCCCACGCGCACCCGCCGCTTGACCGCGGTGCCGCCGGTGGCCGGGACGGCGACCAGCCGCACCCGCCCGGCCAGCAGCGCGCGCAGCCGGGCCGCGCCGTCGTCGTCGGCGAGGGGGGCGACCAGCACGACCTCGCGGTTCGTCGCCTGGGCGGCGATCACCGCGGCCAGCGCGGCGCCGCCGGGGCGCTCGCGGGTCTCCAGGTCCTCGACCACCGGCACCGGCGCGTCAGGGGTGAGCCGGGACGCGGTGCCGACCAGGTCGACGTCGAGCAGCGCGTCGCCGACGACCACCAGCGGCTTCACCTGGCGATCCCGAGGCGGGTCTGCGGCACGCGGGCGGGCTCGGCCAGCACCGCGGCGTCGAAGGCGGCGCACAGCAGGTGCAGCGCGACCAGGTGGCACTCCTGCACGGTCGCCGTCCACGGGGAGTCGATGCAGACCGCCTCGTCCGACGCCGCGGCCAGCGGGTTCGGCGCGGGACCGGTGATCGACAGGACGGTGATGCCGCACTCGCGGGCCCGGCGGGCGGCGGCGACGGCGTTGGGGCTGCGCCCGGAGGTGGACAGCAGCACCAGGACGTCGCCCGCCCGCCCGTGCGCCTCGACCTGGCGGGCGAACAGCTCGTCGGCCGGGTAGTCGTTGGCGATCGCGGTGAGCGAGGAGGTCTCCGCGGTCAGGCAGATCGCCGAGAACGGCGGCCGGTCGGCGCGGTAGCGGCCCACCAGCTCGGCGGTGAGGTGCTGCGCCTGCGCGGCGCTGCCCCCGTTGCCGGCCGCCAGCAGCCGCCCGCGGGACTCCCCGCACAGCACGTCGGCCAGCAGCCGGCCCCAGCGGTCGAGGGTGTCGACCGAGGCGTCGAGGCTGCGCACGGCCGCCTGCAGCGACGCGACGTGGTCGCGGCCGGTGAGGTGCGTGCAGGAGTCGGGCGAGACGACCTCGCCGGCAGTGCTCTCGTGGGCATGGTGGGGAGCGACACTCACGCGGCGACCTCCAGGGGCGCTCATCGGACGGCCTCGACGGGACGCCGGGTGGACAGGACCTGCCGGTAGACGGCCTCGGTGTCGGCGGCCACGCGGGCCCACCGGTAGCGGGCGCGGGCGCGCCGGACCCCGGCCGCGCCGTAGGCGGCGCGGCGGGCGTCGTCGGCCAGGAGCGCGGCGAGCACCTCGCCGAGCCGGGCCGGGTCGCGGGGCGGCACGAGGTCGCCGGTGACGCCGTCGGCGACGGAGTCCTGCAGCCCGCCGACGGCGGTGGCGACCACCGGGCGGCCGCAGGCCATCGCCTCCAGCGGGGTGATGCCGAACGGCTCGTACCAGGGCACGGCCAGGACGACGTCGGCCGAGCGCACCCAGGCGGGCACGTCGGCGCGGGCGACCGACCCGGCGAAGCACACCCGGTCGGCCACGCCGACCTCCGCGGCGACGGCGAGCAGCCGGCGCACCTCGGGGTCGGCGTCCACCGCGTCGGCCGGCGGGCCGCCGACGACGACCAGCTCGGCGTCCGGGACGGCGGCCAGCGCGCGGACGGCGTCCTCCTGGCCCTTGCGCTCCACCAGCCGGCCGAGCACGAGCAGCCGCGGCCGGCCCGAGCGCGGCGCCACCGGGCCGCGCGGGGTGAACACGGCGGTGTCGACGCCGCACGGGACGATCGACACGCGGTCGCGCGACAGGCCCAGCCGGCGCAGCTCGAACACCTCGTCGCTGCAGGTGGCCACCACGTGGTCGACCGCCGCGCACAGGTCCCGCTCGAGCTCGATCCGCCCGGCCGGGGAGGTGTCGGCGTCGCCCTGGTGGCGGCGCTTGACCGAGCCGAGGGCGTGGAAGGTCTGCAGCACCGGCACCGGCGTGAGCAGGCTCCCGGCGGCCTCGACGGCGGCCAGCCCGCTCATCCAGAAGTGGGCGTGGACGACGTCGGGCGGCCGCACGCCCCAGCGGGCCCGCAGCGCGGCGGCCAGCTCCGGCACGTGGCCGAGCAGGTCGTCCTTCGGCAGCGCCCGCGCCGGCCCCGCGGTGAAGTGGCTGACCGCGTAGCCGTCGGCGGTGGGCACCTCGTCGGGCAGGTCCGGGTCGTCGCGGCGGGTGTGCACGATGACCTCGTGGCCGCGCGCGGCCAGGCCCGCGGCCAGGGCGGCGACGTGCACGTTCTGGCCGCCGGCGTCCACGCCGCCGATGGCCGCCAGCGGCGAGGCGTGCTCGCTGACCAGGTCGATGCGCAGCGGTGCGCCGGTGCCCCGGTGCGTCCTCATCGGGTGACCTCCTCCAGCAGGGTGTCCCAGTCGGAGAGGAACCGGGGAAGCCCGTACCGCTCCAGCGCGGCGGCGCGCGCCGCCTTGCCGGCCAGCCGGGCGGCGTCCTCGTCGTGCAGGTAGGTGCGGACCGCGTCCCACAGCACCTCGGGCCGGGTGGACAGCACGCCGGCGCCCTGGGGCACCGCCTCCACCACCTCGGTGGCCGCCAGCGCGACCACCGGCATGCCCAGGTGCATCGCCTCGAGCAGGGAGAGCCCGAGGGAGGTCCAGCGGACGGGGTGCACGTAGACCCGGCGGCGGGCCAGCTCGGCGTGCATGGCGGCCTGCGGCGGGTCGTCGTGCAGCGCCACCCGGCCGGGGTCCAGGCCGTACCGCTCGTGCAGGCCGGACAGGCCCATCCCGAACACGTCGACCGGCGCGGCGGCGGCCAGCCCGGGCAGCAGGTCGGCGCCCACCGTGCGGCCGCGGCGCACCGGCTCGTTGGTGACGACGGCGGCGCGGGCCAGCTCGCCGGTCCAGCGCTCGCCGGGGTCGACGATGCCGTGCTCGACGACCGTCGTCGGGGCGCGGCCGTTGTCGTAGAAGAGCCGGTTGAAGTGGGTGACGTGCGCGATCGGGACGTCGTCGCGGTCGGCCAGCGGGTGCCGGGTGTACGGCACCGGCGCGGCGCCCTCCTCCAGCCCGGGGGCGTTGTGCTCGAGGAACACCGCCGGCAGGTCCCGGCCGGGCTCGCGGCCCAGCCACTCGCGGACCAGCTCCAGGTCCCGCACCCGCTGCAGCACGACGACGTCGACGTGCTCGTCGCGCAGCTGCTCCGGCGTCACCTCGCGGGCCGACGCCGGCCAGTCCCAGGTGCGCGCGCGGCCGAGCCCGTCGGGACCCCGGTCGGGGGTCACCGGGAGCAGGTACTCGTGCGGGCCCTGGACGAACGCCGTCGTCCAGGAGCCGTGCACGTGCCAGACCAGGACCCTCATGCGGCGATCACCTTCTCGACGGCGGCGACGACGTCGGCGGCGCTCACCGACGAGAGGCAGGGGTGGCCGGGCACCGGGCACACGCGGGCCCGGGTGTCCCGGCAGGGCGCGTCCTGGTCGCCGAGCAGCACGGTCGGGACGCCGTAGGGCGCCCACCGGACGGCCGGCACGACCGGGCTGAACAGCGAGACGACCGGGGTGCCGACGGCGGCGGCCAGGTGCGCGGGGCCGGTGTTGCCGACGACGACGGCCGCGGCGCCGTCGAGCAGCGCGGCCATCTCCGGCAGGCTCGTGGCCCCGCCGAGGTCGGTGCCGCGGGTGCCGGCGACCGCGGCGGTGAGCGCCCGCTCCCCCGGCCCGCCGGTGACCAGCACGCGGTGGCCCGCGTCGGCGAGCGCCTCGACCGCCTCGGCGCAGCGCTCGGCGGGCCAGGCGCGGGCGGGCACCGAGGCGCCGGGGTGCAGGACCACGTAGCCCGGCTCGTGACCGACGGCCGGGAGCGGGCGGCGGACGGCGAGCCGGCCGTCGTCGCCGTCGGGGAGGTCGAAGCCGGCCGCCCGGGCGAGCGAGAGCGCGCGCTCGGGCTCCGGCAGGTCCACCTCGTCGTCCTGGCCGACCCGGTGCCGGACGTCGAGCAGCGACCCGGGGTAGTCGACGCTGGTGGCCGAGATCCGCGGGACGCCGGCGGCACGCAGCAGCAGCGCCAGCGGCAGCGGGGACTGGTGGAACGAGGTGCTGACGACCGCCTCGTCGGGGGCGAGCGCGCGCACCCGGTCGGTGAGCGCGGCCAGGTCCGCGGCGTCGACCGGCGGCGGGTCGCCGAGGATCCACGGGCAGGCCCAGGTCCAGACCTCGTCGACACCGGGCAGCAGCGCGGCGGCCTCGGCGCCGGCCGGGCCGGCGAGGAACACGACGCGCTCGGCGGACGCGGCCACGGCGCGGACCAGCGGCCCCTGCAGGAGGACGTCGCCGGCGTTGTCGAGCCGGGCGACGAGGACGGTGCCCCGGCGGGGCCTCACCACCGGCCGGCCAGGACGTCGTCGACCGCGGCGGTCAGCGAGGCGGCCACGCGCGGCGCGGCGTCGACCTCCTGCCGCCGGGTCACCGGTGTGGGCACCAGGATGCCGCCGGCGCCGGCGGCCGCGGCGGCCTCGACGTCGGCGCCGATGTCCCCGATCACGACGGTCCGCGCCGGGTCGACGTCGAGCTCGGCGCAGGCGGCCTTGACCATCCCCGGTGCCGGCTTGCGGCAGTCGCAGCCGTCCTCGGGGCCGTGCGGGCAGACCTGCAGCGTGTCGAAGGGGCCCAGCAGCTCGGCCAGCCGCGCCATGCAGGCGTCCACCTGGCCGCGGGTGATGATCCCGCGGGCGACGCCGGACTGGTTGCTGACGACCCCCACCCGGACGCCGCGGGAGCGCAGGGCGTCGAGGGCCTCGCGGGCGCCGTCGACCGGGCGGACCCAGTCGGGGTCGCCGTTGTAGGGGAAGTCGTGCACCAGCGTGCCGTCGCGGTCGAAGAGGACCAGGTCGGGCAGCCCGCGCCACGGCGCCACGCGGCGGTGCCGCACCGCGCCGCGCAGGAAGTGCCAGGTGGCCAGCGGCGGGATGGCCGCGCTGGTGAGCGCCATGGTGGTCACCTCGGCCCGGTCCCGCGGGCCCGGCGCGATGCGGGCCCAGGCGAACTCGGCGGTGCCGGCGGCCCAGGCCAGCGCCGCGGCCGCGGCGGCGCGGGGACGGCGGGCGGCGGCCAGGCCGAGCGCGGCGAGCCCGGCGGCGGTGACGGCGAGGTGCCGCGGACGGCGGCCGACCGCGGCGTCGGCGCGCTCGCGCCAGCCCGGCCCGTGCAGCCGGCGCATGAGGACGTCGTCGGCGTTGCCGGCCTGCACGCGCACGCTCACCCACCGGTCGGTGGGCCGGACCGGGTGGGTGATCCGGCGCTGCCCGCGCACCAGCCGGCTGCCGGTGTCCATGACGCGCAGCGCCAGGTCGGAGTCCTCGCGGAAGGCGCGGGGGAAGCGCTCGTCGAACCCGCCGACGGCGGCCAGCGCGGCGCGGCGGTAGGCGAGGTCGGCGGTGATCCAGGAGCTGGTGGCCAGGCCGGCGGTGCCGCGCTCCCAGTCGGTGGGCCGGCGGTCCTCCGGCAGGGGCACCCGCACCCGGCCCTGGCTGCCGGCGACGTCGGCGGGCAGGTCGGCGACGTCCCGGGCCAGCCGCTCGTACCAGTCGGGGTCGGGGACGACGTCGTCGTCGAGGAAGGCGATCCACTCCGTGCGGGCGGTGCGCCAGCCGAGGTTGCGCGCGCGGGCCGGCCCGCCGCCGCCGGTGCGGACGACGCGGACCGGCGGGAGGCCGGGCCGGTCGACGGCCAGGGGGGACCCGGCGGGGCGGTCGTCGACGACGACCAGCTCGGCCGGGCGGGGGCCGGGCATGGCGGCCAGCGCGTCGAGCAGCACGTCGAGCGAGGGCCGGCCGATGGTCGGCACGACGACGGTGCAGCTCACGGACATGATCGCGCCCTGCCCGGGCGCGACCGCCCGCAAACACTACGGGCTTGAAGTTCCCCCGGACGACGTCGTTCCGGCCGGGGGACGGGAGGGTCCTCAGCTCATCGGCGGATGCGGGTGGCGGCGGAGACCCGGGCGAGCGCGTCGGTGACGACCGCGGCGTCGTCACCCAGGAGGGTGAGCAGGTGCGCGACGAGCTCGTCGTGGGTGACCGCGGCGGCGCGGACGCGCTCGCGGCCCGCCTCGGTGAGCCGCGCGTGCAGCAGCCGCCGGTCCCCCGGCCGCCGCTCGCGCACGACCAGCCCCTGGTCGACCAGCCGGCCGACGGTGCTCGTGACCCCGGCGCGGGACAGCCCGAGGGCCTCGGCGACCTCGCCCATCGTGGCGCGCTCGCCCGGCGCCTCGGCGATCCGCCGCAGCGCCTCGAAGCCGGTGAGGGACAGGTCGTGCTCGCGGTGCAGCGCGGAGTCGACCCGGTGGGTGATCCGGTCGTGCACCTGCACGATCCGCAGCCAGGTCTCCGCGGCGCCCGGCGCGGCTCCGGCGAGTGCCGCGGGGTCGGCCGGGATCCCGGTCGTCAGCACGTCGTCGGGGGTCACCGCACCATCGTCGCCCAGGTCCGCGTCAGGCGCTCCCGGTCGGGTCCGCGGGGTGCCGCCGGCCCGCGGCCAGCACCAGCCCCGCGGCTGTGGTGACCAGCGCCAGGCCGGCCGCCACCAGCGGCAGCGGCAGCGGGTCGGGGTCGACCGGCCCCTGCGCCGCGGCGACGCGCAGGTCCACCGCGGCGGTGCGCGCGCTGTCGGCACCGACCACCTCGAGCGTCGTCGGCCCGGGGACCCCGCCGTCGGGGATGCGGACGACCACCTCGACCGTGCCGTCCGGCGCGGCCACCGCGGTCCCGAGCACCGTGCCGTCGGGGCCGCTGACGGTGACCTGCTCCCCCGCGCCGAAGCCCGCCGCGCTCAGCACGACCTCGCCGCCGGCGGCCACCTGCTCGGCCGAGGCGGACACCGAGGCGCCGGCGTCCGGGCCGTCGGCGGGAGCTCCCGGGGCGGTCTCCGGGGCGGGCAGGCCGGGCACCGGCATCGGCACGGCCTCGCCCGCCGGGGCACCGGGCTCCGGGACGGGGGTCGGCATCGGGGCCGGCGGGACCTCCGCGGGCGGCGGCGCGGTGATCGCGGCGCAGTCCTCCTCGGCCGGGCGGGTGAAGGAGAAGCCGTCGAGCTCGTCGGTGTACGCCGTCCCCGAGCCGTCGAGCGCGGCGTACTCCAGCCGGCTGTCGATCGTCTCGCCCCAGTCGACGTCACCGGTCCGCAGCACCACCGTCTCGCCGGGGGCGAGCTCGGCGGAGTCCTCGCCGTCCGGGCTGCGCGTGGTGGCCAGCGTGACCGCGTAGGCCACGGTCCCCGCCGTCACCTCGACCGCGACCCCGCCGGGGCGGCAGCTCGGCCCGTGGGTGACGCGCGCGTCGGGCCGGGCCGGGTCGTCGGCGGCCAGCGCGGGGCCGGCCAGCGCCACCCAGCCGGCCAGGAGGCCGGACACGGCGAACAGGAGAGCGGGCCCCGTCGGCACGACGGGGCGGGGCGTGTGCCTCGGCACGGACCCGACCGGCACGTTTCCCCCTCGAGCGGTCGTGCACGCCGCGGCACCGGTGGTTCCGGTGGCGGCGCTCCCCCATCATGCGGTCCGTGGACGCCCGTTGACGACGGGCCGACGGCGCGTCGCGGCGAACGGCCCGGCGTGTCGGGACCGCGGGGGCCGCGAGGGCCGGGCGGGGCCGGTGAGCCGGATCACTACGGTGGCCTCGTGGACTCAGCAGCCGGGACCGGTCGCCGCCGCCAGAACGAGGTCTACCGCGCCGGGGTGTACGGGCGCTCGCCGCTCGTCCCCACCACCGCGGAGCCCCTGCAGCGCCGGGCGCGGGCGCGGCTGACCGCCCGGGCCTACGCCTACGTGGCCGGCGGCGCCGGGGAGGAGCACACGCAGCGGGCCAACCGCGCCGCCTTCGACCGGTGGGCCGTCGTCCCCCGGGTGCTGCGCGACGTGAGCGACCGCGACACCTCCGTGGAGCTGCTCGGGCGGCGGATCCCCGCGCCGGTGCTGCTCGGCCCGGTCGGGGCGCTGGAGCTGGTGCACCGGGAGGCCGACCTCGCGGTGGCCCGCGCCGCGGCGTCCCTCGGGGTGCCGTTCGTCTTCTCCAACCAGGCGTCGGTGCCCATGGAGACGTGCGCGCAGGCCATGGGCGACGCGCCCCGCTGGTTCCAGCTGTACTGGTCGACCTCCGACGAGCTGGTCGAGAGCCTGGTCGGCCGGGCCGAGGCCGCGGGCTGCGAGGCGCTGGTGGTCACCCTCGACACCACGATGCTCGGCTGGCGCCCGCGCGACCTCGACCTCGGGCACCTGCCGTTCGCGCTCGGCAAGGGGATCGCCCAGTACACCTCCGACCCGGCGTTCCGGCGGCTGGTCGAGGCCCGCGTCGCCGCGGCCGGCGACGTCGCCCCCGCGCAGGCGGGCGAGGCCGCCGGGCGCGACCGCCAGCCCCGGCCCACGCTCGCCGCGGTGCTGGCGATGGTCGGGATGGCCCGCGCCTGGCCCGGCCCGCTCCGGGAGAACCTCCGCTCGCCGCTGCCGCGGGCCGCCGTCGAGACGTTCCTGGCCACCTACTCCCGGCCCTCGATCACCTGGGCCGACCTCGCCTGGCTGCGGGCCCGCACCCGGCTGCCGATCCTGCTCAAGGGGGTCCTGCACCCCGACGACGCCCGGCGGGCGCTGGACGAGGGCGTCGACGGCGTGGTGGTGAGCACCCACGGCGGCCGGCAGGTGGACCGCTCGATCTCCGCGCTGGACGCGCTGCCCGACGTCGTCGCGGCGGTCGGCGACCGCGCGCCGGTGCTGCTCGACAGCGGCGTCCGCAGCGGCGCCGACGTGCTGGTCGCCGTCGCCCTCGGCGCGCGGGCGGTGCTGCTCGGCCGGCCCTACGCCTGGGGCCTGGGGCTGGCCGGGGAGGCCGGCGTGCGGCAGGTCGTCTCCGACGTCCTCGGCGAGTTCGACCTGACGCTCGGCCTCACCGGTCACACCTCGGTCGCCGAGCTGGGCCCGGAGGTGCTCCGCCGGGTGGGCTGAACTCGCCGCCCCCGTGCCGAGGCGGGAGGGTGGGCGCGGTCGACCCGCCGTCGAGGAGGTCCGCGTGAGTGCTCCCTCCGTGCGCTCCCAGCTGTTCCGCCGCAAGCCGGTCGCGCTCATGGTCGAGGAGACCGGCGCCGGCGACCCCGAGGGCGGGGCGCTGGCCCGCCGCATCGGCGTCGGCCAGCTCATGGGGCTGGGCATCGGCGCCACGATCGGCACCGGGATCTTCTTCGTGATGAGCACGGCCGTGCCCGAGGCCGGCCCCGCCGTCGTCGTGTCGTTCGTCCTGGCGGCGATCACCGCCGGGTTCACCGCGCTCTGCTACGCGGAGCTGGCCTCCACCATCCCGGTCGCGGGCTCGTCGTACTCCTACGCGTACGCGACGCTCGGCGAGGTCGTCGCCTACGTCGTCGGCTGGTGCCTGGTGCTGGAGTACGCGGTCAGCTCGGCGGCGGTGTCGGTGGGCTGGAGCGAGTACCTCAACGAGCTGCTCGACGACCTGCTGGGCGTGCGCATCCCCGACGCGCTGGCCTTCGCCCCCGGCGCGGGTGGCGCGGTCAACCTCCCGGCCATCGTGCTGGTGACCCTGTGCGCGCTGCTGCTGGTCCGCGGGGCCAGCGAGTCCGCGCGGGCCAACGCCGTCATGGTCGTGCTCAAGGTCTGCGTCCTGCTGTTCTTCGCCGCCGTCGCGTTCACCGCCTTCGACGCCGGCAACCTCGCGCCCTTCGCCCCGCTCGGCGTGGCCGGGATCAGCGCCGCGGCGTCGTCGATCTTCTTCAGCTTCATCGGCCTGGACGCCGTCTCCACCGCCGGCGAGGAGGTGCGCGACCCGCGCCGGACGCTGCCGCGGGCGATCGTCGGCGCCCTCGTCGTGGTGACGGCGGTGTACCTGCTGGTCGCCGTCGCCGCGGTCGGCGCCCAGGCCGCCGGCGCCTTCGAGGGGCAGGAGGCCGGGCTCGCGGTGATCCTCGAGGACGTCACCGGGTCGCGCTGGCCCGCGGTCGTCCTGGCCGCCGGGGCGGTCGTCTCGATCTTCTCGGTGACGCTGGTGACCATGTACGGCCAGACGCGGATCCTGTTCGCGATGAGCCGGGACGGCATGATCCCGTCGCTGTTCAGCCGGGTCGACCGCCGCACGCTGACCCCGGTGCGCGGCACGGTCGCCGTCGCGCTGTTCGTCGGCCTGCTGGCCGGGTTCGTCCCGCTGGACTTCCTCGTCGACCTCACCAGCATGGGCACGCTGGTCGCCTTCACCGTGGTGTCGATCGGGGTGGTCGTGCTGCGCCGCACGCAGCCGGACCTGCCGCGCGGCTTCCGCGTGCCCGGCTTCCCGGTGGTGCCGCTGCTGTCGGTGCTCTTCTGCCTCTACCTGATCTGGGGGCTGCCCGGCGTCACGTGGGCGCTGTTCGCCGGCTGGCTGGCGATCGCCGCGGTCGTCTACGTCACCTACGCCCGCACCCACTCGGCGCTGCGGACGCCCCGGTGACCCTCGTCGTCGGCCACCCCGCCGACCTCGAGGACGGCGGCGCGGCCCACCTCCGGCTGGCCGCGACGCTCGCCCGCACGGGCGGGGACGACGTCGTGGTGGCCACGGTGGTCCCGCGCGGCTTCCCCGACCCGCGGGTGGACCACGAGTACCGGACGTGGGTCGCCGACGTCGTCCGCTCCCGCCAGGGCCGGGCGGCGCACGACCTGCGGGAGGCCGGGGTGGCCGAGGTGCGCACCGTCGCCCTCGAGGCGCCGTCGGTGCCGGCCGGGCTGGTCACCGTGGTCGGGCAGGTCGGCGGGACGCTGCTGGTCCTCGGCCGGGAGGGCGCGGTGCCCGAGCACCTGCTGCGCTCCTCCCCCGTGCCGCTGGCGCTGGCCGCGCGGGCGGGCGCGCCGGGGCCGCGCGTGACGCGGCTGACCTGCGCGTGGGCCGGCACCGACCGCTCCCGCGCCGCGCTGGCCTGGGCGCAGCGCACCGCGGCCGCGTGGGAGGTGCCGCTGCGCCTGGTCACCTTCGCGCCCGAGCGCGACCCGCTGCTGCCCTCGGAGACCGGCCTGCACGTCGAGCGCGAGGTGGCCTCCGCGTGGGCCCGGCAGGCGCGGGAGGAGCTGGACCGGGTGGCCGCCGGCCTGCCCGGCCCGCCGGGGACCGCGGTGGCGCGGGGCCCGGGGTGGCCCGGTGCGGTGTCCGCCGCGGGGTGGTCCGACGGCGACCTGCTGGTCGTGGGCTCGTCCCGGCTGGGTCCGCTGGCCCGGGTGTTCCTCGGCTCGACGGCGACCCGCATCGTGCGCGCGGCGCCGGTCCCGGTGGTCGTGGTCCCGCGCGGCACGGAGGGTTGAGGGACACGCCCGGGCGGGGTTGACGGCTCCTGTGATGCGGCTCACAGTGGACGTGGGCGGGGGCAGCCGGCAATCGAGTGGCCACCGACAGCTCGGTGGACCGACCAACGCGGCCAGACCGTCAGGACCGGCCCCCCGCCCCTCGATCCCCTCCCCCGACGCCCGCGCCGAGCAGCGCGGCGAGCGCGGCGGTCCCCTCGAACAGCGCCCGGGACCGGGCGTCGACGTCGGCGTCCCGGGCGGCCAGCGCGGCGCGGACGTCGTCGTGCCGCCCCGCCTCGCGGAACCGCGGCACGAGCTCCCGGAGCGGGCCGATGCGGTACCCCGCCCGGCGGAGCTGGTGGACGATCCGGGCGTCCCGGACGTCGGCCGGCGAGTAGCGGCGCGCCTCGCCGGCTCCCCGTCTCGGGCTGACCAGCCCCTCGGCGTCCCAGTGCCGCAGGGTCGACGGGCGCACGCCGAGGGCCGCGGCGAGCTCGGCGACGCCCATCGCGTCCGAGGGCCGCACGTCCCGGATCGGCTCACCGGCGATCAGCTCCGCGGCCTCGCGGGCGAGGGCCAGGCCGCGCCGCTCGGCGTCGAGCCGGGCGTGGGCCGCGTCGAGGAGGCGGAGCAGCCCCGGCGGGTCCCGGTGGGCGGTGCGGAGGAGCTCCGTGGCGTGCACCGGCCCGACGGCGGCCGCGAGAGCGCGGTGGGCCTGCGCCGCGCGGACGTGCTCCTCGGCGAAGGTGCGGTACCCCGACGCGGTGCGCCCGGCCGGAGGCAGCACGCCCGCGGCCTCGAGGTCGCGCACGTGCTGCACCGAGCACCCGGCCCGCCGGGCGACGTCGACCGTCCGCAGGCCCGACTGGAGACTCCGCACCGGTTCCTCCCCGTCTCCTCGGGCCCGACCCTCCACAGGGACCTGGATGCCACGCTCGAAGGCGTGGACATCGACGAGATCATCGGTCACGCCACCTCGCCAGGCGGCGTCCTGGTCCTGCGGCCGGGCCCGGGCGACGGCTCGCCGGAGGCGGCCTGGGGCGACGTCTTCCTCTACTGGGCGCCCGACGGCGTCGTGCCGCGGACCCAGCCGTTCGCGACGGTCGCGACCAAGGACGTACCCGGCGACCGGTCGTCGCGGCTGGACCGGCCCGGGACGTTCCGGGTGGACGTCGGCGTCGGGCGGGAGGAGTTCACCGCGCTGGTCGGCCGGGCGCCGCGGGAGCCGGCCGGCGACGACGAGCCCGCCCCGGACGCGACCGACACCGTGCCGGCGCACCCGGTCCACGGCGAGCTGGGCTGGGTCTGCGTGGTCGACCCGGGGCCGCGGACGGAGGCGACGGTGCGCGACCTGCTGACCCGGGCGCACGCCCGGGCCCGGGCGCGGACGGAGCGGCGGGCGCGGGCGTGAGGAACACCACGGCCCCGCTCCTGCGCGAGGAGCGGGGCCGTGGCGGTGTCTCAACCAAGACGTGCACCCGAAGGGATTCGAACCCCTAACCTTCTGATCCGTAGTCAGATGCTCTATCCGTTGAGCTACGGGTGCGTGCTGTGCAGTTGTCGTGCGCGGAGGCTCCGGGATTTGAACCCGGGATGGGGATTAACCCAAACCGCATTAGCAGTGCGGCGCCATAGACCGGACTAGGCGAAGCCTCCCGGGGTCCGAGTCCCCCCGGAACCACCGGAGAAGAGACTACCAGCGGCCTCCGCGGCCCTCCCAGCCCGGGGGGTCCGGGCCGGGAGGGAGGGCTCAGACGGCCACCCGCTCCCGCGGGGACGACACTGCGCGACGCCCCGGCAGCAGGGTCACCAGCACCGCGACGGCGGCGCCGGCCACCGCCAGCACCAGGCTGCCGGTCACCCCGTGCGGGCCGTCGATCAGCGCCCCGCCGAGCGCCGCGCCGACCGCCGAGGCGCCGGTGGCCATCGTGGAGAGCCAGGTGAAGGCCTCCGTGGTGGCGTGTGCCGGGGCGAGGGCGCCGACCAGCGAGTTCTGCACGGTGAGCGTCGGCGCGATCGCCGTCCCGCCGAGGAACAGCAGCGCGCCGAGCACCCACGGGCTCGACGCCGCGGCCAGCGGCGCCAGGCCGATCGTGACGCCGAGCAGCAGCCACCGGTACTGGCGCGGCAGCGAGGCGCTCACCACGCGGGCACCGAACCACAGGCCGCCGGCCACCGAGCCCAGCGACCACAGCGCCAGCAGCAGGCCCGACATGCCGGGCGAGCCGGCGGCGTCGGCGAACGCCGGGATGGCCACCTCCAGCGCGCCGAAGCCGAGCATCAGCGCCGATCCGCTGACCAGCACCCGCGGCATGCCGGGGGCGAGCACGGTGGCGAAGGGGCTGGTGCGCTGGGTGGCCGGCACGGGCGTCCAGCCGCGCAGCGCCCTCGACGTCGCGATGCCCAGCGCGCCGGCCACCGCGAGCAGGCCGGCGACGCCGAGCGCCCAGGCCGGGCCGGTGAGGACGGCGAGCGTCGCGACCAGCGTGGGGCCCGCGACGAAGACCAGCTCGGTGGCGGTGGCGTCGAGGGCGAAGGCGGTGCCGCGCACCCGCGGGTCGACCCGCGACCACAGCGCCCGCACGGTGCCCGACACCAGCGGCGTCGCCGCACCGGCCGCCGCCGACGCGGCGACGACGACCGCGATCGGCGCGCCGCCGAGGACGACGGCCACCAGCACGGCGAGCAGGAGGGGGTAGGCGCCGGCCTGGCCGAGCAGGACCGGGCGCGGGGTGCGCCGGTCGGCGAGCCGGCCGAGCACCGGCGCCATGGCGGCCATCGCGAGGCCGTAGGTCGCCGACGCGAGGCCGGCGGCGGCGTAGGAACCGGTCTGCTGCTGCACCATGAGCAGCAGCGCCAGCGGGACCATCGCCGAGGGCAGCCGGCCGGCGAAGCCGGCGAGCAGCAGCACGGGGGCGGACGGCAGGCGCCAGACGGACAGGTACGCACGCACGACGGAACTCACTTCAGAAGATCGAGGAAGAGGAACAGTAGGGGGTCAAGAGTCGTTGACCCCCTACGACGATAGCAGGGCGGTAGGGAGTCACATGGACTACGACACCTACGGGTCGAACGCCGTGGAGCTGGCCATCGACCTGGCCAACGCCGACCGCGCGGCGGATCCGGACTGGGCGGTGGCGTTCCTGCGCGCCCACGACGAGTGGTTCACCCCCGAGACGGCGCTGGAGCTCTCCCCCGCCGAGACCCGCCGCGCCGCCGCGACCTCCGACCTGGTCCGCGCGGTCGCCGTCGCGGGGACGCAGGACGACGTCATCGCCCGGCTCAACGAGCTGCTCGCCCTGGCCCGGCCGCACCCCTACGCCACCGACCACGACGGCGAGCTGCACCTGCACTACGCGCGCCCCGACGCCTCCGCGCTCGAGCAGCTGACGACGACGGTGGCGATGGGGCTGTCCCAGGTGGTGGCCCAGCACGGGTGGCAGCGGCTCGGCGTCTGCTCGGCCGAGGGCTGCGACGACGTCTACGTGGACACCTCGCGCAACGCCAGCCGCCGGTACTGCTCGAACACCTGCGCCAGCCGCTCGACCGTCGCCGCCTACCGGGCCCGCCGCAAGGCCTGAGGAGGGCTAGCGTCCCGCGGGTGACCCCGCTGCGGCTGCGCCACTGGGACGCCCGGCTGCACGCCGCCGTCGGCGCGCTGCCCGCGAGCCCGGCCGACCGCTGGCTGCGGCGGCTGTCGCGGGCGGCCGACCACGGCAAGCTCTGGTTCATGATCGCCCTGGTGCTCGGGCTGCGCCGCGGGGCGCCGCGGCGGGGCGCGGTGCGGGGCCTGGGCTCGCTGGCGGTGGCCAGCGGCGTGGTCAACGCCGTCCTCAAGCGGCTGTTCGGCCGGGTGCGGCCGGACCTGGCGAACCTGGCGGCCGACCGTCGGCTGCGCCGGGCGCCGCACACCCTCTCCTTCCCCAGCGGCCACTCGTCGTCGGCGGCCGCCTTCGCCACCGGCGTGGCGATGGAGGACCCGCTGGCCGGCGCCGCGCTGGCCCCGCTCGCGGTGGCGGTCGGGTACTCGCGGGTGCACGTGGGCGTGCACTACCCGGGTGACGTCGTCTCGGGGCTGGCCATCGGGGCCGGCGTGGCGCTGGCCGGCCGGCGGTGGTGGCCCGTGCGCCCGACCGAGCCGGCGCGCGTGCGGCCCGGGAGCAGCGCCCCCGCGCTGCCCGACGGCGAGGGCCTCGTCGTCGCCGTCAACCCGCGGTCGGGGCCGGAGGGCTACGACCCCGCCGAGGAGATCCGGCGCCTGCTGCCCCGCGCCGAGGTGCTGGCGGCGTCCGATGGGTGCGGCGTGGGCGACCTGCTCGAGGAGGCCGCTCGGTCGGGGCGGGCCACGGCGCTCGGCGTGGCCGGCGGGGACGGCAGCGTGGCGGCCGCCGCAGCGGTGGCGCTGGAGGCCGCGCTGCCGCTGGCCGTCCTCCCGGCGGGGACGCTCAACCACTTCGCCCGCGACCTCGGGGTCGAGACGCTCGAGCACGCCGCCGACGCGGTGACGGCCGGGCAGGCGGTGCGCGTGGACGTCGCCGACGTCAACGGGGTGCCGTTCCTCAACACCGCGAGCATCGGCGTCTACCCGGAGCTCGTGCGGCGCCGCGACGCGCTCGAGCGGCGGCTCGGCCGGTGGACCGCGACGGCGGTGGCGGCGGCGCAGGTGCTGCGCGCCGGGACGCCGGTGTCGATGGTGCTCGACGGGCGGCCGGTCGAGGTCTGGATCCTGTTCGTCGGCAACTGCCGCTACACCCCGCGCGGCCTGGCGCCGGCGTGGCGGCCGCGGCTGGAGGACGGCCTGCTCGACGTGCAGTACCTGCGCGCCGACGTCCCGTTCAGCCGCACCCGCGCGGTGCTCGGCGCCCTGCTCGGGATCAGTGACCGCAGCTCCGGCTACGCCACCTCCGCGACGCCGGAGCTGCACGTGCACCTGTGGTCGGGCCCGCAGCGCGTCGCCTACGACGGCGAGACGGGCGAGGCGGCGTCGTCGTTCGTGTTCGGCAAGCGCGCGCCGCTGACGGTGTACTGCAGCCGCACGGCCTGACCCCGCGCCCCGTCGCGGGCGTTCCTCGCGCCCTGCCGGCCCGGCGGCACCCGCGACGCACGGGGAACACCCCCACGCGGTCCGCTCACCGGCCGGGGCGAGCGGCCGACGTCCCGGACCGGACCACCGCCAGGACCGCCACCGCGGCGAGCGCCTCGCCGAGCTCCTCGACGAACGTCGCCGACGCCGCCCCGGCACCACCGGCGAGCAGCCCGGCCAGGTGGGTGAGCACGTCGAGGCCCAGGGCGGCGAGGGCGTAGCCCGCGAGCGCGGCCACCACCGGCACCGTCGCGGGGACGTCCCACGCCCGGCCCGCCACCGCGAGCAGCCACAGCGACGGCACGGCGACGGCGAGCCCGAGGAGCAGCGTCGTCAGCGGGGACGTCCCGGCCTCCGCGAGCGAGTGCGCGCTCGCCAGCTTCACGACCGCGAGCGCCAGCCCCGCGGCCGCGACCGCCGCCCACCACGGCCGGGCCCGGCCGGTGGCCGAGCGGCACGCGCGGCCCGCGAGTGCCGCCACGGCGACGAAGACGCCGGTGGTGAACAGGCGCGGGAGCCCGCCGACCGCGTCGAGGTCGAGCAGGTGCCGCACCGACGGGACCGCACAGTGCCCGAGAACGCAGCTCAGCCGCACCGCGAAGGCGGTCCCGAAGAGGACGATCGCGGCCAGCCCGAGCAGGAGCACCCACCACGCGGGCCGCCACTGCGGACGGGCCGACGGGTGCACCGGCCGATCATCCCGCGCTGCGGGCGGCCCCTGCACTGACCGAGCGCGGAGAGGTGCTGATCACTAGGTTCCGATCAGGTGTCCCGAACCGCTGCCTGGGCAAGGGACACGCCTGAGGTCCCATCGACGGAAGAGGTCATCCATGTTGGTCCGCCGGATCGCCCGGCCCCTGCTCGCAGCGTCGTTCCTCTACGGCGGCGTCGACACCCTGCGCAACCCGCAGACCCGGGTGCCGGGGGCCCAGCCGGTGGTCGACACGATCACCAGGACGGCGGACCAGCAGCTGCCGGTCCAGGTGCCGCGCGACACCGAGCAGTGGGTGAAGATCGACGCCGGCATCAAGGTCGGCGCGGGCGCGCTGTTCGCGCTCGGCAAGCTGCCCCGCCTGAGCGCGCTCGCGCTGGCCGGGAGCATCGTCCCGACCACCTTCGCCGGCCACCGCTTCTGGGAGCACGAGGACCCGGAGGAGCGCTTCGGCCAGCTGTCGAACTTCCTCAAGAACGCCGGCCTGCTCGGCGGCCTGCTGATCGCCGCCGTCGACACCGAGGGCCGCCCGTCGGTCGGCTACCGGGCCCGCCGCGCGGCCAGGCGCGCCGCCGAGTCGACGGAGAAGAACTACGAGAAGGCGACCCGGCGCGCGGCCAAGGCCCAGAAGAAGGCCGCCAGGAAGGCGAGGAAGGCCAGCTGAGCACACCCCTCGGACCCGCGGCCGCGCTCCGGAGGATCGCCTTCCTCCTGGAGCGCGCCCGCGAGCCCACGCACCGGGTCGCCGCGTTCCGCACCGCGGCGGCCGTCGTCGACACGATCGGGCCCGAGGAGCTCGACCGGCGGATCCGCACGCGCACGCTCACCGACCTGCGCGGCATCGGCCCCAAGACCGGCGCCGCGATCGTGCAGGCGCACGCCGGCGAGGTGCCGGAGTACCTGGCCCGGCTCGAGGAGGCCCACTCCGAGCTCGTGCCGCTGGCCGACGACGTCGCCGAGTTCCGCGCCACCCTCCGCGGCGACCTGCACACGCACTCGGACTGGTCCGACGGCGGCAGCCCGATCCGCGAGATGGCCGAGGCGGCGATCGGGCTGGGCCACGAGTACATGGCGCTGACCGACCACTCCCCGCGGCTGACCGTGGCCAACGGGCTGACGGCGGAGCGGCTGGAGCGCCAGCTCGACGTCGTCGCCGAGCTCAACGCGGAGCTCGCGCCGTTCCGGATCCTCACCGGCATCGAGTGCGACATCAACGTCGACGGCAGCCTCGACCAGACCGACGAGCTGCTCGGCCGCCTCGACGTCGTGGTGGCCAGCGTCCACTCGGACCTGCGCGCCGAGTCCGCGGCCATGACCGAGCGGATGCTCGCCGCGGTCGCCAACCCGCACACCGACGTCCTCGGGCACTGCACCGGGCGGCTGCTGATCCCCCGCGAGCAGCGGGAGGGACGGCGGCAGCGGCCGCGGCCGGAGAGCGCCTTCGACGCCGAGGCCGTGTTCACCGCCTGCGCGCAGCACGACACCGCCGTCGAGATCAACTCCCGGCCCGAGCGGCTGGACCCGCCGCTGCGGCTGCTGTCCCTCGCCGTCGAGCTGGGCTGTCGGTTCGCCGTCGACACCGACGCGCACGCCCCCGGCCAGCTCGACTGGCAGGGCAACGGCTGCGAGCGCGCCGTCGAGACCGGCGTCGACCCCGACCGGGTGGTCAACACCTGGACCGCCGACGAGCTGCTGGAGTGGACCGCCGGCTGAGCGCGGACCACGGACCCCGGTGACCGGTCGGGCGGCGGCGTGTGAGACCTCCCACCGGGCGCCCTGGTCCCGGGGTGCTCCAGCCCGATGCCGGAGACTGGGGTCATGGCGAACCGCTGGCGCGACCGCGTCCTCCTCGCACTCGTGGCTCCCCTGCTCGTCACCGGCTGCTCCTCCGCCACGCCCGACGACGCGACGCCCGAGGACGCGACGCCGGCCGAGCCCACCGCGCTGCAGGTGACGAGCACCACGGTCACCTTCGAGGACCCGTCGAGGCCGACCGTGGACGACCAGGGCGACCAGCTGGCGGCGAGCCGGACGCTGGAGACCACGATCTGGTACCCCGACGGCGGTGACGGCCCCTACCCGCTGGTCGTGTTCAGCCACGGCTACCTGGCCTCGCCCGAGGCCTACGAGGAGCTGCTGAGCCGCTGGGCCTCGGCCGGCATGGTCGTCGCGGCGCCGCGGTTCCCGCTGAGCGCGGAGGGGACCGAGGAGATCCGCGCCGACGTGCTGCAGCAGCCCGCGGACGTGTCCTTCGTCCTCGACCGGGTCCTCGAGCTCGGCCGGACGCAGGGCAGCGACGTGGAGGGCGTCATCGACGAGGAGCGGCTCGCCGCGGCCGGGCACTCCCTCGGCGCCCTGACGACGGCCCTGCTGCGCAGCGAGGGGGACCTCGACGACCGCTTCGACGCCGCGCTCGTCCTCGCCGGCGGCGAGCTGACCTACCTCGTCCCGGAGCTCGGGCAGCAGCTGACCCGGCCGTTCGCCGAGGCCGGCACCCCCGTCCTGTTCGTCCACGGCGGCAACGACGACGCGATCCCGCTGGAGCAGGGCGCGGAGCTCTACGGCCGGGCCCCGGAGCCGAAAGCCTTCATCGAGGTCCCCGACGCCGACCACAGCCGTGCCTACGACGACGACAGCTCCCCGACCTGGCCGGTGATCGCCGAGGCCACGACCGACTACCTCGAGTGGGCGCTCGACGCCGACCCGGAGGCGCTGACGCAGATGCGGTCGGCCGTCGAGGAGTCCGGGACCGCCGAGATCGTCGACGACCGACTCGGCTGATCCCGCCGGGGCCGGGACACCCGCCCGGGTGGGGTCGTCCACCCGGGTGGGTGGACGGCTCCGGCGATCGGCTACCGTGGGTCCTCGACCGTCAGCGGTGTTCACCCGATGACGTGACGCACCCATCACTCTGTGGACACGGCGACGACTCTCCGTCAGCATGGGAGTGCGACGCCGGCCAGGTGGCACGGGGGACCAGCACACCGATGTGCCGTCACGCGTCCCGGGTTCCCCTGCGCCGACTGACCGGCCAGCGAGGACACCACTCAGCAGCAGCACCACGGGTAGCGATGACCCGTCGGGCGACTTGGTCGCCATCCACCCGACGGCGAGCAGAGGCGAAACCGGACCCGACTCCGCAACGAGAGGACCGGCATGCGCCCACACGAGGGCACCGCACTGCACCACCACCCCGGCACCGCGCCCCGGATCAGCGTGGTCATCCCGACGTACAACGAGGCCAAGAACCTCCCGCACGTCTTCGCCCTGCTCCCGGAGGACCTGCACGAGGTCATCGTGGTGGACGGGCGCAGCGTCGACGACACCGTCGAGGTGGCCCGCAGGCTCCGTCCCGACGTCGTGGTGGTCCGCCAGAACCGGCGGGGGAAGGGCAACGCCCTGGCGTGCGGCTTCCGGGCGGTGACCGGCGACATCGTGGTCATGCTGGACGCCGACGGCTCGGCCGACCCGCGGGAGATCCCGGCCTACGTCGCGGCGCTCACGTCCGGTGCCGACTTCGCCAAGGGCACGCGCTTCGCCCCGGGCGGCGGCAGTGCCGACATCACGAAGCTGCGGGCCTGGGGCAACCGCTGGCTCAACCGGATCGTCAACGTGCTCTACGGCACCTCCTACAGCGACCTCTGCTACGGGTACAACGCCTTCTGGACGCACTGCCTGCCGGTGCTCGCCCTCGACGCCTCCGACGGCGAGCGCGACCACAAGGCCTGGGGTGACGGGTTCGAGATCGAGACGATCATCAACACGCGCGTGGCGAAGGCCCGGCTGACCATCGCCGAGGTCCCCAGCTTCGAGTTCCCCCGCCTGCACGGGCAGAGCAACCTCAACACCTGGCGGGACGGCCTGCGGGTCCTGCGCGCCCTGCTCGTCGAGCGGGTCAACGGCACGCGGGGACCGGTCACCCGGCCGGCGTCGGTCACGTCCGCGACGACGGCTCCGTCCCCGCTCGGCACCGGGCACCAGCCGTCGGCCGGGGACTGGGCGGCGCTGCGGCCGCGCGCCGGCGTGGTCGGCGTCGAGGAGGTGGCATGACCACCGTCGCCGTGGTCGTGCCCTGCTTCAGCGAGGCCCGCTGGACCGACATCCTGCGCGCGGTGGACTCCGCGGCAGCGCAGACCGTCCCGGTCGAGCTGATCGTGGTCGTCGACCACAACGACACCCTCCTGCACCGGCTGCGCCGCGAGATCGGTGACCGGGCGCGCGTCGTGGCCAACCAGTACTCCCGGGGTGCGTCCGGCGGGCGGAACACCGGGGCGATGGTCAGCACGGCCGAGCTCATCGCCTTCCTCGACGACGACGAGGTGGCCGAGCCGACCTGGATCGAGGAGCTGCTGCGGGCCCACCGGGCGGCCCCCTTCGCCACCGGGGTCGGCGGGGCGATCGAGGCCCGCTGGCCGGGCGGTGCGCCGCGGTGGTTCCCCGAGGAGTTCTCCTGGGTCGTCGGCGGCTCGATCCCCCGGCGCGGGGGCACCGACGTCCGCAACGTCTGGGGCGCCAACCTGCTGGTCCGCCGGACCGCGCTCCTGGCGGTCGGGGGCTTCAGCAACGACTTCGGCAAGGTCGGTGACGCCTCCCAGCCCGAGGACACCGAGCTGTGCCTCCGCCTCAACGCGCACAACGGCCCGGGCTCCCGCTGGCGGTTCACCCCCTCCGCGGTCGTGTGGCACGAGGTGCCGCCGGAGCGCCGGACGTTCCGCTTCTTCCTCCGCCGCAGCCACCTGGAGGGCGCCGGCAAGCGGCACATGGCGGCGCTCCCGACCGCCGGCGAGCACGTCCTGGCCGAGGAGGCCGCCTACGTGCGCTCGGTGCTGCTGGCCGGCGTGGGCCGCAACCTCGCCGCGGCGCTCCGGGGGGACGTCGTCGGCGGACTCGGCCGGGCTGCCGCCATCGTGGCCGGGGTCGCGGCGGCAGGGCTCGGGTACCTCACCGCACGGCCGGGCTCCTCCCGGCCGGCCGCCCCCGTGGCCGTCGTCGACGACCTGGGCCGCGGGACCCCGGACGAGGGCAGGGCCACGCCGGCGCGCCGTCCCCGGGCCGGAGGCGCACGGTGAGCGCCCTCGCCGTGGCCGGGGACCTCCTGCGCCCGTCGGTGCGGTGGCGGATGCCCGTGCTGATGTACCACTCGACCCCGGCGACACCGCCGGCCGCACCGAACGAGCACGCCGTCCCCGTCGGTGAGCTCGCCGAGCAGCTCGGCGCACTCGCCGCGGAGGGATGGCGCCTCCTCGGCCTCACCGAGGCGCTCGCGGCCCGCGCCGCCGACCCCGACGCCCGGGTCGTGGGCGTGACCTTCGACGACGGCCTGCTCGACTTCACGAACGCGGTCGAGGTGCTGGTCTCGCTGGGCGCCCGCGCCACCATGTACGTCCCCACCGGCGACGTCGGACTCCGGTTGCCGCCCGGCGACCCGCACGGGTCACGGCTGAGCTGGTCGGAGCTGGCCGACGCCGCGGACGCCGGCGTCGAGATCGGCAGCCACTCGGTCAACCACCGGACGCTCGACACGCTCTCCTCCCGCGACCTGCGCACCGAGGTGGTCGACAGCCGGCGGGCCCTCGAGGACGCCCTCGGCCGGCCGGTGGTCTCCTTCTGCTACCCCCACGGCTACTCGAGCCGCCGGGTCGCGCGCGCGGTCGCCGAGGCGGGTTACTCGAACGGATGCATCGTCGGGCGGAGGATCGCCACGTCTGCGGATGATCCGTACCGTGTTCCCCGCCTGCACGTCCGGCCGGGGGACACCGGCGACGCCTTCCGGGCGCTCGTCGAGAAGGGCGAGCCCGGGCTCGCGCCGCACCTCAAGCGTGTCGCCGCGCCGGCCTGGCGCACCGCTCGCCGCGCCGCCAAGCACGTGCTGGGCCGCGAGCTGACATGAGCTCCACCGGGGGAACGGACGGATCGAACTGAGATGGCGCTGGTCGACGACACCGCCCCGGCGGTCGACACCGCCGCGGCACACGTCCTGGACGTCGAGCTCTCGGACCCGGTGGGTCCGCTGCAGCGCACGGCTCCGGACGGGACGACCGCGGACGAGGCGTGGCTGCTGCTGCGCCTGGACGGCGAGCCCGTGGGGTGGGAGGTCGTGCCGCTCCCCGATCAGGGGATGCGGGCCGACGAGCTCCAGTGGCTCCTGGACAGCCGGTGGGGCGACGTCGTGCGCCGCCGTCGCGCCGCGGGTCCCGGCTTCGCCGAGGTGCACGCCCGCCACCTCGCCGTCGCTCCCCGCGCCAGCGTCGTCCTGTGCACCCGGGAGCGGCCGGAGGCGCTGGCCGGCTGCCTCGAGAGCCTGACCGCGCAGGACCACCCCGACTTCGCGGTCTGGGTGGTCGACAACGCGCCGGTCACCACCGCCACCGCGGACGTGGTCGCGGGCTTCGCCGGCCGCCTGGACATCCGGTACGTCGTCGAGCCGCGGCCCGGCCTGTCCCGGGCACGCAACCGGGCCCTGCAGGAGCCGCTGGAGGGTGAGGTCGTCGCCTGGATCGACGACGACGAGGTCGCCGACCCCATGTGGCTGTCGGAGCTGACCCGTGCCCTGACCGAGCGGCCGCAGGCCGCCGCCGTGTCCGGGCTGGTCGTCCCCGCCGAGCTGGCGACCCGTGCGCAGGTCTGGTTCGAGCAGTTCGGCGGGCACAGCAAGGGACGCGGGTTCACGCCGGCCGACTTCGGGCCGGGCAGCGGGGACCGCCAGAGCCCCCTGTACCCCCTGCCCCCCTTCGGGGTCGGCGCCAACATGGCGTTCCGCACGTCGGCCCTGCGGGCCGTCGGCGGTTTCGACGCCGCGCTCGGCGCCGGCACCCTGACGCACGGCGCCGAGGACACGCGGGTCTTCACCGACCTGCTGCGCTCGGGCCTCCCGACCCTCTACCGCCCCAGCGCGGTCACCCGGCACTTCCACCGCCGCGACGTGGTCGGGCTCCGCCGGCAGATGGAGGGCTACGGCACGGGCCTCACCGCCTTCTACACCTCCCTGGTCGTCGACTCGCCGCCCGTCATCCTCCGGCTGGCCGCGCTGGCCGGCAGGGCGGTGCGGGACATGACCAGCTCCGACAGCCTGCGCGTCTCCGGTCTCGCGGCGGACTTCCCCGCCGAGCTGCTGTCGGCGAACCGGGCCGGGATGCTCCGCGGACCCGGCGCCTACATCCGGCAGCGGCGGCTGGACCGGCGGCTGGACCGGGAGGCCGGCGCCGTCCCCGCGGCGTCGCCCGCCGGGGACGGCGGGTGGCGGCCGACCAAGGTCGTCCACTGGGACCTCGACGAGACCGACGGTCCCGTCCTGGCCGACGAGGACGTCGCCCGCTACGGGGCGGTGCACGTCGTCGCCCGGCGCGGGGCCCGGCCGGTGGGGCTGTTCACCCTCCCGCTCCCCGAGGCGCTCGACCGCGACGCCCGCGACGCCGCGGTGCAGCGGCTGGTGGAGCCCGCGCCGGAGGACGCCCCGGTCGCGGCCGGGGGTGCGCTGCCGAGCGTCTCCGTGGTGATCCCGACGATGCTCGAGCGGCCCGCCGGGCTCTCCCGCTGCCTGCGGGCCCTGCTGGACCAGGAGCTCCCGCCGGTCGAGGTGCTGGTCGTCGACAACCGCCCCGGCACACCCGACGGCGACGCCGCCGCGGCCGTGCCGGAGCTCGGCGACCCGCGGGTGCGCCTGCTCCGCCAGCCCGTCCCCGGGATCTCGGCGGCACGCAACCGCGGCGTCGACGAGGCCGTGGGGGAGGTCGTCGCCTTCACCGACGACGACGTCGAGGCCGATCGTCACTGGGTCCGGGCCCTGGCGGAGCGGTTCGCGACGGAGCCGGCCCTCGACGGGCTGGGCGGCCTGGTCGTCCCCAGCGAGCTGGAGACCCCGGCGCAGGAGCTGTTCGAGCAGCACAGCGGTGGGGCGGCGAAGGTGCTCGTCGCCGAGACCCTCCGCCTTGAGCGCCCGCGCGCCCGGTCCTGGCACCCGGCGCGCTACCGGGTCCTGGTGCAGCGACGCGTGGACGGCGCCCTCCGGACCGTCCGCACGCACTCGCTCTACCAGCTGGGCACCTTCATGGGCGCGAACATGGCCTTCCGGACCGCGGCCCTGCGTGCCCAGGGGCCGTTCGACCAGGCCCTCGGCACCGGGACCCCCAGCCGCGGCGGCGAGGACGTCGACATGGTCGTCCGGATGCTGACGTCCGGCCGCGCGCTCGGGTACGAGCCCTCGGCGATCACCAGCCACGCGCACCGCCGCACCGACGCGGAGCTCGCCCGCCAGATGGCCGGCTACGGAACGGGGTTCACCGCGCTGCTGACGGCCGTCGTCGCGCGCGACCCCCGCCACCTGGTGGGGCTGGCACACGCAGCGCTCACCGTGGCACGGAGCCGGCTCCGCCCCCGGGACCCCGGCGTGACCACCCTGCTCGAGGGCCTCCCGGCGGAGCTCCGCCGGCTGCGCCTCCGGGGCATGGTGTCCGGGCCGCGCGCCTACCTCGCAGCCCGCGCGAAGGAGACCTCGTGACCGCCACCGCGGCCCCGCGCAAGCGCCGGGCCATGGAGCTCAACGCCGTGGCGCTGATGGCCTCCACGGTCCTCACCGGTGTCCTGGGCATCGTGTTCTGGATCGTGGCCGCCCGCCTGCTGCCGGCCTCGGCGGTCGGTCAGGCGTCGTCGGCCCTGTCCGCCATCACCTTCCTGGCGGGGCTGGCCCAGCTCAACATCGTCAGCGTGCTGCTGCGCTTCGTCCCGCAGGCCGGCCGCGCGACCGGGGGCTTCATCGCCCGGGCCTACGGCCTGGCGCTGGGCATGGGCCTGGTGGTCACCCTCGGCTTCGTCGCACTGGGCTTCGGCAGCGCCATCCTCGGCGACGAGTGGTTCGTCCCGCTGGTCTTCGTGGGCGCGACGCTGTGCTACGCCCTGTTCCTGGTCCAGGACGGCGCGCTCACCTCCCTCGGCGGAGCCGTGTGGGTGCCCCTGGAGAACCTGGTGGCCGGGCTGCTCCGCGTGGCCCTCCTGTTCCCGCTGGTGCTCCTGTCCAGCCGCTGGGGTGCGCTCGCCGCGCTGGTGGTGCCCACCCTGCTGGCCGTCCTGGTGGTCAACACCTTCGTGTTCCGCCGGCTGGTCCCCCGGCACGTGGCGACGTCCACCGGGTCGGCCGACGTCGGCTGGAGCTCCATCAAGGGGTTCGTGGCCGGGGACTACGCGGCCAGCGCGCTGGCCAGTTGCGTCGCGTTGCTCCCGCCCGTGCTCGTCTCCGCGGAGCTCGGCAGCGAGGCGGCCGCCTACTTCTACGTCCCGTGGTACGTCAGCGTCTCCTTCGGCACGCTGGTGTGGAGCATCGCCATGGCCTTCGTCGTCGAGTACGCCAACGACGCGGCCGCCTTCCGCCGGCTGATCAAGCGGTCGATGCGCCTCACCGCGCTGGTGAGCGTCGCGGCGACGACGGTCTCCGTGGCCGCCGCGCCCCTGCTGCTCGCCCTCCTCGGCTCCCAGTACGCCGACCAGGGGACCACGCTGCTGCGCATCATCGCCCTGTCCTTCCCCTTCAGCGCCGGGTTCGTGATCTTCACCGCCCTGAGCGTGGCGCGCAAGCGGCTGCGGCCGCTGGTGACGGCCCTCGCGGTCAAGGCGGTGGTGTTCCTCGCGGTCACCGCCGTGGGCCTCACCGACTTCGGCCTCGAGGGGCTCGCGCTGGTGTACCTGGCCGCCGAGGTCGTCACGGCGCTCGCCGTCCTGCCGATCGGGCGGCGGCTGTACCGGGAGCTCGTGGCGAGCGCGGGCCGGCCGCGGCAGGCGGAGACCGAGGTGCCCGCCCGGCCCGAGGCCGCGTCGTGACCACGGAGCTGCCCGCCGGCCGGGGGACGCCGCGCCGGTCCGACCTCCGGCTGCTGGTGGAGTCGCTGCGCCTCGACGCGCGCGTCTTCCGGCGCAACCTCTGGTTCAACCGGGTGGCGGCCTCCTTCGCCGTCCCCAAGGTGCTGCGCCGCACGCTCTACCGGCTCGGCGGCATGGCGGTCGACTCCTTCGTGGTGAGCCCCGCCTGCCGCTTCGAGGGGGATCCGCGCAACGTCCGGATCGGGGCGCGGAGCTACCTGAACCTGCAGTGCTACATCGAGGCCGTCGCGCCGGTCGAGATCGGCGTCGACTGCGCCGTCGGCATGCAGACGATGATCATCACCTCGGACCACCGCGGTCCGGGCGGGACGTGGCGGTCGCAGGCCAGTGGTCTGCCCGTGGTGATCGGGGACCGCGTGTGGCTGGGCGCCCGCGTCACCGTCCTGCCCGGCGTGACGATCGGCGACGACGTGGTCGTGGCGGCGGGAGCGGTCGTGGCGGCCGACTGCCTGCCCCGCGGCGTCTACGCCGGTGTCCCCGCCCGTCGTGTCCGCGAGGTCGGACCCAGCAGGATCGGCGCAGGAGAGGCGACCACATGAGTTCCACCAGTGCACCGACGGGAGTGCCGGACGTGTCCCTCCGGACCGACGAGCGCACCGGCGCCCGGACCCGGACGCTCGTCGCCTGGGCCGGCATCGGCACGTCCGTGGCCTCGGCCCTGGCGGTCGCCGTGGACGCCCCGCAGGCGGTCCGCCTAGTGACCGTGCTCGCCTTCGTCTGCGCGGGTCCCGGCGCGGCCGTCCTGGCCCACGTGCCGACCTCCCGGCAGTCGACGTCGTGGGCGCTGACCGACGTGGTCTCGCTGGCGGTCTGGGGCATCGCCTCCGCGGTCACGGCCTGGCTCGACGTCTGGTCACCGACCACCCTCCTGCTGGTCCTCGCCGCCGGCACCGTCGCGTCCTGCGCGGTCGCGCTGCTCCGGGTGCGGGGGGCCGGCCGATGACCCGCGCCTTCGCCGACGCCGGGACGCCCGACGCCCTCCCCGGCGTCCCCGACGAGAGCGGCCCCCACCGGGACCGGCCGTCGCTCCTCCGCCGGGCACTGGCGCCCCTGGTGGTCCTCGCCGGCCTGGTCGCGTGGGCGGTGAGCCTCACGCAGGTCGACACCGCGACGCACTCCGACTACGGCCTGCTGGCCCTGGTCGGTCCGCTGTTCCACGTCGGCCTGGCGCTGGTGTGCGCCGGGTTCGTCGTGGAGCTCTTCGACCAGCGGCGCACCTGGGTGCTGGTCGCGGGGGTGGTCGGTCTCGTGGCGGTCGTCGACGCGACGGTGCCGATCCTCTACACCAACCCCGAGTACGCCTGGACGTACAAGCACCTCGGCGTCGTCGAGTGGTTCCGCGAGGGCAACGGCGTCACCGACCCCCGTGACATCTACCAGCAGTGGCCGGCCCTCTTCACGGCGGTGGCCGCCCTCGGCGAGCTCACCGGCGTCAGCACGCTGACCCTGGCGACCTGGGCCCCGTTCGCCTCCAGCCTGCTGGTGTGCCTGCCCGTCTTCGCCATCGCCCGGACCCTGTCCGAGGACCGCCGGGTGGCGTTCCTGACGGTCTTCCTCTTCCACGCGGGACTGTGGGTGGGTACCGCCTACCTGTCGCCGCAGGCGTACGCCTTCCACCTGAGCCTGGGCTGCGTGCTGGTGGTGCTCACCTGGCTGCGCCGGACCCCGACGGAGTGGCGCCGCGGGCCGTCGCGGCTGCGGCGGCTCAAGGCCTGGTCGGTGCGGGGTGCGGAGCCGGTGCCACCGGTGTCGCGGAGGAGCCGGTGGGTCGCCCTGGCCCTCCTGTACGGGCTCTTCACCGCCGTCACCATCGCCCACCAGCTGTCGCCGTACATGCTGGTCGTGGCCTTCGTGCTCCTCACGGTGCTGGGGACGGTACGGCCCCGCTGGACGGTGCTCGGGTGTCTGCTCATCGCCGTCGCCTACCTGCTCCCGCGCTTCGACTTCATCAACAGCGCCTACGGCCTGCTCGACAGCCTGCGGTTCTGGGAGAACGCCGGCGGCGTCGTGACGACGACGACCGGGAGCGCCGGCCAGGTGTTCACGAGCACCGTCGCCTCCGCGCTCGCGCTCGGCGTCTGGCTCGCCGGCGCCGTCGCCGTGCTGGCGTCCTGGCGCAGGCCCGGCCGGGTGCTCGTGCCCGCCGCCCTGGCGTTCGCGCCGTTCCTCATCCTGCTCGGGCAGAGCTACGGCGGCGAGGCCATCTACCGCGTCTACCTGTTCTCCCTGCCCTTCACCGCCTTCCTGATCGCCCAGGCGGTGGTGCGCATCCGGTGGAGGCGCGTCGTCGCCCCGGCGCTGGCCGTCGTCCTGGTCGCCGTCTCGCTGGCCAGCATCCAGGGGCTGCACGGCACCCTGGCCTGGTCGACCTTCTCGGAGGACGAGGTGGAGGCCATGCAGTGGATCTACGACAACGGCGAACCGGGCCGCACGCTGGTCATCGCGGCCCAGAACGCGCCCGGGCGCCTCACAGCCGACTACAACGCCTTCGGGGTGCCGTCCTCCGGCGGCGACCCGGACCTCGTCACGTTCGCCGGCCTGGGCGGGGAGCTGCTCGACGAGGGCGGGCTGCCCGCGGTCGAGGAGTTCATGGCGACCCAGGGCGAGCGGCCGTACCTGGTCGTCACCCGCAGCATGATCGCGTACGCCGAGTACTACGGCCTGGTGACCGACGGTTCCTTCCAGCGGCTCGAGGAGGCCGTCACGGGCGCGCCGGGGTGGACCACCGTCTACGAGAACGACGACGCGTTGATCGTCCGCTTCGACGGCGTCCAGCCGTGAGCGACGCCGTCCCCGGCGGGGGGTTCCTCCGCTGGGCGACGCAGGACTGGAAGGCCAACGCCGGCTACCCGGACTCGCAGCTGCTGCTCGTGGCGTTCCGCACCGCGCAGTGGGCGGTGCGGCGGTGGGGTCTCCCGGGCAGGGTCCTGGCCTTCGGCTACTCGCTGTTCACCTCGCTGTTCGTGGGCGTCGAGCTCCCGCCCGGACTCGAGGTGGGACCCCGGCTGCGCGTCTTCCACCCGCACGGCATCGTGCTCAACCCCGGCGTGCGCCTGGGCGCCGACTGCGTGCTCCGGCAGCACGTCACGATCGGGAACGTGGTCCGGCGGGACGGCTCGGAGAAGGGCGTCGCCAGCGCCGGGGACGACGTGGAGTTCGGGGCCGGGTGCGTCGTCGTCGGCGCCGTGCACGTCGGCTCGCACGCGCGGGTCGGCGCGCTGTCCCTGGTCCTGCGGGACGTCCCCGAGTGGGGCGTCGTCCTCGGCGTCCCCGCCGAGTTGGTCCGCGTGGACGACCCGGGCTACCGGCGGTCCGAGGCCGCGTCGGAGGTCTGAGGACCGTCGCGCAGCCGGGACCGCGCCCGCCGGCGGCCCCGGTCGGCCGGCCTCGCCGCCGCGCGGGTCACCCCGCGGGCAGGGTGACGGTGGTCAGCAGCCCCCGGTGGTCGGAACCGGGGACGGTCACCGTGCGCAGGTCCCGTGCACCGGCGCCGCGCACCAGGACGTGGTCGATGCCGATGACCGGGGGGATCGCCGCGCCGGCCGGGAAGGTCGCCGTCCACCGGGCACCGAGCTGCTCCGCCGCGTCCCGGTACCCGTCCTGCAGCAACCCGCGGAACTGGGCGTTGCCCCACGTCGCGTTGAAGTCGCCGCCGACGAGGACGGCGGAGTCGTGCT
Source organism: Geodermatophilus sp. SYSU D00663 (assembly GCF_054050655.1). Classification (NCBI taxonomy): domain Bacteria; kingdom Bacillati; phylum Actinomycetota; class Actinomycetes; order Geodermatophilales; family Geodermatophilaceae; genus Geodermatophilus; species Geodermatophilus sp. SYSU D00663. The sequence continues at coordinate 240,774 of NZ_JBJGZT010000002.1, read as the reverse complement.
CGTCGGCCTCCTGGCCGAGCCGCTGCAGCAGGGCAGGGAGCTTGGCCAGGTCGCGGACCCAGTCGTCGGCCGCCTGCGGCCACGGGCCGGCTGCGTGGACCCCGAGCACGGTGGGGCCGGGCTGTCCGTCGGCCAGGCCGACCCGGGCCGACACCGCGGGGAAGGTCAGCTCGTCGTGGCGTGTCTCGTCGGTCAGCGGGGAACGGCTCCACAGCCCGATCCCGTCCGCGCCGGGGGCGGCCAGGACGACGCTGTGCGGCAGGAGCTCGTCGAGGCCCGCCGCCTCGAGCTGCCGGCGCAGCGACGGGGTCAGCTCCTGGAGGGACACGACGTCCGCGCCGGAGCGCTCCACGAGGGCCACCAGGCCCTCCGCGTCGGCCTCGCCCAGCCTCACGTTCGCCGTCAGCAGCGTCAGCGGCTGCCCGCCGGGCGCCTCCACCGGGTCGCCCGCGTACGTGGGGGCGACGGCGGCGACGGCGGCGACGGTCAGTGCGGCGGCCAGGCCGGCTCCGATCCACCGCCGGCCGGCGACCAGCAGCGCGGCGGACACGGGGGCGAGGGCCAGGAGGTGGGTGGAGAAGGCGCTCAACGCGACCAGGAGACTGCTGCCGGAGAGGTGGTGGTGCGCGGCGAGGCCGATGCCCGCCGACAGCCCGGCGAGGGCACCGGCCAGGCCCGCGACGCGACGGGCGCGCCGACGCCCGCAGGGACGCCTGGCCGCACCCGGTCCACCCGGCACGGCCTCCCCGGGAGTCAGCGGTACATCCGGACCCAGTCCACGTAGAGGCTCACCGTCTCCGGGGTCGTCGCGTCCGGAGCGGGGATCCACGTGCCCTGAGGTCCCACGTCGAGCTGGATCGCCAGGTGCATCGGGCCGTGCGGGATGGCGGCCGGCTCCGTGGTCCGGAAGACCTGCTCGCCGTCGATGTAGACGGTGATGCTGTCCGGCTGCCAGTCGACCGCGTAGTTGTGCCACTGGGTGAAGTCGCCGGTCACCGTGCTGTCGATCCGCTGGTCGTCGGCGCCGTAGTGGACGGTCGTGTGATTGACCCCCCGGTCGCCCGCGACGATCTCCATCACGTCGATCTCGCCGTCGATCGGCCAGTTGTCCGAGTCCGGCCACAGGAGGATGGCCGGCGCGTAACCCGTGCCCTCCTCGACCCTGGCCCGGAACTCCCACCTGCCGTAGGTGGTGGCCGGCTCGCCGTGCCACGCGAGGCCACCGGAGTACTGCTGCCAGGCGGTGATCACCAGTGAGCCCTGGCGGAGCGAGACCGCATCCGGGCTGCGGACCCCGATGCCGTTGGCGCCCAGGCTCCCGTAGAGCCGCCAGTCGGTGAGGTCCAGCTGCGCGCCGTCGAACTCGTCGCCGTCGAACTGCTGCCAGCCGAGACGTTCGGCTGCGGTCGACGCGGGGGGCACCCCGTCGTTCAGGCCGGGCGCCGGAGCCTCAGTGCCGTCCGTGCTGCAGGACGCCAGGAGACCCAGCACGGTGGTGGCGGCGAGCCAGCCACCCATCCGGCTGCGGAGGGCGTGGCGGGGCCGGCCGGTCCGGGCGTGCGACCCGGCGGCTCGAGCGTGCGACGGCATGGTCAGTCCAGGATACGGGCCCGGACAGGCGAGATCAGCGGATGTGGTGGACGCAACCGGATCGGAGGACGGGCGGGCCCGGGTGGTCGTCGTGGCCGGCCTCGGTCGACGGGGCGCGTGTGACCAGTGGTGCGCAGGGGGCCTGGGAGAGACGAACCAGTCCCCATCGCCTGTGCACTCTTCACATCGCACCGTGTCGACATATTTACTCAGAGCCATGTCGTCACACCGTGCATCCGGCCGACCGCGCGACGTGAGGAGGCGCCTCGCCATCCGCCTCATCGCCCTGACGGCCGCCTTCACGGCCGCCAGCAGCCTCGTCGCCCTGTCACTGGAGGCGCCGGAGGACGCCGCGGCCGCCGGTCCGCTGGCCGAGGCCGCCTCCTGGTGGAACTCCTGGGGCCACGGCGACACCTCGCAGCGCCGGCTCCGGAACGAGGTCCCCCGCGACACCCGGCGGTCCGGCCCCCCTGCGCCGGCGGTCACGCCGACCACGCCGCCGACCACTCCGGCCGCCGTGCCTCCGCCGGCCGCCGTACCGCCGCCGGCCACCGCGCCCACGCCGTCCGCCACTGCGTCCACCTCCCCGGTGCCGCAGGCCACGCCCCCGTCCTCCACCGCGCCCCAGCCGGCCGCCGTGCCGCCGGCGTCGACGACGACGAGCGGGGCGAGCACCCCGACTCCCACGGGTGACGTCACCGGGTGGCGGCAGGTCTTCTCCGACGGCTTCGACGGCTCGACGCTTGGCCCGCAGTGGCGCACCTACTCCGGCCAGCCCGGTGGGTCCCCGTACGGGACCTGGTCACCCTCCCAGGTCCAGGTGAGCGGCGGCTTCCTCCAGCTGCGCAACGAGCTGCTGAACGGCCAGTGGGTCAGCGGCGGCCTGGCCAGCCGGATCGGTCAGACCTACGGCAAGTGGGAGATGCGGTTCCGCATCGACGCCGGCGACGAGATCAAGTACGCCGCCCTGCTCTGGCCGGACGGCCCGAACTGGCCGCCGGAGATCGACTTCGCCGAGGACGCCGGCGGCAACCGCAGCGGCACGACGGCGACACTGCACCACGGCGGGGACGACGCGATGGTCGGTGAGCGGGTCGCCGTCGACCTGACGCAGTGGCACACCATGGGCGTCGAGTGGTCCCCCGGCCGCCTCGTCTACACCCTCGACGGCCGGCCGTGGGCGACGACGGTCCACCAGGGCGTGCCGAGCGAGCCGATGCACCTGGCGATCCAGACCCAGCCGGGCGGCTGCCAGGGCGGTGGCGGCGCCTTCGGCTGCGGCGTGGGCAACCCGCGGACGACGACCATGCAGGTCGACTGGGTCACGATCTACGCGCCGGCCTGACCCGGGACCGGGCGCCGGTGACCACCCCCTGGGGCGGTCACCGGCGCCGCCGTCGTCAGGCGCCGGCCCGGACCGCGCCGGTCCGGCCGACGGCGTACCCCGAGGCAGCGGCCAGCAGGCCCACCCCGGCCGTGGCGGCACGGGCCAGACCCCACCCGTCCCCGCGGAGGAACCGGCGCAGGTCACGCCACACGCCGCGGGGGATGGCCCCCAGCACGTGACCACGCTCCTCCCCAAGCGCGCTCCCCTGGTCCAGGGCGGTCATCGCGGCCTTGCCGCGCCCCTCCGAGTGGCACCGGCGGACGAAGTAGCTCCAGCTCGCCCGGGCGGCGGGGACGTCGTGGACGATCTCGGCCTCCGGGACGTACAGCCAGGACCGGCCGGTCACGGCGGCCGCGCGGATGCAGAACTCCGTGTCCTCCGGGCTGGAGGCGGCCCCCAGCTTCCCGAAGCCGTCGCGGAAGCCCCCGACCCGGGCGAAGTCCTCACGCCAGACGGCCATGCTCTCGCTCCACACGTTGCGCACCTCGCTGCGCCCGGTCGGCATCCCCTCGTAGGACGCGCCCACGACCCAGAGGAACTCCGGCGGGAACCAGCGGGGCACGACGCCCCCGGGCCAGTCCGCCTCGACCCGCCCCCCGACGCCGACGGCCCCGGGGGTCTCCTTCAGCCCGCGGACGAGGTTGGTCAGCCAGGTGCGTGCCGCGCGCGTGTCGTCGTCCAGGAAGGCGACGACGTCGCCCCGTGCGGCCCTCGCCCCGGCGTTCCGGGTACCGGAGGCGCCGCGCGAGGTGGTGTTGGGGACGACGCGGACCTCGGGGAACGCGCGTCGGACCCGGTCCAGCAGCGCGGGGGCGTGGTCGACGGCGACGACGACCTCGAGCGGGCGCCGGTCCTGCTCGAGCGCCGACCGGACGGCGGCGGTGATCCCCGCCCACCGCGCCTCGGTGTAGCAGGCGATGACCACCGAGACCGTCGGCTCGGCGGGGCGCTCCTCCGCCGGGTGCGCCACGGCGACCACCGACTCGCAGGCCGACGGGGATGGCAGGTTCGGCACGGGCGTCCTCCGCAGTGCTCAGAGCTCGGCGTCCGGGGAGGTGCAGGGCTCCTGCGACCTCCCGGACCCGAACGGGGCCGGCGTCACGCGCGGGACGGGGACGTCCCGCGTGCGGTGATCGGCGACGACCGCTCTGTCGCTGCGCGAGCACTCCCCCACGCGTCCGCTCCGACCACGGCGAGGATGTTGCCCAGTGAAACTGTGACACACCTGTGAGATCGCCGCGACGTGACCGCGATCATGGACCGGCCGTCCGTCACGGCGGGCAAGACGACGCCGGACGGTGTCCGTGTGGACACCGTCCGGCGGATCGGCCCCGGGACGAGGGGCGCGGTCAGGGAGCCGTGGTGAAGCCCTGCGCGATCTGCTCCACGAACGGCGACCGCAGGAGCGAGTTGTGCTCGCCGGAGAGGGTGGTCATCCGGACGTCCCCGACCAGCAGCTGCCGCCAGACGACGAGACTCGCCTCGTTGAGGTGGCTGACGTAGACGTCGACGCGGCCGTCCCACGGCTGCGGGCGGTGCAGGAGCGACACCCGGACACCGAGTTCCAGCATGCCCTCCATGCGCGCGCCCGACGGGGGCAGTGCCCCGGCCGCGAGCGCCAGGACACGGCGCCGCCACAGCTCACGCGTCGTCTTCGGCGCGCCGTACTTGTCGTCCCCGGGCAGGGGGGCCACCGCGGGGTGCTCCCCGTTCGCCGTCGCCTCCGGGGACCAGGCCTGCTCGACCAGCCGCTGCGGCAGGACGGTGTCGATGAGGGTCACCGAGGCGACCTCCTCGCCCGCGGCGGCCAGGCGCCGCGCGACCTGCAGGGCGACGAGACCCCCCATGGAGTGCCCGACCAGCCGGTACGGCCCGTGCGGCTGGATCTCCCGCAGTCGGCGGAGGTGCCGGCGCGCCGCCATGCCGATCGAGTAGTCGGGCAGCCCCCACTCCTCGAAGCCGTGCGGCTGGAAGGCGTACACGGGCTGGTCCTCGCCGAGGGCCTCGGTCAGGGGCAGGAAGGCCTGGCCTCCGGCCCCGGCGCCCGCGAAGCACACCACCGGCGGGCGCGAGCCCGTCTGCCGCAGCGCCACGACGCTGGCGTGCCGGCGCCGGGTCCCGGCCCGCGCGCCGCCGTCGGCACCCGCCCGGGACCGGGACACGACCGCCGCCAGCTGGCGCACCGTCGCGTTCTCGGCCACGTCCCCCGAGGTCAGCACGACACCGTGCTCCTCGCCGAGGCGGGTCAGCATCTCCTCGACGCTCAGCGAGTCACCGCCCAGGGCGGTGAAGGTCTCGTCCCGGCCGACGCCGGAGCGGTGCAGGACGGACTCGAACAGCCCGGCCACGACCTTCTCCCAGTGCCCCTGGGGCGGCTCGGGATCGTGCCGGGCGGGAGCGGGGAGCGCCGCGCGGTCGACCTTGCCGCGCTCGTTGCGCGGCATCTCGTCCAGCAGCACCAGCTCGGCGGGGACCATCCAGCTCGGCAGCAGCGCGACGAGGTCGCGACGCAGCTGCGCCGGCGAGGGGGTGCGCTGGTCGCTGTTGGGCGCGACGTAGCCGACGAGCCCGGTGCCGGTGCCGTTCTTCACCGCGACGACGGCCGCGTCCGCCACCCCGGTCAGACCGCGCAGCGCCGCCTCGACCTCGGAGGGCTCGACGAGGTAGCCGTTGACCTTCACCGCGTCGTCGGTGCGACCCAGCTGGTGCAGGACGCCGCGCTCGTCGTAGCGGCCCCGGTCGCCCGTGCGGAACGTGGCCCGGCCGTCCTCGGCGCGGCCGAACGGGCCGTCCACGCCACCGGCCAGGTATCCCCCCAGGTGGGGACCGAGGACGAGCAGCGTGCCGACCTCGCCGCGCGGGACCGCACGACCGTCCTCGCCGAGGACCCGGATCTCCTTCCCCTCGACCACGTGTCCCGCGGGGACCGGGCCGTCGCCCACCGGGTCGGTGGGCAGGAGGGGCCCGAACGTCAGCTGCCCCGTCTCGGAGGAGCCGAGGTGGTTCGCGATGGTGATCGCACCGAGGCGCTCGCGGGCCGCCCGCACGTCGCGCCCGTGCAGCGCCTCGCCCGCGGTGACCACCAGCCGGAGGTCGTCCAGGCGTTGTCCCGGCGACAGCGCACCGGTCAGCGCACGCAGGAGGGACGGCGTCATCGACAGGACCGTGACCCCCTGCTGCCGCAGGAAGGCGGGGAGGCCCCGCATGCCACGGTCCCGGGGGTCGTAGACGTGCAGGCTCGCCCCGTTGAGCAGGGCGCCGAAGACGGCGTGCTCACCGAGGGCGAAGGACGGCGGCAGGACGAGCCCGAGCCGCTCCCCCGCCGTCAGGCCCATGAGCCGGCCGGTGGTGGCGGCCTCCGCGACGACGAACGCCTGGCCGTGGACGACCCCCTTCGGCCGGCCGGTCGACCCGGAGGTGAAGACGATGGTCGCCGGGCTGTCCGGCCCCGGCTCCACGCCGGGCTCCCCGTCGGCCGCCGCGGCGTCCTCCGGGCCCGGCAGGGCGATGAGGGCGTCCAGGTCCGTCAGGGCCGGGAAGGTCCCGACCTCCGCGGCACGCGCCGCGAGCCGGCCCTCGGCCACGGCGAGCGCCGCTCCGGCCATCTCCTGGATCTGCTGGAGACGCCCCGTCGGCAGCTGCGGGTCCAGGACGACCAGCGGCCTGCCGGTGAGCACCACACCGAACATGGCGACCACGAGCTCCGGGGTCGGGGTCGCGAGGACCGCCACCGGCGCATCCGGCGCAGCGCCCGACGGCAGGAGGGAGCGGATCCGGTGGGCGGCGGCCCGCGCACGGGAACCGAGCTCCGCGAAGCTCATGCTCGAGTCGGGTCCGGACAGCGCGGTCGCAGTGCCCCGCTGGGCCACCACCGCCTCGAAGACGGGGGCCACGCTGCCTGTGCGGCGGGCTGGGCCGGTCACGGGCGAACCGGACGCAGGGGCAGACATGTACACCGTTCCTTCTGCGTGTCTGGACTCGACGACGGTAGCGGCCGGCGCCGTCAGGTCGTACCTCGGTCCTCCGATCGTGTTCCGTCGTCCTCGCGCCGCCCAGAGGCGCGTCCCCGGGGTCATCCATCGGGGTGAGTGCGCGTCCCGCAGGGGCACCGCGGCTCGTCGGGAGCCCATGATCGGTGGTCAGCGGCCGGACCCCGTCCCCTTGGCAGTGGTCGGGCCAGCCACTAGCTTGACGTCCCCTGACGGTGGGTGGACGAAGCCACACACGGAGCGTGATGGTCATTCGGTTGGTCCGCGGTGCGTCCGCCCGCCCCGACGTCGCCTCCGGCCCCGCACCCGTCGTCCTGCGCGTGATCGACCTCGCCGATCCCCGGTGGGACGTCGCGGCGGAGGCCGGGTGCCTCGACGACGTCGAGCGGGCGCGGGCCGAGCGCGGCACGGCCGCCGTGCGGAGGAGACGTGTCCTGGTCCGGGCCTGCCTGCGACGGGTGCTGGGCGACCTGCTCGGCACGGGACCGGCCGGCGTCCCGCTGCGGTCCGACGACGGCCGGCCCTTCCTGCCCGGTGACACCCTGCGCTTCTCCTGCTCCGCCAGCGAGGACCTGGCCCTGGTCGCCGTGGCGCGCCGCGGTCTGGTGGGCGTGGACGTGCAGCGCCACCGCCCCGAGGAGGTCCGCGACGCCGCGGACGAGGACTGGTTGGCCGAGACCGAACGGGTCCGGCTCCGCGCACTCCGGGACGAGGACCGGCCGGAGGCCGTCACACGCGCGTGGACGCAGAAGGAGGCCGTGGTCAAGGCCAGGGGAACCGGCATCCGGCGGTCGCCCGTTGACCTCGCGACGCCGGTCGCCGACCGCGGGCAGGTCGGTGGCCTGCACGTCTCCCCGGTGCCGGTCCGACCCGGCTACGTCGCCAGCCTGGCGACGAGTGTCCCGCTGGACCCGGACGTGATCAGCCCTGTGGCCCTGACGCCAGGAGGTAGGAGATGACGGAGCTCGGCACCGCACCGGACGAGGTGCGCGCGCCGGCACCGGTGCACCAGGTCGCGGACTTCAGGACCCGCTGCGAGTCCGTGGCCGGCCGCCGGCTCCCCACCGCCACGGCGCTGCACCAGTGGTCGGTGGCCTCGTACCGGGACTTCTGGCGCACCTTCCTCGACTGGGCGGACCTGGCCTGGGAGGGGTCCGCGGACACGGTGAGCACGTCGGACGACGTGTGGACCGCCCGCTTCTTCCCGGACGTCCGGCTGAACTACGCCGAGAACCTGCTGCGCCCGCTCGCCGGCGTCGACGACGCGTCGCCGGCGCTCACCTCCGTGCACGGGGACGGCTCGTCCGAACAGCTCTCCCGGTCGGACCTGCGCGCGCTGGTCCGCCGGACCTCGCGCGCCCTGGCCGACGCCGGTGTGCGTGCCGGGGACACGGTGGCCGCGATCTCCGCCAACAACGCGCGGATCGTCGTCGCCGGGCTCGCCGTGGCGGGTCTCGGGGCCGCACTGTCGACCGCCACCCCCGACATGGGCGTCAGCAGCCTGCTGGGGCGGTTCGGCCAGGTCGGCGCCACCACGCTGCTGGTCGACCGCTCGAGCCTCGGGGGCGGCGAGAGGCCCGCCGACGAGGTGCTGCGGGAGGTCGTGTCGGCGCTGCCGGCGACCCGCCGGGTGATCCTGCTCGACGACGGGCCGCTGCCCGAGGCGGCCGGGCTCCCCGTGAGCCGCCTGACCGACCTCGTGTCGGCGGTGCCGGCCGACGACCCCGGGCCGGACTGGCCGCGGATGGCCTTCGACGACCCGCTCTGGGTCCTCTTCTCCTCGGGTACCACCGGACCGCCGAAGGCGATGGTGCACGGGATCGGGGGCTCGCTCCTCGAGCACGTCAAGGAGCACCGCCTCCACGTCGACCTCCGCCCGACCGACGTCCTGTACTTCCACACCACCACGGCGTGGATGATGTGGAACTGGCAGCTGTCGGCCCTGTCGGTCGGCGCGCACGTCGTCCTCTACGACGGCCCGATCAGCGGCCCGGAGACGCTCTGGCGCCTGGCGGCGCGGTATGGGGTGACCGTCCTCGGCACCAGCCCCGCCTACCTGCAGCTGTGCCAGGACGAGGGCTACGTCCCGCGGGCCGACGTCGACGTCAGCGCCATCCGTGCCGTGCTGTCCACCGGGGCGGTCCTGCACGACTGGCAGTTCGCCTGGGTCGCCGAGAACGTCGGCCCCGTGCCGCTGCAGTCGATCTCGGGCGGCACGGACATCGTCGGCTGCTTCGTGCTCGGCCACCCGGAGGTCCCGGTGCGTCCGGGTCGCTGCCAGTCGCTCAGCCTGGGCCTGGACGTGGCCGCTCTGGACGACCACGAGCGCCCGGTCCTCGACGAGGTCGGCGAGCTGGTCTGCCTCAACCCCTTCCCGTCGCGGCCGGTCCGCTTCCTGCAGGACCCCGACGGGGAGCGCTTCCGGACCGCGTACTTCACGCAGCACCCCGGCACGTGGACCCACGGCGACCGCATCGAGATCGCCGGGGACGGCTCCTCGCGGCTCCACGGTCGATCGGACGGCGTCCTCAACGTCAACGGGATCCGCATCGGCCCCTCCGAGGTCTACACGATCGTCCGCGCGGTGCCCGGCGTCGCCGACGCGATCGCCGTCGAGACCGACGACCCCGCCGCCCCGGGGAGCAGCCGCATGGTGCTGCTCGTCGTGCTGCAGCAGGGCACGGAGCTCGACGACGAGCTGAGCCGGCACATCCGGGCGAGACTGCGCCGGGAGGGGTCACCCGCGCACGTGCCGTCGGTGATCCTGGCGGTCGACGAGATCCCGCTGACCCACAACGGCAAGCGGTCGGAGAGCGCGGCGCGGGCCGTGCTCCAGGGCCAGCCGGTCCGCAACCTGTCGGCGCTGAAGAACCCGCGGTCGCTGGAGTCGATCGGCGCGGCGGCCCGGCGTGCCGAGGAGGCCGCGACCGCCGCAGCCGTCCCGGACGGGGACGACGACGTCCACGCCGTCGTGGCGCGGGTGTTCGCCGAGGTGCTCGGCGGCCCGGTGGCCGACGACGTCCACTTCTCCGACGCCGGTGGCACCTCGCGCCAGGCGATGACGCTGATGCGGCGCCTGCGGATGGAACTGCACCGCCCGGTGCTCCTGGAGGACTTCCTGGTCGACCCGTCCGTGCGCGGTGTGACCAAGGCCGTCACCACCGGGGCCACGGCCCACTCCCGGTGCGAGGTGCTGCGCCGCGGCGATCCGGACGTCACCCCGCTCGTCCTCGTGCACGGCTATCTCGGGGACGTCGACATCTACCGCACCCTGGTGGACGCGCTGCAGACCTCGGCCTCGGTCTACGGCCTGACGTCCGATCCCCGGATCGCCGCGACCGAGGGGATCACCATCGAGGAGATCGCCACCCCGCTGGTGGCCACCGTCCAGGAGACGGTCCCCGAGGGGGACGTCCGGCTGGCCGGCTACTCGTTCGGGGGCCTGGTCGCCTACGAGATGGCGCGGCAGCTCACCGCAGCCGGCCGGACGGTCACCTTCCTCGGCCTGCTCGACACCGAGCCGCCCTTCGACCACCTGTCCCGGTTCTCCCGCGCCCTGCGGACCGTGGCGTGGTGGATAGCGCTCCTGGTGCCCGGCATGGTCGAGGACACGGTGCTGGGGGTGCTGCGCCGGCGCTTCGGCCGGACGGTGACGCCCCTGGACGAGGAGAAGCAGACGTTCGCAGCCGCCTACCGGGTGTTCAACGCCTACCGGCTCGAGCCGTACGCCGGGCCGGTCACGTACTTCCGCGCACGCTTCCGGGTGCCGGTGATCGCGAACCTGCTGTACGTGTGGCGCCGGGTCGCGCCGGACCTCCGGGTCGTCTCCATCCCCGGCTCCCACCACGTCCTGCTCAGTGGGGAGCACACGCCCGAGCTGGCGGCGCGCATGGACGCCGCGCTGCGGGAGTCGACGCGCTGACGGTGCCTGGCGTGCCGGGGTCGCCGCGCTGACGGCGCCCGGCGTGCCGGGCCGACGGCAGCTCGCGCCGCCTGGCCGGCGGGGCGGTCAGCCGACCGTCCGCCGGACGGTGCTCAGCGGGCGCCGAGGAGCCGGGCGAGGAGCGAGCGGCGGTACCGGTCGCAGTCGCAGAGCGCACAGTCGGTGCCGCGGCGGTAGTGCTGGTGCGCCTGCCGGCCGTGGCCGCAGTCGCTGCAGGTCGCCACGCCGGCGCTCGGGGTGGGGGCGGGCGCCGGCCGGACCTCGGGCTGGGCGAGCGCGGTGTTGCCGGTGAACTCGGCGCGGCGAGCGGGCTCCATGGTCGACCTCCTGGGGCTGCGGGCCCCCGGTGGGCCGTGCACCGACCTGAGCCTAGGGCTCCGCTTCGCAATCGCCTAGTCACGCACCGTTCCGAATGGCCAGGTGGCGCAGCCGCCTCACTCGTCACGGTGATCGGCGTGGCGACGGCACGTCGGGGTGGACCTGACGACGAGACCGTGGGCTCCTCCCCGCCGACAGCGCTGTTGGCGGGGCCTCCGGACGACCTGGGCTCGCCCCCGTCGCCGGGGGAACGGTCACGCCGTCTGCTCAGCTCCGCGCGACCCGGCCTCGCTCAGGCGCTGCGCCGGCAGCGCGATGGGCGCCACCGGGACGCGGCGGCCCTTGCCGTTGCACCGCTCGACGGCCAGCGCGCGCAGCACCCGGAAGCCGTCCCGCCAGGTGTTGAGGTTGCTGGTCCCGTGCAGTCGCGGGTGCTCGTAGCTGGGCACCTCGGTGATCTGCATACCGGCCTTGGCCATGCGGGTGTTGATGATCGTCTCGATCTCGAAGCCGTCCCCCCACAGCTTGACGTCACCGTGCTCCGTGCCGGGGTCCAGGTCGAGGGACGAGAGGCAGTGCGTCCAGAACGCGTTGTAGCCGTAGCAGAGGTCGGTGTAGCGCGTGCCGAACAGGACGTTCGCGGCGCGGTTGAGCCACCGGTTGCCCCAGGCCCGCGTCCGGGTGATGTCCGAGCTGCCGCCGTCGCCGGCGAAGCGGGTGCCCTTGGCGAAGTCCGCGCCGGCGGTGAGCGCGGCGACGAAACGCTCGATCTCCTGCCCGTCGGCCGAACCGTCGGCGTCGAGCATGACGACGATGTCGCCCGTGACGGCCGCGAAGCCGCACGCCATCGCGTTGCCCTTGCCGTGGCGGTTCTGCCGGACGATCCGGACGTCGGGCCGGAGCGCCCGGGCCACCTCGATCGTGTCGTCGACGCTGTGCCCGTCGACGACGATCACCTCGTGCAGGCCGGCGGGGAGGCGCGAGAAGACGTGCGGGAGGTTCCGCGCCTCGTTGTAGGTCGGGATGACGACGCTCACCCGCGGCACGGCGGTGCGGACGGGGACGTGGTGGATGCGGGCCTGCGTCGGGATGCGGACGTCCGTGTGGCTCTGGGTCTCTGTCATGTCTCAGCTCTCGTGGCTGGTGGGCTGTCTCTGGGCACTGGGCCGCGGCCTCGTCCGGGACGCCGGGGACCACGACGGGTCCGCGAGGCGGTGCGCACAGGGCGCGGGAGGAGGCGGGCCGAGGTGTGGTGCCGGCTGGCGCCGGAGCTCGACCACAGGAGCGGCGGGTCGGGCGACCTGCCGCGCGTGCCTCAGTCGGGAGACGAGCCAGGGTCGTCGGCGCGGGGGGAGACCGGGTCGACGTCGGAACCGTGCGGGAGACCCGCCGCCGACGGGGAGGGGGCCGGGAGGCTCCCGCCGAGGACGGCGAGGTCCTGCGCGGACCCACCGTGCTGCCCGCCACCCGGGACGTAGCTGCCGGCGGTCCCCGTGCCGCAGGAGCCGGTGGGCGCGAGGGGCACCGGGGGCGGCAGCGGAGCCGGCACGGGCGGCGGAGGAGGACTGAGGGGAGCCTCGGCCGGGAGCGCGGACGCGGGCGCGGGGGTCGCCTCGAGGGTGGGCACCGGAGGACTCACGGCCGTGCCGCCCGCGTGGGAGGTCTTCTCCGCGGCGTCTCGCGCGCTCTGCTCGGACGCCATCGCACTCCGGCTGCCGCCGTCGTCGTCGCTGCGAGCAGGGACGGACTCAGCCGTCTCCGGCGTCACGACACGCTCGCCGGCGTCACAGGCCGGGTGGGTGACGGCGTGCGTGACCGCCTTGTCCGCGGGAGCGGCCTCCTCCACGGCCTCGGCCTCGGGACCGGCCTCGGGACCGGCGGCCTCGGGCTCCGTGGTCCCGCTCGTCGCCTGCCCGTCCTCGGCCGGCGCGGTCGCGGGCTGCGCACCGGTGCCGGTGGTCGCGGTGCCGGTGGTCGTCGTGCCGGTGGTCGTCGTGCCGGTGGTCGCGGTGCCGGTCGTCGTGCCGGTGGTCGGGGTGCCGGTCGTCGGCGTGGCGGTGGTCGGGGTGCCGGTCGTCGGGGTCGACGCGTCCGTGGCCGGCGTGCCCGTACCGGGCGAGGCCGGCGTACCGGTGGCCGGCGTCCCGGCATCCGCGCCCGGCGTCGCCGGCACTGGCGGCGAGACAGGAGCCGGGGACGGCTGTGACGCCGGCGGCTGCGCCGACTCGACCGGAGCGGGCGGCTCGACGGGCGGGACCGGGGTGGTCGGCTCGGGCGGCGTCACCGGGACCGGCGGAGCCGCGGTCTCGGCAGGCGGGGGCGCGGTGACGGGCGGCGTCTCGACCGGCTGCTCGACAGGACCGGTGCCGGTGTCCTCCGCCTCGCCGTCGTCCTCCGCCTCGTCGTGGTCCTCCCAGGAGCCGGCGTACCCGTCCGCTCCACGGTGGGTGTGGTCGGCGGACAGTCCCTCGTCAGCGCGTGCGGCTCCGGCCAGGACCCCGAGGACCACCGTGGCACCCACGAGGAAGACGAGGAGCACGAGGACGCGGACGAGGAGCGGACGGCGCGTGCCCCGGTCGGCCACGTCCGGAACGGGCACCGCGACGGAGCCGAGCGCTCCCGCGGAGTGTCCGTTCGCCAGCACGCTGCCCTCCTCGCGGCCACAGCGCGCCGGTCGCGACGTGGCAGGGGCAGCGAGCACCGGGCCCGCGGACACCCCGGAGGCGACCTTCCCCGGCAGATCGTCCGGCGTCCATCAGATCGAGCGACGGCCTTCCGACCCACCAGGCGTGTCTCACTCTCCGTAGCGGTCTCCCTCTCCTGGGGAGTGGGTCATCCGCCCGGCATGCGCCGCAGGTTCACCCGGGAGAGGGAACGCTCACCCTCGACCGCGGCGGAACCACCGGTGACGCCGGTAGGTACGGCAGTCGCACAGCGCGCAGTCGCTGCCCCGGCGGTGGTGCTCGTGTGCCGTCCGCCCGTGACCGCAGGTGCAGGGCAGGCCCGTCGGGGTTGGCGGCTCCTCGACGGCACGCAGGTGACGCCGCGTCACGGACCCGGCGTCGTCTGGGGGCAGGCCGCGCGGACTCGGCAGTGGTCCCTCACCCGGAGCATGCACCGCGCGCCCTTCCGACGCCCCCCGCAGCAGTGGCGTCCTGGTGAGCCCAGATGGTACGGCGGCGAACGCCCTGCGCAACCCGCTGATGCGCGGGCTCGCGCAGCCGGCGTGGCCAGGAGCCGTCGGGTGCACGCTGCGTCACGCCGACGTCGCCGACCGGGTGGAGCTCCCGGTCCTCCCCACGGGCCGGTCGTCGGGCGCCCGGTGCTGGCCGGGCCGTCCAGGGGGCCGAGCTCCGGGTCTCAGTCCTGCGGGGCGGGCACCCGCTGGGCGGGCGCCTCGAGCGACAGCGCGTCGTCGCGGCGGCGCAGCCAGGCCGCCGGCAGCACCAGCCGCGGCGCGACACCGACGAGCACCGCGACCAGCACGGCGACGGCGGACAGCGCCTCGCCGGACTCCTCGACGAACGTCGCCATGGCGGACCACTGGGCGCCGACCCATCCCGAGACGGCGGACAGCCCTACCGAGGCGACGGCGTACAGGCAGAGGGTGGTCAGCACGCGGCGCCGGTCGCGGCGCTCGGCGCGGCTGATGAACGCGAGGACGGCGAGGACCGCCCCGGCGAGCAGCACGCTCACGACGACGGCGCCCACCGGCGAGACGACCGAGGACAGCGCCTGCATGCCGGTGACGTGCACGGTGCTGCCGGCCTTGACCACCGCGATCCCGCCGGCCACCGCGCCGACGGCCAGCCACCAGGTGCGGCGGCCGGGGTTGCGCGCCGCGCCCGCGACCGCGGCGAGGGAGGCGGCGGCGAAGAGGGCGGCCACGTACATGCGCGGCAGCGAGTACGGGGCGTCCATGGACAGCACCCGGGACACCTGGCCGGTCGTGCCCTGCAGGCGCAGCGCGTAGCCGACCGCCTCGAGCGCCACGGCGAGGGCGGCCAGGCCGACCCCGACCGGCGGCAGCGGCACGCGCCGGCGGGCCGGGCGGACGGCGGCCCGCGCGGCGGCCGGGGAGCCGCCGAGCGCCGCGGTGGTCAGCGGCTCCCCGACCCCGGTGCCCGGCGAGCGGCGGTCGGCCAGCCGGATGCCCCGGCCCAGGACGACGCCGAGCGCGACGGCGACGACCACCCACGCGGCGAGCCCGCCGACGATCCACGTCCACACGTGCGTGACATCGGCAGGTCCGGGCCCGGACGTGACAGTCCGGTCACACCACGGGGGCGGGTGGGACGGGTGCGCTCACCCGGACGGATGAGACGTCGCGGATGCTCGTCCAGCCCTCCCAGGCCGAGGAGACCATGTCCCGGACGTCGTGCCGCGCCGTCCAGCCCAGTGCCGCCCGGATCCGGTCGGCCGAGGCGACCACCCGGGCCGGGTCACCGGCGCGCGGCGGGACGACGACCGGCTCGGACCACGCCTCCCCCGCCGTACCGGTGACCTCGCGGATGACCCCCACCATCTCCCGGACCGAGACGCCCTCGCCGCGGCCGACGTTGGCCGTCAGCGCGGTCACCCGGCCCTCGGCGAGGCCGCGGGCGGCGGCCACGTGGGCGGTGGCGGTGTCGGCGACGTGCACGAAGTCGCGGATGCAGGTGCCGTCCGGGGTGTCGTACGTGTCGCCGAAGACGAGCGGGGGCTGCCCGTCCTGGAGCCGCTGGAAGACCATCGGGACCAGGTTGGAGACACCGCGGTCGGTGAGCGCGGGCGCCGCCGTGCCGGCGACGTTGAAGTAGCGCAGGCTCGCGTAGCGGAGGCCGGTGGTGGCCGCGACGTCGGCGACCATCCGCTCGCCGACCAGCTTCGTCGCCCCGTAGGGGTTCACCGGGCGGCAGTCGGTGTCCTCGCCGACGAGGTCGACGTCGGGCATGCCGTAGACGGCGGCGCTCGAGGAGAAGAGGAACCGGTCGATGCCGGCGCCGGTCGCCTCCTCGAGCAGCACGCGCAGGCCCTCGACGTTCTCGCGGTAGTAGTGCAGCGGGCGGCGGACGGACTCCTCGACCTGCTTCTTGGCCGCCACGTGCACGACGCCGGTGACGCCGTGCTCCCGCAGCGTGCGGGCGACGAGCGGCCCGTCGAGGACGCTGCCGACGACGAGGGGGACGCCGGGGACGCGGTCGGCGTCGCCGGTGGAGAGGTCGTCGAGCACGACCACCCGCTCCCCCGCCGCACGCATGGCGAGGACCACGTGCGCACCGATGTAGCCGGCCCCGCCGGTCACGAGCCAGGTCACGGCTGCTAGCCGGCGCGGCGGCCCAGGGCGCGGTAGGTCCAGCCGGCGGCGGTCCACGCCTCGCGGTCGAGGGCGTTGCGGCCGTCGAGCACCCGCCTGCTCCCCACGACCTCCCCGAAGGCGACCGGGTCGAGCTCGCGGTACTGGCGCCACTCGGTGAGCACC
Organism: Geodermatophilus sp. SYSU D00663; assembly: GCF_054050655.1. NCBI lineage: Bacteria > Bacillati > Actinomycetota > Actinomycetes > Geodermatophilales > Geodermatophilaceae > Geodermatophilus > Geodermatophilus sp. SYSU D00663. The sequence goes on along the minus strand of NZ_JBJGZT010000002.1, from coordinate 224,086 downwards.
AGGACGGCGTCGGCGCCGGCGGCGGCCTCCTCCGGCGAGGCGGCGTAGTCCAGGTGCGGCCACTCGCGGCGGCTGTTGTCGATCGCCGCCGGGTCGGTCACGCACACCAACGCACCCTGCAGCTGCAGCTGGGCGGCGACGTTGAGCGCCGGGGAGTCGCGGATGTCGTCGCTGTCGGGCTTGAACGCCGCGCCCAGCACGGCCACCTTCTTGCCGAGCAGGGAGCCGTCGAGGACCTCGCGGGCCAGCTCCACCATGCGGATGCGGCGGCGCATGTTGATGTTATCGACCTCGCGCAGGAACGTCAGTGCCTGGTCGGCGCCGAGCTCGCCGGCGCGGGCCATGAAGGCCCGGATGTCCTTGGGCAGGCACCCGCCGCCGAAGCCGAGGCCGGCGTTGAGGAACTTGCGCCCGATCCGGTCGTCGTAACCGATCGCGTCGGCCAGCAGCTTCACGTCCGCACCGGTGGCCTCGCACAGCTCGGCCATCGCGTTGATGAAGCTGATCTTCGTCGCCAGGAAGCTGTTGGCGGCGGTCTTCACCATCTCGGCGGTGGCGTAGTCGGTGGTGACCCTGGGTGTGCCGCGGGCGACGATCTGCGCGTAGACCTCGTCGAGCAGCCGCTCGGCGGTCTCCCCGTCGCCGTCGGCGGGCAGGCCGTAGACCAGCCGGTCGGGGTGCAGGGTGTCGCGGACGGCGAAGCCCTCCCGGAGGAACTCCGGGTTCCACGCCAGGAGCACCCCGGGCACCTTCTCGCCGAACAGAGCGGCGAGCTCGGTCGCGGTGCCCACGGGGACGGTCGACTTGCCCACCACGAGGTCGCCCGGCTGCACCACCTGCAGCAGCGACTCCGCGGCCGCCTGCACGAACCGCAGGTCCGCGGCGTACTCGCCGTGGCGCTGCGGCGTGCCCACGCAGACGAAGTGGACCCGGGCGCCGGCCGCGTCGGCAACGTCGGTGCTGAAGCTCAGCCGTCCCGACTCGAGCGCATGGCCCAGCAGCTGCTCGAAGTCCGGCTCGTAGAACGGGGCCCGTCCGGCACACAGCGCCGCGATCTTCCGCTCGTCGACGTCGATCCCGACCACCTCGTGGCCGAGCTCCACCATCGAGGCCGCGTGCACCGCGCCGAGGTAGCCGCAGCCGATGACCGAGATCCGCACCGCCGCCTCCTCACGCTCCGGACACTTAGCTTCCGAAGTGCACCACGGAGAGCCTGGTCGCGCCCGTCGGGACGAGAGGAGCCACCGTCCGGGCGAGGACGGACCCGGCAGGATGGCGCCATGCCCGACGCCCGTGCCCGGCTCGACGACGCCCAGGTCGCCGCGGTGGCCCGCTATCGCGCGGGCCTCGCCCCGCGCCCCGACCTACCGCCTGCGGAGGAGTACGAGGACGCGCAGGGCGTGCTGGTCGCGACGGCGGCCGACGGCGACCTGACCGTCGTCGAGGTGCCGCGCTGGGAGCCGCCGTCGGCGGTGGCCGAGCGGCTGCACGACGAGGGCTGGACCGACACCGTGGCCTGGGTGGGCCTGCCGCCGGACGACGTCGCGGAGCTGCCGCAGCGGCTGCTCGCGCTGGTGCCGGCGGCCGGCCTGCCCCCCGACTCCGCGGCGCTGTCGTCCGCCGCTGCCGCCTGGGCGGCCGTCTGCGAGGGCGGTCGGGACGTGATCGTGGTGCCGGTGCCGGTCACCCCGGACGCGCCGGAGGCCGGGCCGGAGGAGCTCGCCGCCGCCCACGGCGCCTCGCTCCTCGGCAGCCGCCCGTGGTCGGGGACGGCGCGCACGAGCGGCACGGTGGTGTTCTGCACCGGCCTGTCCGGGGCCGGGAAGTCGACGATCGCCGCGCGGCTGGTGGAGCTGCTCATCGAGGCCGGCCGCACCGTGACGCTCCTGGACGGCGACGAGGTGCGACACCACCTCTCCGCCGGGCTCGGGTTCTCCAAGGCCGACCGGGACACCAACGTCCGGCGGATCGGCTGGGTGGCCGCGCAGATCGCCAAGCACGGCGGCATCGCCGTCTGCGCGCCGATCGCGCCGTACGCGGAGGTGCGCGCGGACGTCCGGCGCGAGGTCGAGGCGCAGGCCGGCCCGGGCAGCTTCGTCCTCGTGCACGTGGCGACCTCCCTGGCCGACTGCGAGGCCCGCGACCGCAAGGGCCTGTACGCCCGGGCGCGGCGCGGCGAGATCCCCGCCTTCACCGGCATCAGCGACCCCTACGAGACCCCCACCGACGCCGAGGTCACCGTGGAGACCGCCGGGCGCGACGTCGACGAGTGCGCCCGGCAGGTGCTCGCGGCGGTGCTCAGTACAGCGACGTGAGGTAGGACCCGACGGCGGTGCGCCAGTCGCGTGGCCGGAAGCCGGTCGCCTCCAGCCGGGTCAGGTCCAGCACGCTGTTGAGCGGCCGCGGCGCGAGGCCGGGCTGGTCGGCCGTGTACTCGGCGGTGCTCACCCGCCGGACGTCGTGCGGGTCACGGCCTCGGGCGGCGAACACGACCTCTGCCACATCGGCCCACGACGCCGGCTCGCCCCCGCAGGTGACGTTGTAGGTGCCCGTCGCCCCGCGGTCGACGAGGTGCGCGACGGCGTCGGCGAGGTCGTCGGCGAGCGTGGGCCGGCCGATCTGGTCGGCGACGACGGACGGGCTGATGCCCCGGTCGGCGAGGCCAGCCATCGTCCGCACGAAGTTCCGCCCCTCCCCCACCACCCAGGTGGTGCGCAGCAGCAGGTGCCGGTCGAGCGCGGTGACGAACGCGTCGCCGTCGGCCTTGCTCCGCCCGTAGACGCTCAGCGGGTGGACCGGCGCGTCCTCCGGGATCGGCCCCGGGTGCCCGCCGTCGAAGACGTACTCGGTGGAGAAGTGCACGAGCAGGAACCCCTGAGTGCGCGCCGCCTCCGCCAGGGCGCCGGCGCCGTCGACGTTGACCGCCCGCACCGCGGCGAGGTTCGCCGGGTCCTCCGCGGCGTCGACGGCGGTCCAGGCGGCGGCGTTGACGACCACGTCGACGCCGGACCAGTCGTGCTCCGCGACGGCCGCGGGGTCGCCGACGTCGAGGCCGGCCCGGGTCAGCGCGACCGCCCCGGGGAACCGGCGGGTCAGTGCCCGGCCGACCTGCCCACCGGCGCCGAGGACGACCGTCGTCACTGGCCGCGGGCGGCGTAGGCCGCCTCCACGCGCTCCTTCTGCGGACCCCACCAGTCCTCGTTGTCCCGGTACCACTGGATCGTCGCGGCCAGTCCGTCGCGGAAGTCGGTGTAGCGCGGCCGCCAGCCCAGCTCCTCGCGCAGCTCGGTGGCGTCGATGGCGTAGCGCAGGTCGTGCCCGGCCCGGTCGGGAACCGAGTCGAAGGCGTCGGCCGGCTGGCCCATCAGCTCGAGGATCGTGGCGAGGACGGTGCGGTTGTCCACCTCGCCGTCGGCGCCGATGAGGTAGGTGCGGCCGATCCGGCCGCGCTCCAGGATCTCGTGGACGGCGGCGTTGTGGTCGTCGACGTGGATCCAGTCGCGCACGTTGTGGCCGGCGCCGTAGAGCCGCGGCCGGCGGCCGGCGAGCACGTTGGTGATCTGCCGCGGGATGAACTTCTCGACGTGCTGGTAGGGCCCGTAGTTGTTCGAGCAGTTGGAGATCGTCGCCTGCACGCCGTAGGAGCGCACCCACGCGCGCACCAGCAGGTCGGAGGCTGCCTTCGTGGACGAGTAGGGGCTCGACGGGTTGTACGGCGTCTCGGGGGTGAACTTCGCCGGGTCGTCGAGCTCGAGGTCGCCGTAGACCTCGTCGGTGGAGACGTGGTGGAACCGGGCGCCGTGTCGGCGCACCGCCTCGAGCAGCGTGTACGTGCCGACCACGTTGGTCTGCAGGAACGGCGCCGGGTCGGCCAGCGAGTTGTCGTTGTGGCTCTCGGCGGCGAAGTGGACGACGGCGTCGCTGTCGCGGACCAGGTCGTCGACGAGGGCGGCGTCGGTGATCGACCCGTGCACGAAGCCGATCGCGTCCTTCACCCCGGCCAGCGAGGCCTCGTTGCCCGCGTAGGTGAGGGCGTCGAGGACGGTGACGTCGTACTGCGGGAAGCGCTCGACGGTCTGGTGGACGAAGTTGGCGCCGATGAAGCCGGCGCCACCGGTCACGAGCAGACGCACGGGTGGTCCTCCTGCGGTGGGCGTGGTGACTGCCGCCCTCGAGGCGGCGGGACCATCCTGTCCCGCGTACCGGCCCCCGCAGCCGCGCGGACCGTCTCCTGACGCCCCTGCGAGGGAGGGATGAGCCGGTGAGCGACCCGGCCACCGTAACGCCGGTCTGCCCTGCCGGTGGTCGGCTCTTAGGGCGCGACGGGTCCGTGGTGCCTGTGCGACCACGGGGGCGGCTGGGGCGCGGACCACGTCCTGGCGACACCGGTCGAGGACCGTTTCGGCAGCTCGTGCCCGCGCGGCAGGGCCGGCCGGACACCTCCGGGCCGACGGCCGTCTGAGCGACGGGCCCGCCCGTCCGGCGCCTCCTCCCGGTCGGCCGGCCAGCGGAACCGACACCTGACGAACCTCAGGGACCGGGGCGTACCGCGCCGCAGCGGCAGGCGTAGAGGCTGGCGCCGCTGAACGCGTCCTCGCCGACCCAGCGGAACCGGTGCCACAGGCACCGCCGTCGTCCCGCAGCAGTGTCAGCGGGACGCCACTCCCCCGGACGAGCGGGGCCAGACAGTGCCGACACGCGTCCATGGTGCCTCACCGTGGTGGCAGCCGACACGGTCACCCAGCGCAGGGCGGTCTCACCCTGCAGGGGTGGGACGAGACCACCGATCAGCCGATCGGCACCTAACCTCGGGACAACTGCCAGTCCACGGGGGTCACTGTGAGCGACGACGAGGCACGCGCCGGATCCACGCTGGTCGCCGACGCGCCCACCACCGGCGAACGGCCTCCCCGCCGAGGGCGGGGCCTGCGGCGACTCCTCCTGGCGCTCGGCGTCCTCGTCACCGTCCTGGTCGTGCTGGTCGGCGGCGGCCTCTGGTACCTGACCGACCGCTACGCCGGGAACATCGACCGGGTCAGCGACGTCTTCGCCGACCTCGACGAAGGAGCACGGCCCGCTCCTGCGACGCCGGCAGAACAGGCCTCCGCGGCACCGGTCACCTTCCTGCTGGTCGGGAGCGACACCCGGGCGTCGGCCGGTGCGGGCATCGCCGAGGGCGGCCGCTCGGACGCCATCATGCTCGCCCGGTTCTCCGGCGACCGGCAGCACGCGCAACTGGTCTCCATCCCCCGCGACTCGTGGGTGGACGTCCCCGGCCACGGGATGAACAAGATCAATGCGGCGTACGCCTTCGGCGGTCCGTCGCTGCTCGTCCAGACCGTGGAACAGCTCACCGACGTCCGCATCGACCACTACGTGGCCATCGACTTCGAAGGGATCATCGAGGTCACCGACGCACTGGGCGGCGTCGACGTCGTCGTCGCCGAGACCACCAGCAACGGGCCGTACACCTTCCCCGCCGGGGTCAACCACCTCGACGGCGACCAGGTCCGCTGGTACCTCGGACAGCGCTACGGCCTGGCAGGCGGTGACTTCGACCGGGTCCGTCGCCAGCAGCAGTACCTCGAGGCGATGTTCTCGCAGCTGTTCACGTCCGACACCTTCACCGACCCCGGCCGACTCGACGCCGCGCTGCTCGCAGTGACCAGCGCCGTCAGCGTCGACGAGTCCCTGGGCAACGGCGACCTGCTGTCCCTGGCGTACTCCCTGCGCGGCCTGCGGCCGGAGAACGTGGACTCGTTCACGGCCCCGGTGCTCGGCACCGGGATGGAGGGCCCGGCGAGCGTGGTCTACCTCGACGAGGTCACGGGAGGGCGCATGTGGGCCTACCTGCGCAACGACTCCCTGTCGCAGAACGCCGACGAGTTCGCTACCCAGGCACTGCCCGACGTCCCCCGCTGACGCGACTCGCCCCGAGCGGGGTCCCTGCCGCTCGACGGTCCAGCGGCAGCCCCTCGGCCGCGTGCCCGGTTCACCGAGGTGCCCGTGGTGCGACTGCTGCACGGTTGGACCACCACGTCGGACACCGCAGCCCCATGGGTCCCGTGCTGCGCGGACACCTCACGTGTCCACGGTCGAGGACCCCGCGGGCCACGAGTATCCCGTCGTGGCTTTCCTCCTCGGCTCGACCTGGCTGGCACTCCACGTGTTCGTCGCCGAGCACGGGCACGTCCTCATGGCTGCCGCGCTCTGCGGTGTCACGCCCGCACACGGCCTGCTGCGCCGCACGGCCACGGGACGGCCTTCGGTCGCTCCGGCTCAGTAGGCGCCGGAGCCCCGGAGGACCGCTCCGACGGTCTTGCACAGGATCATGGCGTCGAAGGCCAGGGACCAGTTCTCCACGTAGCGCACGTCGATGCGCACCGAGTCGTCCCACGAGAGGTCGGAGCGCCCGCTGACCTGCCACAGGCCGGTGAGGCCCGGCTTCACCAGGAACCGGCGGTGCATGTCGGAGCCGTACTGCTCGACCTCTCGCTGCAGCGGTGGACGGGGACCCACCAACGACATGTCGCCCTTGAGCACGTTGACCAACTGCGGGAGCTCGTCGATCGAGTACCGGCGCAGCACACGCCCGACCCGGGTGACGCGCGGGTCGGCCTTCTTCTTGAAGAGGACCCCGTTGCCGTCGGTCTCGGCGGCGAGCGCGTCCACCATCCGGTCTGCGTCGACCACCATGCTGCGGAACTTGATCATCCGGAACGGCGCTCCGTCCCGCCCCACCCGCTCCTGCCGGTAGAAGACGGGACCGCGACTCGTCGCCTTGACGGCGACCGCCACGCCCAGCAGGAGCGGCAGGAGCAACAGGAGGCCGAGAGCGGCACTGGTGCGGTCGAACGCCTCCTTGGCCAGCCGGCGGACACCCTTGAGCTCGGGGCGCTCCATGTGCAGCAACGGCAGACCACTGACCGGCCGGATGCGCACCCGCGATCCGACGATCTCCGTGACGGCGGGCGCGAGCAGCAGCTCGGCCGGCGTGTCCTCGAGCTCCCAGCCCAGCCGGCGCAGCGCGGGCCCGTCGAGCTCCGGGCAGGGCAGCACGGCGACCGTGTCGACCTCGTACTCGCGCACCACCGCCGCCACCTCGTCCAGGCCACCGAGCACCGGGAGCCCGTTGAAGGCGTCCATCACGTCGTCGTGGCCGGCCGGCAGGCAGCAGCCGACCACCTTGAGCCCGTGGTGGGCCTCGCGGTCGATCTGCTCGTCGAGTGCCCCCACGGCGCTCCGGTGGCCGACCAGGAGAGTCGTCTGCAGGTGCCTGCCGCGGCCGCGCTCTCGGCGCAGCCACTGTCGGTGAGCCACGCGCACGGCGAGCGTCAGGACGGTGGCGAGGGGCAGGGCGACGACGACGAAGCCCCTGGCGACGTCGATCTCCAGTCCCCAGGACACCGTGGCGACCGCGGCGAGGAGGAGGACCGCCGTGTCGAACACGCGACGGAACTCGTCAGGGCCGATCCAGAGGAAGCGCTCCTCGTAGGCGCGGCCGACGAGCATCGCCAGGACCCACACGAACGGGAGGGCGAGCGCGAACCCGACCGAGGCGTGGGTCGCCTCGCTGTGGTCCGGGCCGAAGCGGATGAGGTAGCCGGCACCCCCGGCCGCCGCAGCCGCGAGGGCGTCCAGGACGAGCGTGCGCCGCACGTAGGCCCGACGCCAGGCACGCCGGGCGAGAGTGCCGTCGCCACGCAGCCGCCCGGCGAAGCGGGACCAGCCTGCCCCGACCGACCCTGCCGGGTGACGGACGACCTCGTCACGCACGTCGACCAAGGACATGGCTGACCCCCGTACAGCGCTGGTGTTCGCGGACCGTCAGAGGCGAAAGAGCGCACGGTCCGCGGCAGGAAGAGCTTATCGATTTCACCCAACCGAATGAAGCACAACGTGATGCATATCACGGTCGTCCAGGGGGAGCCGGGTCCGCCCGTCGAGAACTGCCACGAGGCCCTACAAACGGCACGAAGACGTATCGCCACGGTGATGACGCTCTGACCTGGCGCTACTTCCGCTCTCCCCAGGTGGTGCGCCCCCGATCCCCGTGGCGCAATGGCACGGCGCGGGTGTTCAGCCTCTGATGCCCGCGGTCCACGGGGACAACGGGGAGTGAGGCCATGTCCGCCACGAGCACCCACAGCTCGAGACGATCGCCCTCCACACCGCCATCGCGAGACGGCTGGGAGCTCTTCGCTCCTGGCATCCGGGGGGAGGGAACCGCGGCCCGGCGGGCGTGGCGCCGTCGGTACGTGTGGCGCACCGCGGCGCTCGACGCCGCCCTCGCCGCACTGGCCGGTCTGGTGGGCTATTGGTTGTGGTTCGAGGCGTTCGCCGCGGACGACCCGCGGCCGCCTCTCTGGCAGGCGCTGCTCGTCCCGGTCGTGTGGACGCCGGCAATGCTCTTGGCTCGCACCTACGAGGAGCGGTTCCTCTGGATCGGCGTCGAGGAGTACCGCAGGGTGCTCGACGCCGCCGTGGCCGTGCTCGCCGTCGTCGCGACGGTGTCGTGGGGCCTCCAGCTGGAGGTGGCGCGCGGTCTCGTCGTCCTGACGCTGCCTCTCGCCACGTTGTTCACGCTGTTGGGACGGGTGGCCCACCGCCACTGGCTGCGCAGGGAACGGCAACAAGGTCAGTACCTGCAGACGACCATCCTGGTGGGGGCCCGCGAGCCCGTCGCGGCGCTCGACGAGCAGCTGCAGCGGTCCCCTCACCAGGGTTACCGGGTCATCGGGTGCTGTCTGCCGGTCGCCGAGCAGTCCCGGGGAATCGATGCGTTCAACGGCCTGCCCGTGCTCGGCGGGGTCGCGGACGTCGCCGATGTCGTCAAGCGGTTCGAGGTGGACACGGTCGCCGTGCTGCCTGGCCCCGACATCCACGGTGCCGTCCTCCGGCGGCTGGGCTGGCAGCTGGAGGACACCGAGGCCGAACTGCTGCTGGCTCCCGCGGTCACCGACGTGGTGGGGCCCCGGGTGCACATCCGCCCGGTCGCCGGCCTCCCCTTGCTCCACATGGAGCGCCCGGAGCTGACCGGCGTCCGCAGGTTCACCAAGGAGCTCGTGGACCGTTCGGCGGCCGCCATCGGACTGCTGGTCCTGGCGCCGGCGCTGCTGGCGATCGCGGTGGCGGTGCGCCTGGACAGCCGAGGGCCCGTGCTCTTCCGTCAGGAGCGGATCGGCCGGTGCGGCGAGACGTTCACCATGCTCAAGTTCCGCAGCATGGTGCAGGACGCGCCGCGGCTGGTCGAGCAGCTCGCCGCGGCGAACGAGGGCAACGGAGTCCTCTTCAAGATGAAGGCGGACCCGCGCGTCACCAGCGTCGGGCGCGTGCTCCGGCGTTATTCGTTCGACGAACTGCCTCAGTTGATCAACGTGCTCCGTGGGGACATGTCCCTGGTCGGCCCACGTCCACCGCTGGCCAAGGAGGTCGAGCAGTACGGAGCCGACATGCACCGCCGGTTCCTGGTCAAGCCGGGTCTCACCGGTCTCTGGCAGGTCAGCGGTCGCTCCGACCTCTCCTGGGACGACTCGGTGCGCATCGACGTCCGCTACGTCGAGAACTGGTCGTTGGCTCTCGACCTGATGATCCTCTGGAAAACGGTGGGCGCCGTCCTCCGTGGCTCCGGCGCCTACTGAACCTCCGAGTGGCGCATCCTTCTCTTTCGGGTGCGCCGAGGACACCACACCTCCCTGCTCGCCGTACGAGCGCGACACTCGGGTGCTGCTCAGGACGCTGAATCCGCATTCCGTGTAGGACTCGGGTCGTTCGTCGTATCGGCTACCCAACGGCGACGTGAACGCTGCCCTTGACCGGGTATCACTGCTCAATACATTGATTACTCCCTGAAACACGGCAGTCATCCACCGGTCAGCCTGTCCTTACGGGGGGTCGCCACTCCTGTCAGGATCACTCACTGGGGTTGAGTCTGTCCGAGGATCGTCCTGTTGCGGACGAAGCCCCTTACGGTGGAAAAGTGCAGGTCCTCTTCGTGTGCACCGGCAATCTCTGTCGTTCACCGCTGGCCGAAAGGCTCGCCGCTGCTTGGACGGCCGACAGTAGCGACGCAAACTCGTCATCCGGTGGCATTCACTTCAGGAGCGCAGGCGTCCTCGCCTCCCCCAGACTTCCCATGCACGTCGACAGCGCCCGGGCGTTACGACGACTCGGAGGTGACCCGGAGGACTTCCGCAGCCAGCGGCTCACCGCGGAAGTCGCAGCACGGGCCGACCTCGTGCTCACGATGACAAGGGACCATCGTCGAGAAGTGCTCCGTCTCAACCCGAAGGGGCTGCGACGCACGTTCACCCTTAAAGAGGCCTCCGACTTGATCAAGCACGCAGACCTCGATGATCTCTGGCGCTCCCAGACAGCTCGTCGGGCCACCGAGCTCGGTGGACGCCTGCATGCTGCGCGGTCATGGCGTGCCACGACCTCCGCCGACGACATCGCGGACCCAATTGGACGGCGCCCAGCCGTGCACGACGAGGTGGCAGCCGCGATCGCAGAGACCTTGCGTCCGGTGCTGGCCGCCCTCTGCGAAGGTGCGCGTCCAAGAGCCGCGACTTCGGGTCTCCTCTGACGCGTCAGTGCGTGCGAGCGACGCCGGCCTTCAGCACCGAGCGCTGCTGAACGCCGGCCAGGGAGCCACGTGCTCGTCAGTGCACGAGGACGGCGGCCCCTCGCCACTGCGACACGCGACTGAGCTGGGCCAGTCGAAGGCTGCACAACACGGGCCCTCGCCCGCAAGGAGCGCTGCCGGTCCCATCAGTTCCCACTCCTGCTCCACCTGCGGATCGAGCCGGCACGGGGCTCGTTGCAGTACGCGGCATGAGTCGGCGGCGTCTCACCGGGGCGCATGACCATGGCCTCGACGGAGACGCCGGAACCGAGCGAGCAGGCTGTCTTCAATCAGGGGCCCTGCGCTCCCACGATCCCGTTCCGTCGAGAAGGCCCTGGAGGTCCGCCGACCAGCTACGTGGGCGAGATGGCCTAGTAGTGGCAGGAGCGCCGCGGCGATCTGCTCTCCGACCTGTTGGTGGAACTCCACAGGACGGCCGATCGGGTCGGGTACGTCCCCGGCGGCCCCTCGACGCAGTGGGCGAGACGTCGCGAGACGCCCCCCCAGATGCGTCTGCTGCCCGGCGTCCGAAAGTGCGGGGCTGAGGATGACCGCACCCTTGGACACCAGATCAGCAGCCTCCAGCAGAGTGAAGGTGCGCCCGGACGCGCTGGGCACGAGCCGCCGGACGGCATTGCGATGAACGCGGGTGAGACCCAGCACGAGGTCTGCCTGCGTGATCATGTCGGCCCGCAACTGCTGAGCGACGAACCTGGAGGGATCCCCGCCAAACCCCCTCAGCACCAGCGCAGTGGCCGGGTGCATCGCGGATCCCACCACTGCCTGCGTGCCCGCGCTCACAAGCCGGACCGGGTGCCCCCCCTTCCCGAACTCACCCTCCAGGTAGGCACGCCCGAGGCGTTCGGCGAAGGCCGAGCGACAGATGTTCCCGGTACAGACCAGCAGCACAGTCAAGTCCGGCTCCGGGGACTGGGACTGGGACACGACTCAGGTGAGCATCTCGGTTCCCGACGACTGCGCCGGGTCTGGCGGAGAGGTCGGCACCGTACCGTCCCCTCCGTCCCTCATGGCACCCTGCACGGTGAGCAACGTCCCCGGCCACAGAGCGTCCGTCTGCTGGGGTACGGCGGGGGACCACCAACGAAATCCGCGGGCTTCACTCCTCACGCCACCGACCCGCCCCTCCCTTAGCTCGACCAGATGACCGAGGGCGACAGCGTGTTGACGGGGGGTCGTGTCCGTGCGGCAGACCGTCCGGGATCATCGCCTCATTCGGGAACCACTGCACCACATGGGTTGGTTGAGGCTCCGTCGGCAGAGCGATCTCCACATCCGACAACGTCTCATGCAGATGCCGCAGCAGGGCGGTCCGGAGGGACTCTCCCTGCCGGACCCTGCCTCCGTGCTGGCACCACACGGGTCGGTCCCCGCCCGGCATGTCCCGCAAGATCAACCGACCTCGCGCTTCTGGTCGTCCACGACCCCGACAGGAACGGGATCGACGCACACGATGGGGACCAACGCCCGCACGAGAACGAGGGTCTCGTCCTTGAGGAAGCCACCCACGACCGACAGCCGGCGGTCCTCGTCGGACGCAGGGGGCTCTCCCACGCCCGACGTCAACTGTCGATACGCACTCGCCTGCCGGACAGCTCGTCGTCCAGCAACTTGACGTCCGCGTCCACCATGATGCGGACGAGTTCTGGCGTCTTCACCTGAGGCACCCAACCCAACTCTCGCTCCGCCTTCGAGTAGTCACCGATGAGGGCGTCGACTTCCGTCGGCCGCTCGTACCGCTCGTCGTGCTCGACGTACTTCTCCCAGTCCAGTTCCGCGTGTTCGAAGGCCATCCGCACGAAGTCCTTGACCGAGTAAGCCGTGCCGGTCGCCAGGACGAAGTCCTGCGGGGTGGAGTGCTGCAGCATCCGCCACATGCCCTCGACGTACTCCGGCGCATAACCCCAGTCGCGAACCGCGTCCAGATTCCCCATGTACAGCTTGTCCTGCAGCCCTGCCTTGATCCGCGCTACTGCCCGCGTCACCTTGCGAGTTACGAACGTGTTGCCGCGTCGAGGCGACTCGTGGTTGAAGAGGATCCCGTTCACTGCGAACAGGTCGTACGCCTCGCGATAGTTCCGCGTGACCCAGTAGGCGTACACCTTCGCCGCGCCGTAGGGGCTCCGGGGGTAGAACGGCGTCTCCTCGCCCTGTGGCGGGGGCGTGGCGCCGAACATCTCGGACGAGGAAGCCTGGTAGATCTTGGTCCGCACCCGTGCGGCTCGAACAGCCTCCAGCAACCGCATGGCTGCCAGCCCGGTGATGTCGCCGGTGAACACCGGCTGGTCGAAGGAGACGCGCACGTGCGACTGTGCACCGAGGTTGTACACCTCGTCCGGGTTGACCTCACGGAGCAAGTTGATGAGCGTGACGCCGTCATTGAGGTCGCCGAAGTGCAGGAACAGACGCCGATTGGAGGCATGGGGGTCCTGGTAGATCTCGTCCAGCCGCTCCGTGTTGAACGAACTGGAACGGCGCACGATCCCGTGCACCTCGTATCCCTTGCTCAGCAGCAGCTCAGCCAGGTAGGACCCGTCCTGGCCCGTGATACCGGTGATCAACGCCGACTTGGCCATTGCGCCCCCGTGCAGTCGCTGGCGACCCAGCCGCTCCGGGTCGCCTGCGGTTAGCCTAGAGGCCACGCTAAGACGGGGAGAAATCAAGTGAGTCTGTCACCACTCGACCGCGATGCACGCACCTACGTCGCGGGGCACCGGGGTCTGGTCGGTAGCGCCGTCCTGCGACACCTGCAGAGCCTGGGCTTCTCGGATCTGGTGACGCGGACGTCGTCGGAGCTGGACCTGCGCGACACCCGAGCCGTGGAGAGCTTCTTTGCGGAGCAGCGGCCCGCGACGGTCATCGTCGCGGCAGCGAAGGTGGGCGGCATCCTCGCCAACAACACGTATCCCGCCGACTTCTTGTCGGACAACCTGCGCATCCAGGTCAACGTCTTGGATGCCGCGGCGAGACACGGCGCCACGAAACTGCTGTTCCTCGGTTCGAGCTGCATCTATCCGAAGTTCGCTAAGCAACCGATCCGCGAGGACTCCCTGCTCACGGGGGCACTGGAGCCGACGAACGACGCCTACGCGATCGCAAAGATCGCCGGGATCATGCAGGTGCAAGCACTCCGCCGTCAGTACGGGGTCCACTACATCTCCGCGATGCCCACCAATCTCTACGGTCCGGGGGACAACTTCGACCCCGTGAACTCCCACGTCCTCCCAGGGCTCATCCGCCGTTTCGACGAGGCCGCTCGCACGGGCGCTCCATCGGTGACCGTGTGGGGTACCGGCACACCGCGCCGTGAGTTCCTGCACGTCGATGACCTCGCCCGAGCGTGCGTCCACCTGCTCGAGAACTACGACGAGCCGGAGACCATCAACGTGGGAGTGGGCGAGGACATCTCGATCCGCGACCTCGCCGGCCTCGTCGCTGACATCGTCGGCTATGAGGGCGAACTGCACTTCGACAGCAGCAAGCCGGATGGCACGCCCCGGAAACTGCTCGACGTCAGTCGCATCAAGTCACTGGGGTGGGAACCCCGGATCAGCCTGCGTGAAGGCCTGACCAGTACGTATGCCTGGTACCGGGAGCGTGTGGCGACTGGGGAGCTGTTCCGCGCCTAACGAGTCGACCATCGTCGGCAAGTGGAACCGTGCCTGCGGCGAGCCGGCCTAGAGGTCGAGGGGTGCTCGGACCTTTCCCACTGTGCTTCCTGAGCCGTTGACGCCTGCCTCAAGCATCCGGGGCATGGCGGCCAGGCTTCTCCGGCGGGAAGTCGACGGCGTCAGCGGCGTAGCTGACGTCCGTCCCATAGGCCGAGGCCAGCTCCGCCTTCGGCGGGACGAGGTTCAGCACGAGCCCCAGGGTCTTCGCACCGACCCGCTGGAGGGTCGCTTGCGCCTGCCTCACCTGCTGCTTGTGGGTCTTGCCGTAGCGGATGGCGAGCACGGTGCCATCGACGATCACCGCCAAGTTCGTGGCGTCTGCCACAGGGAGCAACGGCGGCGCATCGATGACGACGAAGTCGTTCTTCACGCGCAGGTCCTCGATGAGGGAGACCATGCGAGACGATGCCAGCAACTGGCTCGGGTTGGGTGGCGGCGGGCCACTTCCCACCACCGATAGTCGGCCGTCGCCGTAGGACTGCTGCACGTCCTGAAGTTCTGCCGAACCGGAGAGGATGTTGGTCAGGCCCACACCACCGACCATCCCGAGGTAGCGAGTGACCCGCGGGCGTCGGAGATCCGCCTCGACCAGGACGACCTGACGTCCGGCCTCCGCCAAGCTCAGCGCGAGATTGACCGCGAGGGTGGTCTTCCCCTCGGCGGGCATCGCGCTCGAAATCATGATGACCCGTGGTGGCTGGTCGACGTCCAGATATTGCAGGTTGGCGCCGAGTTGACGGTACGCCTCCACCGTTCCAGTGCCCGCACCACGGGTGTACAGATGCGCTCGCTGCAGGGCCGAGTCGCGCAGCGTCATGCCGATCACGGGCGCGTTCCCCAGCGCGGCGGCCTCATCCGCATCCCGCACAGTTCGATCGAGCCGCACGCGCAGGACGGCACATGCCGCCCCGATGACCAAGCCGAGGATCGCGCCGAGCACGACATTTCGGAACGTTCGGGGGTAGGCGGGGGTGGATGGCACCTCAGGTGCGTCGACGACGGTGACCCTGACCGGTGACGTCGACGCGCCTGCAGGCGTCTCCAGCCGACTCACCAACTGCCCGAACTGCGTCCCGATGGCGGCCGCGATGTCCCGGGCTCTGGTCGGCGAGGGATCGGTCACCGTGACGTCGAGCAGGACGGTCTCCGGCACGGGAGACGCGGTGATCTCTCGCGCCACGTCTGTTGGAGACAGGTCCAGCTGCAACTGGTCAACCACTGCGCCGGCCAACTCTTCGCCTTGCAGGAGTTGTGCGTACGACGCCACTCGCTCCTGCGAGAACTGTCCACCCTGGTAAGCGTCCGAGGACGACGCAGCGGAGGTCGTCGACACGAAGAGCTGGGTCTGTGCCGAGTACAGCGGGGCTTGCAGGAGACCCACGCCGAGCGCGATCGCGCATCCCAGGAGGAGTCCTAGCGCGGGAAACCACCACCCGGACCGGAGCGCCGCAGCCAGCTCCCTGAGCTCCACTACCTGACCCCCTTGCGGTCACTCACAGCGCGTCGTACGTGGTCGAAGACGCAGTATGCGGCCGGAAGCGTCGAGACCGGCTTCGACCGAAGAGCGCGATCGAGCCGAGCCGCATCCTCGCACTCCCCGATCCCTCACTGGAAACGCGGGCCGAGGACCTCGGGAGGTGGCGCGCCGAAGACCATTCCGTCTGGCACATCCGTGGACACGACCGTCCCCGGTTTGACGAGAGCGGAGATGCCGATACGGCATCCCCCGGTGATGATGCACCGGGCGGTGACCCATGCGCCGTCCGCGATCTCCACCGGCCTCGTCAGGAGCGCCATGTCCCGACGGTGGGCATGCGAACCTGTCGTGATGAAGGTCCCCTGCGAGACGACGACGTCTGCCCCGATCCGCAACTGGTCCTGGTTGTGCAGCCAGACGTCCTCTCCGATCCAGCTGCGATCCCCTACTTCCAGCTTCCATGGGAAGCGGACCCGCAAGCGCGGACGGAGGATCACTCCCTGACCGATCCGCGCCCCGAAGGCTCGGAGTGCAGCACGGCGCACGGTGGAACTAATCTGCCACGGATTGGTCACGAGCAACAACTCAACGAGTCCCCACAGGTACACCTTGTACCGGGAGACGTCCCAGGACTCGCCGGCCCCCGGCGCTAGAGAAAGGTCGATCACTCGTGGACGTGACACGCGGCGAGGATACGGTCGCGGAACACCCGGTGCTGGTCACCGACCTGGGTGGGTTTGCTTGAGCCCCCTCCAGCCGACGGCTACCGAGGCTGTCCACGCCCGCGTCACCATCGTCGGCCTGAACTACGCCCCGGAGACCACGGGCATTGCGCCCTACACCACCGGATTGGCCCGACATCTCGCGCGAGGGGAGTACGCGGTCACCGCGATCACCGGCTATCCGCATTACCCGGAATGGGAAGTACGGACCGACTTCCGGGCCCCGCACGCACCAGGGGACGACGTCGGTGTACACCTCGTGCGAGTGCGACATCCGGTGCCACGAAATCCTGGCGGTCTGTCGAGGATCTGGATGGAGCTCGTCTTCGCGTTTCGGACGCTGCTACCGCTCCTCCGGTCACGACCGGACGTCGTGGTCGTCGTCTGTCCTGCGCTCCTGTCCGTTCTGCCGGCGCTGCTCCTGAGGCCGTTCCTCCGGTACCGCATCGGTGTCGTGGTGCAGGACCTGTACGGAGCCGCCTTGACAGAGACCGGACTCATGGGCTCCACGGTCGGCCGCCTCGCAGCCCTGGGCGAACGACTCCTGTTGCGCTCCGTCGACAGCGTGGTCGTGATCCACGACGTCTTCGCGAGGCGGCTGGGCCGAGAGGGCATCCCCGCCCACCGCATCCACGTGATACCGAACTGGTCCCACGTCACCGTGCCCGACGGCAGCGACCGGGAGGCGACACGTCGTCGACTCGGATGGCGATCGTCGGACTTCGTCGCCCTGCACGCCGGCAACATGGGAGTGAAACAGGGACTCGAGGGTCTGATCGCTGTTGCTCGCCTCGCCCACAGTCGGGGCAGTCGCGTTCACTTCGTCCTCCTCGGCGACGGGTCCCAACGGGCACAGCTCCTCGACCAGGCATCAGGCACAGGGAACCTGACCTTCCTCGCGCCGCTACCTGCCGGCGAGTTCGAGGAGGCTCTGTCGGCTGCGGACTGCTTGGTCCTGCACGAAAAGCCCGGCGTCCTGGAGATGTCTGTCCCCAGCAAGCTCACGACCTACTTCGCTGCGGCCCGGCCGGTGGTAGCAGCGACCCACCCGCAATCCGGCGCGGCCGCACTGGTGACAGCAGCGGAGGCCGGCCTCGTGGTCACTGCAGGTGAGCCCACACAGATCCTCGACGCGGTGGAGTACCTGGCTGAGCACCCGGAGGAGGCGGACAGGTACGCCGAGAACGGACACGAGTACGCCGAGGAGCAACTGAGCGGGGGCGCATCGTTGGCCGCCTACGACGCATGGCTCGCAGACCTCCGTGGGCGCCGCAGCGGGGACACAAAGCGGTGAGGGAGAGGCACGGCCATGCATGGCGATCGCCGGCGGACGGTCCTGCTGACGTCGGCCGACGCCTCGAAGGCAGACCTGCGAACCCCGAGGAGACACTGTGACGCCGGTGGGAACACCGCTCCGTATTGCCCATGTCGTCCCTTACGTCAGTCAGGACGGCGGGTATGGCGGGCCCGTCGCGGTTGCTGTCGAGCAGTCCAGAAGCCTGGCCGCCATGGGACACCAGGTCAGCCTCCTCGGGGGCTGGGACGGTCAAGCGGAGCTACACGTCCCCGGTGTGGAGGTTCACCTTGAACGGACGCGGCGTGTCCTGCCCAGTGGCCACTTCTCCGCCCTCTTCGCGCCCGGTGTCGCGCGGCGCCTGAGGGAACTCGACTCAGACATCGCTCACCTGCATCTTCCCCGTGACCTGACGGTGACAGCGGCGGCGCTCAGGCTCAAGCGGTCGACCACGGTGGCGATTGCACAGACCCACGGCATGGTCACTCCGAGCAGCGGAAGGGTCACGCGTACCTTCGACCGTTTCTGGATGCGTCCCGCCCTACGGGGCATCCGACACCAGGTGGTCCTGCACGATCGAGAGCCGACCTTGGTCAGCAGCGGCCTCGTCGACGCGCACTGCGAGGTGCATGTCGTACCGAACGGTGTGCGATCACCGGAGAGCCATGCGGCCTGGCAGAGCCCTCCAGAGGTGCTCTACTGCTCGAGGTTGCATCCCAGGAAGCGACCACAGGTCTTCGTGGAACTGGCGGCGCGACTGCTCGCGTCGGGCGTGAACGCCCGCTTCAGCCTGATCGGCGCTGACGAGGGATCTCTGGCTCACGTCATGGACCTCGTCGAGCACCACGGCATGGGTGATGCCGTCCGTTACGAGGGCGCACTGCCGCATTCTCAGGTCATCGCGCGACTGACCCGTGCGCAGTGCTTCGTCCTGCCCAGTGTGGACGAGCCGTTTCCGATGGCGCTGTTGGAAGCCCTCAGCGTAGGACTTCCCTCCGTACTGACGGACTCGACGGGGATCTCCGACGAGTTGCGCCGGAATGGCGGGGCCCATGTAACGGACGGCTCGGTCGAGCAGATGACCGAGGCGGTCAGGACGGTAATCGAGTCCGACGCGTCCGGCTGGTCACAGTTGTCTGCGGAGGCGCTCGGCGCGGCTCAGCGCTACAGCGCGGACAAGATGCGGGACCGACTCGTCGAGGTCTATCAGGCGGCGTTGTCAGGGACGCGGGAGGCCGACCGCGAGCCGCGCTGAGTTCCTCGACCACCGGGAGCCCAGCCGGGTGGCCCTCAACTGTCCGGAGATTTCGCTGCTGCGTTCCTGCGACCAAGCCACCTGCCGAGACCCTCGAGTACACGCAGCAGAGGGCGTTCCGACGCACGGTTCACTGACGAGCGGGGAGGTCCGGGACCGTGTCCAGCCAGGCTTCGACCCTGTCGGCGAGGTAGTCATGCCCCGCCTGCGACGGGTGTGCGTTGTCAGGGCCGATGTACTGGACACGATTGCCGAGGATCGTGCCGTCGTTGCTTCCGGTGATCCACTCCTCGTCCATGGGGCTCACGAAGGGCAGCCCGAGGTCGGCGGCGACCTGTTAGACGATCTCGTTCACCGCGGCCGCTGACTTCGTGGGTTCGCCGTTGTTCCACCAAGGGCCGATGACGAGCACCCGCGCATCCGGTAGTTGCTCCCTCAGCGGCCGGAGGGTCGCCTCGACAGCCCCGATGATCTGCTGGTCGCTGTAACCCCGACCTGCGTCGTTGATCCCGGCCGCGACGAGCACGATGTCGGGATCCTGAGCGATCACGTCTGCTACCCGGTCCGGCAACGGAGCGCGCTCCGGGTATTCGGGCGGCCCATCGCTGACATAACCGGTACCGCCTTGGCCGGCGTTGATGATGCTCCACCCCTCGGCCTGGGCGACCTGAGGAGCCCACCCTCTGTCGGGACTATCAGCACCGGTTCCCTCTGTCCACGAGTCGCCGATGAAGACGGCAGTGACCGACTCGGGAGACTCCGCCGCATCCAAGACACCTGGAGCTATCTGATACCGGTCATGAGTTGTACGGATGGAGGTGAGAGCTCCAAGTACAACTGTCGCTACCACGGTGATCACCATGGCTACGATCACCGGCCGTGGCGCAGACTCGGCATTACTCCGCACGCAGCCAACGGTATGCCATGCCTACATTCGACGCGTTTCGTCACTCCACCCGACGGCCCACCTGGCCGCATCCGTTGACCATGCGGAGCGCACGCTCAGCCACGTCGGCTGCTGAGCACTGTTGCGACCACCGAGTGCCATCTGAAGACGCCACCTGACGAGATCCCTCGCACCAGACGCAGGTTGATCGGGACGAACCCAAGGTTCCGCTGCATCTCCCGCAACCCCGGTCGAGCGGTGAAGTAGTTGTCCAGGACCATGAGGACATCGACGCCGAGGCCCGCCAACTCCCGCACAACCCTCTGGAAGAGGGCATAGCGCGCCTGCCCTGCCAGCGCGGAGCCTGGCCACTGCACCGAGATGTGCAGTTGACCGACGCTCCCGTCGGTGTGGACGTGAGCCACGGCCACCAGCTCTCCCATCGGACCGCTGGCCATCAGGGAGAATCCCTCACACGGGGGACAGAGGGGGCTGTCCTGTCCGATGACCTTGAGCGGCCCGGCGATCTCGGCTCGTGACACCGGTTCGATGACGAGACCAGCTCGATAGGCTCTGTTCGCGGCATTCCGCCGGCCGTGGGCCGCTCGGCCCTGGAATGCCACCCCGGAGGGTGGGATCCGGTAGGCACTACGACCAAGGCCGCGGAGGAAGCCGATCCCGCTGTTGGCACGGTAGGCGCGCCAGATCGCTTCTCCCCCGTCACGAGCGGTCAAGCGGACCTCGAGGACGGGGAGTCTCAGAATCACGCCTATGACGCGCAGCACCACACCCGGATGACGCAACAATCGGACGAGGCGAGCAAGTCCTCCTCGGTCCGAGGAGGACCCGAGCGCATCCGCCGCAACACGCGCAGCCCCGCTCAGCCGTTGGGCGCGCGCCCATGCCTGCTCAGCGTCCGGACTCGACATGCTGGACCGTCCGCTCGGTGCCCCCCGTCGACACGAGATGACGGGACACTGCAGGTCCCCGCTCACCGCCCGCACCTCGGGTCGGCGCCGGACTGTAGCGGCTCGCCGCCTACTCCCTCCTCGACCAACGACGTGCGCTCAAGCAAAGGAATCAACAGCGTGGTCAGGGCACACGCTCCTTCGCCGTGGGCGTGCTGTCCGGCCCGAGGCGGCCGAGCGCAGCCGTAACGGCGGCTGAAAGGTGCCGCTGGACGGCCGCGTAGGAGAAGTCCTCGGGAATCTCCTCAGCGGCCGCGAGAACAGCCTCCAACTGCGTGTCGTCCGAGATGAGGTCGCAGAGCCCCTTGGCCGTTGACACGGCGTCGCGCGGGTCGATGACTCGAACGCTGGGCATCCTGCCCGCCAGTTCCCGTGTCGCGCCATCCAGGGCGGAGATCACGACGGGCTTGCCGGAGTTGACCGCCTCGAAGCCAGCCAGGGACCGGTAGTCCGCCAGTGTCGGACAGACCACGACGTCAGCCGACCGGTATACCTCCCAGATGTCCTCGTAGGGCAAGGCACCACGGATGGTCATGTTCTCTTCAAGACCCAGTGCCGCCATGCGTTCCTGTACCTCACTCATCGCCTCGCCCGCACCAACGACATCCAGCCGCCAGCGCCCTCGGCACCGAGCGTCCTGCTCGAGGATGGCCAGCGCGTCCAGGAGTTCCAAGAGCCCCTTGCGACGAGTAACCGAATTGAGGAACAGGAGCTTGACGGGCTCCTGCTGCAGGCGCGTCCGACGAGTGGCCTGGACCTCCTGGTGCTCCTCAGTGGGAGCTGAGGTCAGATAAGGCCCCACGGAAAGTCGCGCCGGCGAAACTCCGAGGTCCTTGGTCACGTAACCGGCCGCTTCGGCGTTGCTCACGAGGACGTGATCCGCCGATCGAGCCACCCGCGACTTCACGCGGCGCGCGATGGCCCCGTCCGCTCCGCCTCGGTACTTCGGATGGCTCTCGATGAGGAGCAGAAGTCGCCTCCTCCGGAGCCGCGCGAGCAGGAAACCGATCAGGGCCACCGGCGTGAACTCGATGGCGATGTACAGAGCCGCGTCGAAGCCTGCGAGTCGTCGGACACTGGCGGCGGTGGGAACGAGACGGTCGGTCGAGTAGGCGCGCTGGTCCCGCTTACGCTTGGCCCGCCAGGTCCTGAGATCGAGCACGGGCCACAGGGGCAACTCCGGATAGTCCTGCACAGGAAAGTCGCGACTGACAGCCACACGAGTATTCGGAAACTCCCGCGTGAAATTCTGCAGGATTGGGCGGAAGTACATCAGTCGCCCACCGTAGCCGTATGAGGCCGAGCACCACAATATGCGCTCGCCGGGTCCATTCACGTTTCCCCTCCTCGCTCGCGCACTACCCAGGTGGTCAAATCAACTGGCGTGCGCGCAGCTCGTGCATGAGTCGCCGTCCATAGTGATCCCACGTGAACCGGCTCGCCTTCTCTGCCCCCGCCCTCCCCATACGGGCTCTGGCGTCTGTCGAGGCGCCGAGTTGCTCCATGAGACGCCGCAAGGTGGCCACATCCCCAACCGGGAAGACATATCCGTCCTCCCCTGGCTCGATGACATCCTCTGCGAAGGTGTGGCTCGAGACGATCGTCGGTAGTCCGCGAGCCATGGCCTCCAGGCCCACCAATCCAAAACCCTCCACCAAGGAGGGCAGGACGAACACATCGGCGCTCCGGTAGACCTCATCCAGAGCCGGGGGTGACAGCAGCCCGAGCAACTCCACCCCCGGGACGCGAGCGCAGAGCTCGGCCGCATCCCCGACGGGAGCGCCCGCCAGTTGGAGGACCGATCCGGGCGGCAGTTGAGCCTCAGCGAATGCGTCGACGAGGTGGGACAACCCCTTACGCTGCGTCAACTGTCCGGCGAAGAGATAGCGGACACCGCCTGCTCTCGGGATCTTCAGCGGCTGTTCGGACGGAAATTCGGCACCGAGGGGAACCACCACAATGCGCTCGGGGTCCACGCCTTCGGCGACGTACGTGCTCGCAGAGAAGGTGCTGGCGACCAGCAGGAATGACGCCCGCTGGATCTCCTCGTCCAGTCGCTGAGCCCATGCCGCGTCGAGTTCATGGTGCTGCAGCGTCCCTGACCATGCCGGGTTCTCCACCGCTTCCTTCGAGAGGAATCGCTCCATCCACCGGTGGTGGGCTATGGCACAGTTCAGGACCGTCGGTACGCCTAGACGCTCCGCTTCTTCGAGGACCGCCTTGGCACCTGTGGCATGGGCAACCACGAGTCGTAGGTCTCGAGTGCGGCGAAGTGTTTTCGCCACCGCCGTGTCGAACTGGACCGTCCGCAGACGCAAAGCGTGATCTGCTGCGGACCTACGGCCGACACGGGAGAGGACCTGGTAGGCGACCTCCCAGGACGTCGCGCGTCGCCCGATCTGAGACGCCTCGAGACCCGCGAGGAGACGACGTTGCGCAAGCGCACTTAAGGGCGCTGGAGCGTTCAGCCGAGACATCCGCCCCTCGTCCGACCACCCGAGACTGGTCCAATACCTTGCGAGCAGGCCATCCGCCGCGAGGGCTCTCGCGGCGTGCTGCAATTCCGGATGGGTACCCGAGTTGGTCACGAGGACCGCCTTCATCTCCTCGCACCCCTTGACCCCGGCCCACATATCATGCCCCCTCCTCGAATCATCTGCCCCTACCCACGACATCCGCGTCAGAGGACCTCGGGTTGACGATCCTGTGGGCGATCACCAGTGGAACGGCCACGAACGCAGCGATGGCAAGGGAGTAGGCCAGGATGCCGCGAATGACGATGGGAACCATCGCCACGGCGACCGCGTAGAGAGCAGCAGAGAACGGCGACGACGGATGGCGCCGACGCCATTGTGTGAGCCTGGCGAACGAGAAGCCGAAGACTGCGCCGTACGCGATGACGCCTGCGATGCCCGAGTCGTAGTACTCCTCCCCCACGATGGAGTAGGCAACACTCGCCTCGTTCACTCCACGGTCGAAGAGAAAGGAATTGAGCACGACATCCGCAGTCTCGGGTTTACCGGCCCACAGGAGGCGGGGGATTGGAGCACCCGCTGTTGAGTAGAGCATGATCCCAGGTTGCAACCCCCGGAATTCCGGCACGATGGTCATCTCGAGCGCCAATGCGTCGACCATCTCCGTGTCATCGCCCGTGAACGTCTGGATCAACAACTGGTCGGGGCCCGCCAGCGCGTCGCTCAGGGACTTGGTCAGGGAACTGTCCGGAGAGTTGACATCCCGCAACGCCGAGAATGCGAGGATGGCAAGCGCGAGCACTCCGACCACCGCCAGCCGCGGAAATCGGACCCGCCGAAGGACCACGATGAAGACCGCAGGAGGAACGAGGGCCAGCAACAGGCTGGTTCTGGCACCCTGGGCGAGCACGTAAGACGAGTATCCGAGGACCACGAGTAGGCCCATCCATAGGTCCGCTCGAGACCGGGCGTACGCGAACAGGACTAAGAACACCAGCGCAG
The DNA here is from genome assembly GCF_054050655.1 of Geodermatophilus sp. SYSU D00663. Taxonomy (NCBI): domain Bacteria; kingdom Bacillati; phylum Actinomycetota; class Actinomycetes; order Geodermatophilales; family Geodermatophilaceae; genus Geodermatophilus; species Geodermatophilus sp. SYSU D00663. The sequence continues at coordinate 199,695 of NZ_JBJGZT010000002.1, read as the reverse complement.
TCGGGACCAGCAGGAGAGGAAGTTGGTAGACATAGGCCGTCCGTCCGGCTCCGAAGTCACCATTGGCGTTTCCGGATCCCAGCCCGGCGGCTACGTTGGAAGCCACCCCGGCGAGCCCCAGGGACAGAAGGGCCCAAGCCCAGTTCCTCAGGGCGCGCAATCTGCGGTAGGAGGGAGTCTCGTCGTGACCCCGCTCATCCTCGGAGTCTCTGCGCTCCGAGACGTCACGACGCCGTCGCGACAGACCTAAGAAGTACGCAACGTTGACCGCCATGAAGGAGATCGCGCCGACCGCGATTGCCGCGGTGTAGGTCTGTGAAATGTCGTAGTTGCCGTGATACGGCCGGTACACCTGACCTTGCAGATAAAATGCAAGGGGGTGCAGTCCAAATAGGACCAGATAGGTCCCGTTGATCCAGTGGATCGGCTCTGTGAGGTCCGCGGGCTTCGAGATGATCAGCAACCCGAGCACGAACCACCAGAGCGCGATCACCACCAGGGTCCAGAAGACGACGTCGTCGACTCGGGTGAACGCGGGATACCCCAGCGTCGCCCCGGCTGACAGCAACGCCACCACTCCTACGGCACGAACCGGCCGTCTGGCTCCTGTTGCTCGCTCTGGAACTCCCAGGGACGTCAAGGCGCCTCCAGTCTCAAGGCCTCGTCACCAAGACCTCAGATCGAGTACGTGAGTGAGAGCTGGTCCTGCGGTACAGCAGGGTCAGGAGAAAGTAGGGAAGTACCAGTCCCATCGCAGCTCCGAGCACCCCCAGACTCCAGCTGAGTGCGGCGAGCGCGCCGAGGCCCAGGAGCAGCACGCCACCTGAGTACAGGCTGATGCGGAGTTTGACGCCCTCGACATAGATCCAGGACAGATAGGCCTCCGAGAGCGCGTTGAGTGCCGCGGCCAAGCAGACCGCAGACAGCACCGGCGCGCCCTCCTGGTAATCAGACCCGAAGAGGAGTTGTACTCCAAAAGGGCTTGCCAGGCTCGCCAGAGCGATCAACGACGCCACGAGTCCGGTGATCCTGAAGAGGCTGTCCCACTGTGCCCGTCTCTCCGCATGAGTCGTCGCGGCCGAGATCCTCGGGACAAAGACCTGCTGGAGAACGGACGTGACGAGGTTGAGGGGGTTGAGCAGTCGAGTGGCGGCGCCGTACAGGCCAGCCAGGTGCGCGCCGGCCACCGCAGAGACGATCAGTACGTCCGCTTGCTGGAGGTTCGACACACTGTTGATCCCCCAGAAGCCCATGCTCTGACGCATGAAGACCCGCAGTTGTCGTGGGCGTGTCACGGACGGAAGCATCGCGGCGAAGGCCAAGCCGTAACCGACGATGCCGGCAAGCGCAAGAGCCGAGATGGCCGCAGCCTCGTTCAGTCCTGCAGCGAAGGGACCGAGGCTGATGACGCGCCGCAACACCAGCCAGGTCGTGGCTGACCGCACCCGCGTGGTGCTCAGCATGTGCGTCAGGCCGAGGTCACCGAACGTGTCGCCCGTGGCATAGACCGCCACGGCGACGCCGAGCAGCCATCCATCAGAGCCCCAGACTCCCCAGAGCAGAACTGCGACGGCACCGATGAGGACGTTGGAGAGTGTGCGGATCAGCAGGATCCACGTGGTTGTCTGCTTCGGGTCCTCCTCTGCCCCTAGGCGTAACAGTCGCGTCCCGAACCCGAAATCCGCCAGGTTCATCGCTAGGTAGACAGCCGCCAAGAAGGCGACGTAGTAGCCATAACTGGTGACGCCCAGCGCTCGGGCAAGGAACGCGAGGAAGGCCACTTGAAGGAGTCCCGCGAGAGCCCGTCCGCTGAGCAGGACACCGACCGCTCGCCAGAGTCCCGAGTTACTGGCGCGGTGTCTACTCACCACCGCAGCCCTCGTGTGCCGGCACGATCCCGGTCACCTTCTCGTGTGGGTCAACCCGCATACGGCAGCCCCGGCTGTGTCTGCAGGAAAGCCAGCACCTTCTGAGCGACGTAGTCGTGCCCTTCCTGGGTCAGATTAGCCCCATCCTGAGAGATGAATCGAGTCCGGTTGCCCAGTACAGTCCCGTCATTTGTCCCCGTGATCCACCGCTCCGCGATTGGGCTGACGAAGGGGATGTCGAACTCTTGGCACTGTTCCCGCACGACGTTGTCGACATCGAGCACCGACTGTGTGGGGGCCTCGTTCGGCCAGAAGGGACCGATCACAGCCATGAAGGCGTTCGGCAAGCCCTCCTGCAGGGACTGCAGGGTCTCGGCGACGGCAGAGGACAAGAGCTCCTCGCCGTAGCCACGCCCGGCGTCATTGATTCCGGCGGCCACGATGACGACGTCGGGAGCCTGAGCTATCACGTCCTGGACGCGGCTCGGCAACGGCGATCGGTCGGGGTAGTCGGGCGGGCCGTCAGTCACGTAGCCCGTGCCCCCTTGCCCGGCGTTGATGAACTGCCAACCCGCAGCTTCAGCCACCTGAGCCGCGAAGCCTCCCCCAACGTAGGTCGAGCCGGCGCCCTCCACCCAGGAATCCCCGAGAAAGACGGCCCGCGGACGATCCGGCGCTTCACTGGCGGGCGTCGTCGTCGGCGCCACCGGCGATCGAGCCTCGGGAGACGCCGCTGGTCTCACCAGGAGGGTCAGCATCCCGAGCGCCGCCGCGGCGAGGGCCACGATGACGATGGTGGTCCTCGCCCATCGTGGCGCTCCCTCTGCCCCTACACCCCGCATACCTGCACCGTAGTCAGCAAGTCCGCACCTGGTGCGCGCTGCAGGGGCGGGAGGAGGTATCCGGCGTCAGAATTGACCTCCCCTGTTCGACGCACCGTTGATCACGTGGGTTGTTAGCCTCCGATCGCCTGACTCGCGACACGACGGAGGCGCAGATGGAGGCCACGGTGGGAACTGAGTACCTTGCCGGACACCCAGGGCAGGGCGGCTCCTGGGGGAGTTGGGTGGTGCGTCGGCAATATCGGCACAGCGGCTACGCCGATGCGGGGGAGCAGGCCGCCCTCGACTTCGCGGCGCCTGTCATCCGAGGCGGATCCGTACTCGACATCGGCGTAGGGGGAGGACGGACGACCGATCTCCTCGAGCCTGCATCCGAGAGATACGTTGGTGTCGACTTCGACGAGCGGATGATCAAGAGCGCGCGGACGAAGCGACCTCACGTGGATTATCAGGTGGTCGATGCGCGAGACCTCAGCTGCTTCGTCAGCGCCGACTTCGATGCCGCGATGTTCAGTTTCAACGGCTTGGACCTGGTTGGGCGTGGGCACCGCAGCGGTGTGCTGTCGGAGGTGAGTCGGGTCCTCAGACCAGGGGGGACCTTCATTGCGTCGACGCTCAATCTCGATGGCATCTCCTTTCGTGAGACCCCACTGGTTCGCCGTCCCCGCCCGGTTGTCGAGTTGAACACGGGTCTCATCCGGACTACTACATCCGCAATCCGGCGCGGGGTCAGGAAACTGGCCCTTCCTGTCGAGATGTATAACTTCGCCAAGAGCGCGGCCCATATCCAATGGGGCACCGATTGGGCCGAATGGCCGCTTCAGGTCCACGAGTTCCGGTTCATCGCTCACTTCACGACCCTCGGCGGCCTAGTACGCGAGTTGGGCGATGCGGGGTTCGACATCGAAGGTCTCTGGGACACTAGCGGCGCCCCCCTTGACCCTTATCAGCTTCACTGCGATGCAGACTACATCCACTTCGTCTGCCGTAGCCGTTCCTGATGTACTCGGCGACGCTTAGCAACTAGACATGCGCCACTTGCAGGCAACAACATGGGCGCCGATGCCTCACTGCCTTGGAATCATCTCCGGATCCGCTCGCCGACGCACGACTGCAATGAATCCCTGAACGTTTCCCATCAGCCTGCCGGTCCGATCGACCCTCTTATCCCGACGCATGAGACCCACGAAGTTCCCGACGAACGCCCGTAGCCACAGGCTGGACACACTATTGCGCGACAGACTGCCCTTGCTCATCAGATAATGCGGATTGACAATTTGCGAGAAGCCGAACCGGCGACCCGAGATGCGTCCACCCGCCACCCCCAAGTGCACCAGCAGACAGGATCCCGTGGCCACCACTCGCCCATGCCGACGGGCACGCGCACTGAAGTCCGCGTCCTCCAACCAACCATATGCCGGCAACCGTGAATCAAATCTCTCGAACTCGAACACGTCGGCCCGGACGTTCATATTGCACCCGTAAGCGGACTTCACGTCCGTAACTGCTCCGTCAGGAGTGGACTCCGCGAGGACTTGCTGAGCAGCACCTCTCGAAATCTCACCCTCTATGGCACCGTCAGCGATGACTCGGCCCGAGAAGAGCACCACCTCGGGGTGTGATTCAAGGAAGGCCTGCGCCGCCTCTAGATAATCATGGGCCAGCATGGCGTCATCATCAAGAAAGGTTACGAGGTCAACGCTCCCCCGAAGGGCCTCGATGGCACGGTTTCGCTGCTTCGTTAGCCCTCGTTCCCCCGTGACCACTTGTACGGGGAAGGTCAGCCCAGTCTCCGACGGCACGTCCCCTGCTGACTCCACCGACACGACGACCACATCCGGGGCGACGGTTTGAAGTTGCAGATCTCGAATCGCCTGGGCAAGAAGCTCTGGACGATCGACGCTGGCAATCACAACGGCGTGGCGCATGCAACTATTATGTACGGCAGGTACGCCGATCGCTCACTTGGCCATCAGTCGACCGTTGTCATAACTCATGCCAAGGTCTTGTCCGCCGAGTTCCAGTACGGGTGACTCGGAGCGGCCGCGGTATATGTACCCGTGTGAGCTGGCCGTCGATGCACCCGCGCGGACGCAGCTAGGGGGACACGACCAGCTGTCGGTGCCAAGTCGGCGATGGCCAGCCTATTGGTGCCGCTCCACGCGAACTGTCAACATGGCGAGTCTCGATCCTCTCTTAGAGGTGGAACTGGCCCTAGGTGTGCGGGCAACCTCACCCGCTCAGGCACCGCAGGCGCTGACCTCAACTTGTAATTGGGACCCGTCTCAGTCGGCCTCCACCGGACCGCCGCCAACGCAGGCACACGACGCTAGGACGGCCAGCAGGGCCGCGACCACCCCCAGCATGACAGGCGACCCAGCGGGCGCCACCCACGCCGACCGGCCCGGCACCGAGGCCCCACCCCGACTTGCAACACTGTCCAAGGCACCAGGCCAAGCGCTGTCGCCGCGGCGGGAGACCCCATCGGCACGGCCGAGAGCCCCGCAATCTGGCTCAGGACGCTGAATGGCACCACCGGCTGTAGCGGCCGCCGGAGGACGGCGACGAACCCGCGGCCGGCCAGCACCCAGACATCCGTTGGCACAGGCGACCTGTTCAACTGGGTGACGGCCGCGCCGAGGGCGCGGGATCAGGCAACGGCCGCCCGTCTCGCCCAGCACCCCACGGGCCCGAGCTGCAGCGTTGTCTAGTTGGACCGAAGCCCCACGCCGCTTCCTGGCACGGGCGCTAGCTACTGAGCTCAGTCGTGCGGCGGCTCGAGGCTGCGGGCGACGCAGGCGTTGGCCAGGGCATCTCCACTGAGCCGTGGGAACGCGCCGGCGCACCAGGCCCGGACGTCGTCGCCGCTGCCGAAGCCGGCGTCGACGATCGTGATCCAGAACGGGTCGCCGTTGGCCGCGGCGGACCGCCGGCCGAAGTCGAAGCTGGTCAGCACGTGCACCTGCGAGGCGTCGGCCAGCGAGAGGAGCGACCGGCTCTCGGCGAGGATGTCGACGGCGAAGAACTGGTGGCTGCCGGTCGCGGTGGTCTGCAGCGGGTCGGTGATGCCGACGTTCTTCGACGCCACCTGCGCTACCCACCGGCCGTCGAGCGCCAGGGACGCCCGCGACTCCTCGCGCAGCGACTCCAGCTCCGCCAGCGCCTGCTCCTCCGGCGACGCCGTCGGTGTCGCCGGGGCCGGGGCCGGGGCCGGAGCCGGAGCCGGAGCACTCGAGGGCGCCGCACCGCCGTGCTCGATGCCCTTGTCCACCCCCTCAGCGGGGTCCACCGGCTCCGACGCCGCCACCGGCGGAGACGGCGCGTCGTCCCCGGCCAGGCCGGACCAGGCCGCCACCCCTCCCCCGACCACCAGCGAGGCGGCCAGGACGCCGATCAGCACCCCGCGGCCCCGGTCACCACGCGACGTGGGCGCGGGCGGCGGGGGGCCCCATCCTGCCGGGGCCCCGCGCTTGGTCAGGTCGACCGGCGGCTGCACCACCGGCACCGGCCCTGACGGCGGGGGTAGGCCGCGGCCGTCCCACGACGAGGGGACCGGCACGCCCACGGGCGGCCAGACGTCGGTCACCGGCGCGCGCGGCACCGGCGGCGGGCCGGGCGACCACACCGGCGTCGTCGCCTCCGGCCACCCGGGGTCCGCACCCCGCTCGAGGTCCTCTCGCGCCACCAGGCCTCCCCCCGCACCGGTGCCGGAGACGTCACGGAACCGGCGCGTCTCGGCCCGCGCAGGGTAGCCGCCCGATCGGGTGAACGGGGTCCGCCTCAGCCGGCCTCTACCGGACCGGTCCCGGCCCGCCGCCGGCGGCGCAGCCGTTCGGGGCCTGCGGCCGGGGAGTCAGCGACCGTGGGCGAAGAAGACCTCGGCGAAGGTCCGCAGCAGGATCTTGACGTCCAGCCACAGCGACCAGTTCTCGATGTAGTAGTTGTCGTGCCGCACGCGGTCGGCGATGGAGGTGTCCCCGCGCAGGCCGCTGACCTGGGCGAAGCCGGTCAGCCCCGCCCGCACGCGATGACGTCGCGCGTAGAGGTCGTACGTCGCGGAGAACTGCTCGACGAAGTACGGGCGCTCCGGACGTGGCCCCACGAGCGTCATGTCACCGCGCAGGATGTTCCACAGCTGCGGCAGCTCGTCCAGGGAGGTCCGGCGGAGCAGGCGCCCCACGGGGCCCACTCGCTGGTCCGTCGCGATGGACCAGGTGGTGCCGGACTCGTGACTGTCGGCCGGCCGCATGGTGCGCAGCTTGAGGCAGTCGAACGTCCGGCCGTTCCCGCCGACCCGGGTCTGTCGGAACAGGACCCCGGTACCGCCCTCGATCCGCACCGCCAGCGCGCACAGCCCGATCACCGGGGCGAGCAGGACGAGCAGGACGCCCGAGACGGCGATGTCGAACGCGCGCTTGATCGCCCACGCCGGGCCGGCGAGGTTGGGCGTGCGGATCCGCATCACCGGGATGGAGCCGATGTGGTCGGGCAACCCGGTCTGCGTGTGGAACCAGTGCATCCGCGGGACGACGAGCAGGTCGCAGTCGGTGCAGGCGTCCGTGCGCACCGCGTCGAGCAGGATGCGCTCGGAGAACTCGCCCTCGGTGATCAGCAGGACGTCCGCGCGCACCTCGGTGACGACCCGGTCCAGGTCGGTGACGTCACCGAGGCGAGGCAAGACCCTCTCCGCGATGCAGTCGGGACCGCCGTCCACGAAGCCGACCGCCTGCAGCCCGTACCGGGGATGACGCTCCAGGACCTGCGCGAGCTCCGCGGCGAGCGCGCCTCCGCCGATGAGGACGGTCCGGTGGACCGTGATGCGGTGCCGCCGACTCCAGAGGATCACCTGGCTGGTGGCGATCCGCCCGGCCACCACGAGACCGATCGCGCCCGCCGTGCTCGCGAGGAAGCTCATCACCCCTTGCGCGTCGTGGCGGAGGGCGATCACGGTGGCCACCACCGCGGTGGCGGTGAGCAGCCGGCCGAGGAGGTCGGGGAGGTCGTCCAGGACGCTCAGGTACAGGCGCGCCCGGTAGCGGCTGAAACGGCACAGCATGAACAGGCTCATCGCGGTCATCGTCGCCGTCGCGCGGACGTGTTGCGTGGTCCACGCGATCGGGGCGAGGAGCATGAGCGCGTCGACCGGCAGCACCAGCATCCACGCCCGGACCCGGCGGAGCAGTCCCCGGAGGCCCGTGTCCGGGGGCGGCGGGGTGGGACCCTGCCGCCCCGATGTCCGGAACTCAGGGGGGCGACTCGGTGAGGTACCGAGATCGCTCGCACTGCGCGGGACGGGCACTGCCGGCGTCGGGCGCCCGGTCTCCACGGCTGGACCCGGCGGCTGTGTGGCCCGTTCGGTCGTGAGACTCATGGAGATCCCCCGTGCTCGGGAATCGCGCATGACGAGCCGTGGCGGCGCGGGAGGACCGGAGGAACGACGGCCGCCCCCGTCCGGCGGTTCGTCCTGGCGATTCCAGGATGGGTGCGCGAGCGGGCGTCAACATGGCACGCGTCGACGCGAGATCGCAATGGCTGCAAATACGGAGCTTGAACAATCACGAACAGCCACTCCCCCCGCGCACATCGTGACCGATCAAGGCAGATAAATGGCTCACCGTGAGCATTTCGCTACACCGCATGCCATTAGTCGTTAACGAAGGTCCCTGCCGCTGGAGCGCGACCCGTGGTAAGGCGTCGGTCCGCCCGAGCGCTGTGTAGGCCGCCCGACCCGATCGGACTCCGGCACACCGTCAACGACACCCTGCAGGGACTCGACTCATGGGTAGGTTCGTGCCCGACTACGTCCTCGGGTCCCGGGCCAGTCCGTGGTGGGGTGGTAGGTGGCAACGCGGAGATCTGTCCTCGTCCTCCTGTCGGTCGCCGCAGCTGCCGCGCTCCTGAGTTCGCTCCTCCTCGTAGCGCGGGATGCTCCTGACATCCGCGTCACCGCCTCGTCGGGTTTCAACCCGTCCGGTCTGCTCACGGGCGAGCGAGGGAACACCGCCTGGCTCACGGACACCGAGACCGTCGGGGCATGGGTCGAACTCCACTACTCGGAGCCCACCCGGGTGGACCACGCCCGGGTCCTCGGCGTCGGGGACTCCGCCACCGGGTTCACGAGTGCCGTCATGACGTTCGACGGCGGGAGCTCCCTGATGCTGACCGCCGACGACTCCGGAGACGCCACCGTCACGTTCCCCGCCCGCACCGTGTCCCGTGTCCGGCTGACCATCGCGGAGGTCCCCCGCGGTGCCGCCTCGGTCGCCCTGGCCGGCCTGTCCGTGGACGACTCCGGCGAGTGGCCCTCCGACGGAGGGGACGACGGCCAACGCACCCGTGCCAGGGCGTCCAGCACCGCAGGGACTGCGGCAGCTGCGCTGGCGGACGGAGCACCGGCCGACGGCGACACCGGGGCCGAGTGGACGGCAGCCTCCGACGATCCGGCCCCCTGGGCGGAGCTCTCCTGGGACCGGCCCCGCCAGGTCGCCAGCGTGCAGGTCTTCGGGCCCACGTCCACGGCCGACGACGTGACCGCTCCGCTACGGGGCGTCCTGCGCTTCGACGACGGCAGCAGCGTCGTCGTGTCGGGGATCGCCGGTGGGGACGACGAGGCGACCACCATCGCGTTCCCCCCGCGCATCGTGACCTCGGTCCGGCTCGAGATCGACCGGACCGTCGCCGACGCCAGCGTGGGTCTGCGGGAGTTCGTCGCCCACGACGCCGGCACGACACCGCCCCGGTGGCCGCAGACCGAACAGGGGTACTCGACCACTCCTCCCCCGGCGGACGCGTGCGGCGCGTCGTCGACCCCGGTCGCGGACCCGGTGGCGGGACAGCTGACCCTGGTCTGCCCGTCCCCGGGGTCCGGCGTGGAGGGCGAGGTCACCGTCGTGGTCGCCGCCGATCCGGGGACCCCACTCGAGGTCCTCATGTGGACGGGCGAGTCCGAGGCCGGTCCCGACTCGGTCGCCGTCGTCGCGTCCGGCTCGGCGGACGCCGACGGGCGGGCGGTCCTGGCGGTCGACACCTCCGGCGCCCCTCACGGGCCGCTGACGCTCAGGGTCCAGCGAGGCGGACCGGCACCGGGCGCGCCGCTGTACGTCCAGCTGGTCAACCGGGCGGGACGGCAGGTGGAGTCGCCGGGCTCCGCGCCGCCGGGCATGACGCTGCAGTGGGCGGAGGAGTTCACCGCTCCCCTGTCGGTCAGCCGGACGGGCGTGGACGCGGACTACGCCGCCGTCAAGCCCGACGCCTCGAGCAGCGGCCAGTTCGGTGAGGCCACGTTCGCCGACCCCGCGTCCGGAGCGGGGACCCTGGCCACGGTCGACGACGGGTACCTGCGGATCCGCGCCCGGCCGGCCGGGGACGCCGCTGGACAGCAGAGCTCGGGACACCTCTCCGGCCTCCTGGCCTCCACCGACGTCAGCGGCTCCGGTTTCGCCGCGCAGTACGGCTACTTCGAGGCACGCATGATGGGTGCGCCCGGGGCCGGCGCGTGGTCGGCCTTCTGGATGCTGAACACCGAGAGCGCCGCTCTGCCGAGCGACACCGCGGGGGAGGTCGACGCCGTGGAGCTCTACGGTCACGACACGTCCGGTAGCTGCCACACGCTGCACAGCTGGGGTGCGTCCGAGCCGACGGAGCCCGACGACGGCGCGGCGCCGAACTGCCGGGACGAGAACGGCTTCGCCGACTGGGCGATGGCCTGGCACACCTACGGCGTCCGGATCACCCCGGACGGCGCCACCTTCTCGATCGACGGGCAGGAGGTGTCCGCCCCGAGGGGGCTGACGCACAGTTCGGAACCGTTCTTCTTCCTGGTCGACCTGGCCCTCGGCGGGGGCTGGCCGGTCGACCTGTCACCGACCGGGGGGACCACGGACGTTTACGTCGACTGGGTGCGCGTCCACACCTGATCCGCCCACACGCCGCCGCCAGGTGAAACCCGGAACAGGTGGTGCCCACATGTCTTCTGCGTCGCCTCCCGTTCGCACAGGATGGCCGCGTGAGTCTCCTCGACTACCTGCAGGTCCTGCGGCGCCGGTGGTGGGTGATCCTGCTCGTCACCGCGCTCGGGGTCCTCGCGGCCGTGGCATTGAGCGTGACCACGCCCCCGACGTACGAAGCCCGGGCGACGATCTACGCCTCCGTCAGTGGCAACGCGACGCCGGCGGACCTGCAGTCCGGCAGTGCCTTCGCCACCCAGCGGGTGGGGACCTACGCCGACCTCGCGGTGACGACAACGGTGCTCGACCGGGCCACTGCTGCACTGGGCAACGGGTTCGACATCGGGCAACTCCGCGAGTCGGTGACCTCCGGGGCCCGCCTGGACAAGTCACTCATCGACATCACCGCGACCGGCAACGACCCGGACGCGGTGGCATCGCAGGCGAACGCCGTGGCGGCAGCCCTCATCACCGAGGCCCCCCTCCTCGACGTCCCGGGGCCCACCAACCCGGTGCGCCTCACCGTCGTACAGACCGCCGAGACACCGGACGTCCCCATCGCTCCGAGCCCCCTCAACAACCTCCTGATCGGGATCGCCGTCGGCCTCGTCCTGGGCGTGGTGGTCGTGGTGGTGGCCGACTCACTGTCCACGAGGATCCGGTCGAGCGCGGACCTCCCGCGAGCAGCGGGGCTGGTCACCCTCACGTCGATGCCCTCCGGCCCGGAGAGGCGCCTTCGGCACATGGTCGCCACCGATCCTCGCCAGGAGTCCTTCCGCCAGCTCCGGGCCAACCTCCAGTTCGGCTCCCACGTGGAAGAGACGATCGCGGTGGCCGGGGTAACCGCGGCATCCGACGCACACACGGTCGCGCGTCAGCTGGCGGCCGCCTTCGCCGAGATCGGCGCCAGTGTGGTCGTCGTCGACCTCGACTTACGCCCCGACAGCAGGCGGCACCGGCGCAGCCGCCAGGCCGCCCCCGCTCCTCCGCAGCCAGGGGTGGCCGAGGTCCTCGCCGGCTCGGCCACCGTCGACGACGTGGTGATCCGGGCCGCCGACAGCCACGTCCACGAGGTCGCGGCTGGCCAAGCCGACATCACGTCGGCTCAGCTCATGAGCACCCCGGCCATGCGCGTCATGCTGGAGAAGCTCAAAGCCCGGTTCGAGTACGTCGTCCTGGCCTGCCCCCCGCTGGTCGAGCGGTCGGAGTCCGCTGTCGCAGCGGCCCTCGCCGGCAGCGCTCTCGTCGTGGTCGAGTCCGGGGCCACCCGGCGCTCGGAGTTCCTCTTCGCCCTCGAGTTGCTGGCCGGCGTCCGGGTGACGTCCGTCAGCGTCGCCATCGACCACGTCCGCGACCAGGATCTGGGCGGAGGGAGCCTGCGCCGGTTCAACGCACCCGCGGGACCCGAGTCGGAGATCCTCACCTGACATCGGACAGTCGGGGATGTGTGCCGTGGGCCGACGGGTCGTGATGCCGCCAGGCCGCCCAGGTCCTGGAGACCCACCGTGACGACGCTGACTCTCGTGACCATTGCCGTGATCGTCTACGGCATCGTCAACTCACGGGGGTACGGCCGGGCGCTGGCCCTGGGCGGGGCCACCCCGGTGGGTGCGGCACTTCTCGTCGGGGCCACCGCCGTGCCCACCTTCTACGCCGCTGCGACCGGCGCAGCCGTGGGCGTCGCTACCCGCATGATGGCGCGAACCCGGCGCTCCGAGCGTTCCGGCGTGCCCGCATTGCCGGGTTTCGCCCCGCTGGTGGCCTTCGTGACGTGGGCGGTACTGGTCACGCTGATCGCACCGCTGCTCTTCGACGGGCTGCCCGTGCTCGCACCCGGAGGCGTGCCAGGACAGCTCACCGCCGGCCACCTGACACCCTCGAACCGCGCCCAGATCATCTACCTGGTGCTCGGGGCGTGCGTCGTGGTCTTCCTGGCCCGCTCCCGCTGGGCGACTCCCTCGATCATCGGGACGACGGTCGGTCTCAGCACGCTGCTGTCACTGTGGGCCTACCTCGGGCAGGAAGTGGGAGTCCCTTATCCGTCCGGGGTGTTCGACAACTCTCCTGCTTTCAACTTCATCAACTCCACACCCACGGGGCTCCCCCGGTTCAGGGGCATCTTCTCCGAGCCGGCCGGCCTCGCCACGACGTCAGTGGTCACGATCGCCTACATGCTGTCGCGGGCGGTGCACGTCACGGGCCTGCGGCGGGCCGGCGCCCTCGTGGTCGCATCGATCGCCGCCTACCTCGCCGCGATCTCGACCTCGGCGACCTTCGTCGTCGCGGGGTTGGCTCTCGCCGCCCTGGCCGCGGTCGTCCACGTGCAGCGGATCCTCCTGCGCAGAGGGCCGCTGAGTCCGGCTGCGGTGACACTCCTCAGCCTGGCGGCCATCGCGGCTGTGTGGCTCCTGCCCCGCCTGGCCGACTACGTCGAGGACACGTTGAACACGAAGCTCGCGTCCTCGTCGTACGCCGACCGCTCAGGAGCGGACGAGCAGTCCTTCCATCTCGTCATGCAGACCTTCGGGATGGGAACCGGCCTGGGGTCGACCCGTCCGTCCTCCTTCGCAGCGGGCCTGCTCGGCACGGTGGGGATCCCGGGCACGCTGCTCTTCCTCTCCCTGGTCTTCGTCCTCATCCGCGAGGCCGCCCCCGTCCGCGCCTACAGGCCGGTCATCTGGGCACTGGTGGGAGCACTCGTCGCCAAGCTCATCAGCAGTCCTGACCTGGCCGACACGAGCGGCATCCTGTGGATGTCGCTCGGCCTGCTCGCGCACGCGGGGATCCTCTGCCGGACGGGAGCCCAGTCCCGTCAGCAGCGGGGGCGGGCAGCTCCTCACGCAGCCCGTCTGCCGTCGAGTACTGAACGACGTCGTCCGCAGGCCACCTGAGCGACGCAGCTCGAGCCGTTGTCGTGCGGGTGGCTATCTGCGGACGGCTCCCCGGACACGCGCCACGAGGTCCTTGCTCTCGCGGAGGAGCAGGACGACGTCGGATCCTCTGGGGACCGCGAACTCGAGCGCCGACAACGAGGTGACTCTCACGAACGCGACAACGGAGAAGAGGGAGACGGCGCTGGTCGCCACGAGGCCTGAGACGGCGGCACCCACCGCGCCCCACTGGGGTATGAGGAGCAGCCCTCCGACCAGGTCCGTGACAACGGCGACGACGAGGGACAGACTGCGCAGGCCGGGCCGCCCCCAGGCGGCGAGTCCGGCTCCCGTGACCAGTCCCGGGATGTTGATGACGGCTGCGGCCAGGAGGATCCAGGTCGCTGGCAGTGCCGCTGTGAACGCATCTCCGAAGAGTGGACCGATCCAGAAGGGCAACGTCAGGCCCACGACGAGGGACCCCATCAAACCCGCCAGCGTCATCACCCTTGACGTGGTCGCCACCCGGTGGGCATCGGCGACGCGACTGCTCACGCCGAACAACGAGTCCCTGACGGCGTGGGTCACGAGATAGGGGATGTCCGAGATCGTGTTGGCCACGACGAAGAGCCCCAACTCGGCCGCACTGGCCAGTGGCGTGATCAGCAGTGCGCTCAGCCGGGCGGCGATGATCCCGGCCATGGAGCCCAGCCAGGTACGGGAGCCGTAACCGAGCAACTGCCGGGTGAGTGGCGGATGACCGTCCGGGTCCTCCAGGTCCGCCGGGCCGTCGCCGGGACGGTCGACCACCAAGCGCCAGTACGGCGCTAGGGCCACGACTGATGCGATCGTCGACGTCACGATGACCGTCACCGGGGTGAGCAGGCCCAGGGCCATGAGGACGACGATCGCCGCAAGCCGCAGCAGCGAGGAGATGATGCGCTCGCCGGCGACCGCCAGCCACATCTGGCGGCCTGTGGCCGCGCCTCGCACCAGGCCGGCGAACAGACCCGGTAAGACGAGCCAAGACGCGAGTTCGATCAGTGCGGCCACCTCGTGGTCCCCGCCGGCCAGGGAGTCGGCGAAGACCACACTGAGGATGACGCCGATGAGCCCGGCGACGGCGGTCAACAGGCTCGTCGAGAGCAAGGCACGCCAGGTCGCGCGGGGTCGCTTCGCGAGAAGGAAGGTCAGGGCTTCGGGCAGCCCGAGACTGGCCGCGACCACGATGATCACCGAGGGGTTCAGTGCTGCGGCGAGGGCGCCCCGGCCCTCGACCCCGAGTGCCCGGGCGAGGAGGGGAGCGCTCACCAGACCCACCAGCGGCACCACGAGGCTCGATGCCGTCATCAGCGCGACGACACGCCGGAACGGGACCTCTTCCGCCAATGCCATCCCCGCGAGTCACCCCCCGTGACGCCCCCTCCGCGGCACGAGCTGCGAAGGAGGCTTGCCGGGAGAACCGGTGCCACCCGGACCTGCAGACGGCTGATCACCGACCTGCGTCGTTCCATCCGCGATGCGGATGCGCTGCGCAGCCTAGGGTCGAGTCACGGGCCGGATCCACCCGTCCCGACGCCGCGGCGCACGAGAGGCGTGCCCTGACGTCCGGGGCGCCGACCGAGCGAGTCCAGTGCCGGAGGCGGCACAGCGCGTCCCGGCAGCTCCGCCCACGCGTGCAGACGATCGTCGAGTGTCGCGACGTCGCCGCTGAGCTGCTTTCCCATCGACGAACGAGGCGTCTCATCGGGGTGGTGACGTCGGCTGCGACGACGCCCGCTCCTGAGCAGACGCGACCGAGAGCGGGCCGCGGCACAGCCGTTACCAGCCGGTCAGAGGCCGGACAGCGAGTGGATCACGCCGGCGTCCACGAGGTCCTGAGGGGACTTGTACCGCCGGGTCACGCCCGTTTCGACGACCTGCTCCGGGAGCGGACGTGCATAGGCCAGGTACTCGTCCGTGTGTCTCGCGGCCCAGTTCGGGTCGGTCATCCGCTCGATGGCCGACGACGTGAACTTGTAGTGGAGGATCGCCCCCCGGAGCGGCTCTCGCCCTCCGTTGAGACGACGAGGCCACAACAGATGAGCGACCCGGAGGAACACCGAGCTCCGACGCCAGTGCACCAGAGGGGTCTTGTTGAGCGCCGGCCCCTCCCAGAGGTTCTCGAAGAACAGCCTCCCCCGCACCCCACCCTTGATCCATCTCGCATCGGAGTCCCGGGCGTAGGCATGGAGGTATCCCGAGACGTCGTACGCGTCGCACACCTCGAGCGGATCCTGGCCGACGCGCACGGGTCGGGGCGCCACACCCTCCGTGCTGTACATGTCCAGCATGATCGTCTGGAGCGACCGCCGCCCCGCGCGTTGCAGCGCCGCACAGACCTGGGGCAGCGAGTAGTCGGCCGGGTGGTAGACGAGGAACTCGTCGGCGTCGACGAACAAGATCCATTTACCGATGCAGTAGCGCTTCAGGAGGTGGTTGACCCAGTCGGTCCCGTAGCGGGCCCTCTTGAAGTCACCCCGGGCGCGGAAGATCGACACGTCCGGTTCGTCGCCGAGCAGAGCCACAGTTCCATCCGTGGACTCGTTGTCGACGACGATGAAGTGGTCCACCCCGAGGCGGCGGTAGTAGTCCAGTAGAAAGGGGAGCCGTGGAGCTTCGTCCTTGACGACGAGCACGGCCACGACCCGCGCGGTCACCAGGTCTTCCGGCGATCTCACCACGGAGAGCTGTCGACCGATCCAGTGACTACGCGCATGGGCCACGACCGGTTCCCTGAACGCGAAACGCAGCCATTCACGGATCTCTGATCGGTCAGGCACAGCAAGACCCCCTGACGAGGCGCACAGACCGGCTCATCCCATCACACCAACAGCCCGTCGCAGTGCAATCCTGACCTCCTTCCTGTTCCGGTGTGCTGGCTCGGTGCTGTCCTCGAGCACATGGCCACGGCCGGGAGACGCGGATCTCGCACCCGTCGGGTGGCAGCGGAGGTCCCGAATGGCGTCACCTGTGACGCGGAGCGCCCACTAGAAAAGTCCTGCAGGGGTGACGCCGTCAGCACCTTGCCGCCCGCCTACGAGGTGGATATCTTTCGGCCGCCTTCATGCGCCTGCCGGGCCGGTCCCACGACGCGACCGCCCTTTTCATGGGAGCGAGGGCTCGTGACCCGACCGCCGAGCTGTTGCAGGCGCTGAGGAGCGGAGTCGGCTCGTGAAGATCATGCACCTGCTGAAGCACCGGGAGCCTGGCAACGGCCACGTGTGCATGGCGGTGGACCTGGCATGCGCACAGGCAGAGCGCGGTCATGACGTCGTCTTCGCAACAGCGGGCGGGACGTACGACGCCCTCTTGTCAGGGCACGGCGTCGAGGTCGTCGACCTCCCCGCCGCCGACGGGCCTGCGGGAGCCATCCGCCATGGATCATCGCTGGTGAAGCTGGCCTGGAGATCCCGGCCTGACATCATCCATGCGCACATGATGACGTCGGCAGTCCTGGGGTACGCCGCCTCGAAGGTGACGGCAGCGCCTCTCGTGACGACCATGCACAACTCGTTCGACGGCCATTCCGCCCTCATGCGATTGGGCAGGGTCGTCGTAGCGGTCAGCGAGGCCGAACGCCACCTGCTGCTGTCTCGCGGTTATCCGGCCGGGAAGGTCGTGACCATCCTGAACGGCGTTGTGGGCTCGCCGCGGGAGTCTTTGCCGGTTGGCCAGATCGGCCCCTTGGCGCGGCCGTGCGTCATCTCGGTGTCGGGTCTGCACGCACGGAAGGGCGTCGGAGACCTCATCACAGCGTTCGCCGAAGTGTCATCGGAATTCCCGGACTGGCACCTGAACATCGTCGGGGTCGGTCCCGACCGTGAGGCCTACGAGGCGATGGTCCACCACCTGGGCCTCGAGCGGTCGATCCACTTCCTCGGGTTCACGATCAACCCTCGGCCGCTGTTGCAGCAGGCGGACATCTACGCCATCGCGTCGCTGGCCGAACCCTTCGGTCTCACCGTCGCCGAGGCCAGGGCAGCCGGGTGCGCCATGGTGGGGACATCGGTCGGCGGCATTCCCGAGGTGCTTGAGCACGGACGGGCGGGCTTCCTCACCCCCCCGTCCGAGCCGGCGGCCATGGCCTCCGCCTTCCGGATGCTGATGCGCGACACAGACGTGCTCAGGACCTGGCGTGCCCATGCCGAGCGCGGAGTCGAGCACTTCTCCGTCCAACGCATGGCAGACGACTACGAACGGTTGTACAAGTCCTTGCTGGGCAGTGTCCGAGGCTGATGGGCGGCGCTCGACGCGGCCGGTACCGCGTACGACTCAGCGACACGGAGCATGCTGTCGGACACCGTCGAGGAGGTGTCCTGCCTGGGTGCACTGGCCGGGCACGGCCTGAGTCCCGAGATACCCCCACAGCCTGGGTCCCGTCGCCACGTCACCGCCTGGGTGTAGTGCTCACGGACGTTGTCGACACGCCGCGGCGGTAGTGGATCGGCAGGAAGGCCCCGGCGGAGTGGGGATGCCTGACGTCACCCGCTCGACCGGCGGCCTTCGTGGCCAACACCATGCCGCGCCTGTCGCCGTGGTCTAGTCTGCAGCTGGTCAAGCGTGTCCTGGCTGGTCGACCAGCCGCACACGTGGCCGGTATTTCCCGCGCCACCGCCTACAAGTGGCTGGCTACCGCCCCGAGAGTTGGCGTAGAAGTCACTGTTGTCGAACATCAGCGAACCGCTCGCTCGACTAGGGACTGGTGACGATCAGACCGCATTCCCGACAATGGTCGTAGCGGAATCCTCTGACCGTCCTGGACCGGACAGGGCATGCCGCAGGAGCGACCCCCGCGGAAAGCGCTCACGGAGATCCGCCCCAGGCTCGACAGGAGGGGTGAGGGACGGTGATCGCGGTGTTCGAGACGCTATCGCGACGCCTCGGCCGAGGCCGGGTGCGGTCAGCGGACCTCTGAGTTCCATCCTGGACTCGCCGAGGCTCGACGCGAGGATGACCGGCGCGCAGGTCTCGAGGCTGCCATCAGACAGTCTGCAGCCGAGTCGTGTCGTCGCCGGCCACACCGGACTTCAGAGAACGTCCACTGGAGAGGGCCCACCGACATCACGCGGCGACGAGCCCGGCACCCCTGGCGGGTCATCGCATGCGTCCGAAACGCTCTGCGACCAACCTCCGCGCCAGCCGGGACGGTGCGAGCAGCACGACGATGCACCAAGTCGCGATGAGCGCACGCTTCGCCGGCCCCTCGGGGCCCGGATGGAACACCGAGGCGACCGTGTCGCGGAGCATCCTCAGCCGTCCGTCTCCGGGCAGCGGCGTGGCACCGGACTGGAGCCGAAGGGCCGCCACTCGCAGCTGTAGGAGGAAGCGTCCGCGGAAGAGCAGGCTCTCGTCCTCTGGAGCTCCTCGTGCGCCTGCGACGCGGTGAGCGTAGCGATGCCGCCACAACGCCCGCTCCACCTCTCGCCCGAAGCGGGAGGGGTCGATGAGCAGGTCGCTGTCGTTCTCCCCGTGGAGTCGGTACGCCCCGAGAGGCTCCGCGATCGTGATGACGTCCCCGAAGTAGGGAGCGGCGACGAGGCAGGCCGAGTCGCTGAAGTCATCGCACGAGTCGTCGAGCGGGAATATCTGTTCCAGGAAGCTCCTGGCGTACGCGTTACCCGAGCACGGCGGGGTGGGGTAGGCCGTCGTCGTGTCTATCCAGTGCCTGATCTCCGCGGGTTCAGGCGGTTCGCGCAGTTCCGGGATCACACCTCCCAGCCGCCGCCCGTTTCCATCGATGCGTTCGAGTTGGTACTGGACCTTGCTCACCCCCTCGCGCCACACGCGACTGACCTGCCGTGGCAGCGCGGGGTACAGGACGTCGTCCGAGTCGAGGAAGACGACGACGTCACCTGTCGATGCCGCGAGGCCGCGGTTGTGCGCGACCCGCTGCCTGGCGTTCTCCTGCTCGATGACCGTGACACGGTCGGCGTAACGGGCGATCACCTCGCGGGAGCCGTCAGTCGACCCGTCGTCGACGACGACGACCTCCACGTCCGGCCAGTCGAGGGCGAGCGCACTCTCGATGGCCGGCCCGACGAAACGCTCGTAGTTGTAGTTGGCGATGACCACGCTGAGGCGCTTCATGAGAGTTGCTCACGGATGTGGGGCATCCCGGGTCCTCTCACGAGTACGAGGATCAGCTCCCTCCGGGACACGGTGGCTCGACCAGCGCGGGGAACCGCCCACGCCAGGAGGCACCCTATGGCGCTGGGAGCTGGCCAGGGGTGGGTCCGGGCGCCCGGCCGACGACGGACCCGGGCGTGCGATCGGCGGCTCAGGCGCATGGAAGGGCGCCGCGGCGCAGTCCCCACCGGTGTCACGTCGACGGTCGACGGCGGAGCACGTTCTCGGCCTCCACGGTCGAAGCCCGTGCCGTTGGCTGGTATTGGAAGCCGCCCTGACGACCGAGCGACTCGAGACCGAAGTCGCGCAGCGCCCGGATGGCGTCACGCGCCCGCTGACCGCTTCCCTGCGTGTAGATGGGGTACGCATTCTCGAGTACGTGACTCCCCTCGAGCCGCAGATCACCTCTGAAGAGTCCGTTGGCCCGGCAGTGCTCCCGGAAGTCACGCTCGGCGACGTCCACCGCGTCCCCTGTCTCGCGCCCCATGACCTCCGCCGTGAAGAACTCGCGCCCCTCGTGTTCCCCGTAGAAGTCGGAGTGGACGGTGACGCGCTTCCACGCGCCCTCGCGGGAGAAGTTGTAGAGGATCGGCGGTCCGAACCCCCGGTCTCCGCGGATGCTGAAGAAGAGGCTGACGAGGGTCACCGTCGGCAGGGGTCGGCCCGGTGGTTCCAGACCACACAGCTCCAAGGTGCGCTCGATCGGGATGGTGGACACGATCCTTCGTGTCCGCACCCGTCCCCGCTCGGCCTCCACCTCGTAGTCGTTCCCTACCTTGCGGACGCGGTGGAGCTCAGCGCCCAGTGAGAACGTCGCTCCTCGAGCCACGAGGTTCCTCACAGCCGGCTCGTAGAGGTGCCCGTATCCCTCCCGAGGTCGCACCAGTTGCCTGTTGCGGCTCGGTGCTTCCGGGTCGCCAGTCCACGACCGCAGGACACGCCGAGCGAGGTTCGGCAGGCTCGCTTCCTGCTCAAGCCACTGCAGCCGTGTGTGGGCGAACTCGAGGTCGATCTCCTCCGGCGGCAGCCCACAGAGCCGCTGCATGTAGTGGCCCAGCCCTGAGCGTTCGACGAACCGCGCACCCAGCAGGTGTTCCGCGAAGTCCCGCACGTTGGCCTGCCGCCTTCGGCGCGCACGCCCAGCGAGCGCGGACGCGACCATCCGTACGCACTCAACGGGGCCTGCTGCCAAGACGTCGTCTCGGATGGAGAACGGGTAGTGCGTCACCACGCCCTGCGGGTTCAGCCGCGCCCACGCGGGCTCGATGGGCACGTACAGCGGCAGGAGCTCGGGGAAGTGTGCCAGCAGCGGCGAGTCGTCCTGGAAGATCAGGCTGCCGATGTCGTAGGTGTACCCGTCGTACGTGCGGTCGATGTGATTGCCGCCCACGTGGTCGTACTCATCCAGGACGACGATCCGCTGAGCACCCTGCTCGAAGAGGACGGATGCGGAGACCAAGCCGCTGATCCCCGCTCCGAGCACGACGACGTCCACCACCGGATGGCTGTCGTACCGCGGCGTAGCCCCGTCGGCCGCGACTCCGTCCTCACCCATCGCCCCAGTCCTCGAGGAGTTCTGTGCCGGCGCCGTTCACCGGCGACGGAGGAGGTCTCTCAGACATCCCGTCCCGTCCAGACGACGTGCCAGCGCCTGGCCACCGGGGGCCTGCCCCGCAGTCCTTGGAACAGCAGGACCAGGAGCCCGACGAACAGGCGTCCGGCGGACTTCCACCGCCGTCGGACCACTGCCGTCAGCAAGCGCACCGAGCACCGGGCGATCCGCCGCACCTGGGCTATCCGCCATGCCCTCACGACCGCCCGACGCTGCTCGGGGGAGTTCAGCGGTGAAGCCCAGGTCTTGTAGCGAACCGTGTCGTGGCTGTGCCAGAACTCCGCTCGCCGCGTCGTCATCTGGCTGCCGTGCTGGCGGTACCAGGCGACCTGTTCGGCGACAGGGAGGTAGTGACCATGTCGGGACATCCGCGTGTAGAAGTCGACGTCCTCGACCTGCTTGAGGTCTTCGTCGAAGTACCCGACCGCGTCCACGACAGTGCGCCGGTGCAAGCCGACGGCCGGGGGCCACAAGGGCCCGACGACCAGCCATTCGGTGAAGTCGACGGGTTCCATCTCGCCCACCGCACGGATGACCCGCCCGCTCAACTTCCGACGAGATCGCTGCCGGTCCGAATGGAAGCCGGGCAACAGGGGGTCACCGCTCTCGTCCGTCCACTCGGCATAGCCGTATGCGCCGACAGCCGACGGGTCGTCCTCGAGTCGGCTGACCAGCACGCGCAGGGCATCAGGACAGAGGAGGTCGTCCGCGTCCAGGAAGGACACGAACTCCACGCTGGGTGAAAGGTTCCGGATCGCGGTGTTGCGAGCCCCCGGGAGTCCTCGGTTCGCCTGCCTGATGAGCCTCACACGCTCGTCCGACGCGGTGAACGCCCGGACGACGTCGACCGTGGCATCCGTGCTCCCGTCGTCGATGACGATGCACTCCCAGTCCGGGAGGGTCTGCGCCTGCACGGATCGCAGCGCGTCGGCGACGAATCGCTCCGCCTGGTAGGCAGGGACGACCACAGCCAGCCGGGGGACCACCACTCCACCACCTCTCGTCACGGAGACCCTGGAGCGTCCTGCCCGGGCAGGCCGGTGGAGAGCACGTCCTCAGACACCCAGGTAACGCCAGAGCCGCCAACGAGCGACGTCTCGCACTCGCCTCGCCGTCGCCGTGGTACGGATCCGGATGGTCGATCGCTGCGAGCCCGGCCACGACTCGGCCGCCCTCCACAGCCGCCCGTCCCGGATGTCCGGCCAGGTCTCGACAGCGAAGTCGAGACAGGCCTTGGCCTGCTTCCGGCTGTCCGGCAGTCCCTGCTCGAGCGCCAGGATCGCCGTGTGGACCGCTTCCCTGGCCAGCGCTCGGTGTGCCACACGCAGCAGCCTCTGCCGTTCCGCTTCGGCGAGGATCCCGGTCGCTCCATCCCCCAGGATCGAGTCGAACACCTCGCGGCGTGCGGTGGCGTCGTCGAGGAACGCGCCGAACACGACGACGTGCATGTTCTCGCCGTGGTCCCGGTAGAGCGCTTGGTCGGGCCCGTTGACACGGCCGACGTCGACGTGGAGCGCCGCCCGCAGCCACAACTCCATGTCGCCGGCATGTGGCATGTCCGGGTCGTAACCACCGAACTCGGTCATGACCGTGCGACGCATCACGACCTCCGGGCTCCACGCCGGGTTGCGGCCCCGCCGGCACTGGAGCCCGAGCCACTCGTGCCCCGACCATGTCGTCCACAGCGCCGGTCCACGACGAGGTCGCGGGGGCGTTCCCCGGAACTGCGGCGCATGACCGTAGGCCAGGCCGACCGAGGGATGAGCCTGCATGAGGGCGACGGCGCGGGTCACCGCCCCGGGCACGAGCAGGTCGTCGGCCGAGAGCAACACTGCAAACTCTCCGGTCAGCTCCGCGATGCCGCGGTTGTAGGTGGCGATGTGGCCCAGGTTCGTCTCGTTGACCAGCACCCGGACCCGGGGGTCGGTCGCGGCGATGGACCGGGCGACCTCGGCGGAATCATCAGGGGACGCGTCGTCGACGATGAGCACGTCCACGTCCAGACCGGGCTGGTCGAGCGCACTGTCCACCACTGCGCGCAGGTACCGGCCGTACCGATAGCACGGGATGAGGACGCTGACGCTGGCGGGGCCGGAGAGCGGCTGTGGCCGGTGGAACTTCACAGGCGCACCTCCTCGGGTACCGGGGCGGCTGACTGGACCGCGGGCGGGACGATCTGCACCACTCCGTCGCCGACGGACCCGTAGCTTCGTCCGCACGCGCACGAGAGGGTCTCGGGCAGCCGTTCCCCGCACGCACACACCCAGCCCCTGTGCGTGGCCGGGTTCCCGGCGACGAAGGAGTGCGGCGCGACGTCCCGGGTGATGACCGAACCGGCGGCGGCGAAGGCGTGCCGGCCGATCCGGGTGCCGCAGACGACGACGGTGCCGGCGCCGAGGGTGACGCCGTCCTCGACGACTGTGGGCAGCAGCGCGTCGGGTCCCTTCTTGACGTGCGCCCGCGGTCGCAGGTCGTTGGTGAAGACGACGCCGGGGCCGAGGAAGACGTCGTCGCCGACCTCGACCCCGTCGAATACCAGGACGGCGTTCTTCACGGTCACGCGGTCGCCGAGCCGCGCCCCGCCTTCGACGAAGGCGTGGTCGCAGATGTTGCAGTCCGCGCCGACGCGGGCGCCGGGCAGTACGTGCGCCCAAGCCCAGATCCGGGTGCCCGGACCCACGTCGTCGCTCTCGCACAGCCCGAGGGGGTGTACACGCACGCCGGCCGGATCACCCATGGCGGGCCACCCCGGTGACGAGCGCCTCGGCGACGCGCTCCTGCTGGGCGGGCGTGATGCCGGGGAACAGCGGCAGCGAGAGGATCTCACCCGCCGCCCGCTCGGCGACCGGGAAGTCGCCCGGCCCGTACCCCAGCGGGGCGAGCGCGCCGGTCAGGTGCACCGGCACGGGGTAGTGGATCCCGGCGCCGATGCCGGCCGCGTTCAGGTCGGCCAGGACGGCGTCACGAGCGGCCAGCCGCACGACGTAGAGGTGCCACACGTGCTCGTTGCCGGGCGCCACCGCCGGCAGCCGCACCCCCGGCACGCCGGCGAGCAGGTCCGCGTAGCGCTGTGCAGCGACGACCCGCTCGGCGTTCCACTCGTCGAGCCGCCGCAGCTTGGCCCGCAGCACCACCGCCTGCAGCGTGTCCAGCCGCGAGTTGAAGCCCAGCACCGGGTGCAGGTACTTGACCTCGCTGCCGTGGTTGGCCAGCAGCCGCACGGTCCGCGCGACGCCTGGGTCGTCGGTGGTCACCGCGCCCGCGTCGCCGTAGGCACCGAGGTTCTTGCCCGGGTAGAAGCTCGTCCCCGTCGCAGTGCTCCACCCGCCCATCGGCACCCCGCGGTGGGTGGCGCCCTGCGACTGCGCGGCGTCCTCGACGACGACCAGCCCGTGCCGGTCGGCGACCTCGCGGATCCGCGCCATCGGGGCCATCTGCCCGAACAGGTGGACCGGCAGCACCGCGCGGATCTCGCCGGCGACCTCCTCCAGCGCGTCCGGGTCGAGCAGCAGGTGCTCGTCATCGACGTCGACCGGCACCGGCCGCGCACCGGCGCGGAGCACCGCCTCCGCACTGGCCACGAAGGTGTTCGCCGGCAGCGCCACGGGGTCCCCCGCGCCGATGCCGGCGGCCCGGAGTGCGAACTCCAGTGCGTCAGTGCCGTTGCCGACCCCGACGCAGTGCGCACGACCGGTGTAGGTGGCGAACTCCTCCTCGAAGGCGGCGACGTCGGGGCCCTGGATGAAGGCAGTCGTGGCCAGCACCCGAGCGAACCCCTCGGCGACCTCGTCCGCGATGCGGTCCCGCTGGACGCCGAGGTCGACCAGCGGGACCGGGCGGGCCGTCACGGGACGGTCGACGGTGGTCACAGGGATGCCTCCATGAGGGGAGCCGGGGACGAGCTGAGCGGACGAGCAGGGTTACCGGCCCAGGTCTCGCCGGGCGGGACGTCGCGGAGGACGACGCTGCCCATGCCGACGACGGCGCCGGCGCCGATGCGGCGGTGCTCGCGGACGAGCGCGCCCGACCCGAGGTAGGCGGCGGCGCCGACCGAGACGCCGCCAGCCAGCCGGACGCCGGCGCCGAAGGTGGCTGCGTCGCCTACCTCGCCGTCGTGGGTGAGGACGACGTGCGGCATGACGTAGACGTGACGGCCGACGATGACGGCGGCGGTGAGGACGACGCCGGCGTGCAGGACGGAGCCCGCACCCACCGTGCTGTCCGGCGAGACACTGGCTAGCGGGTGTACCACGGTGGCCCACACCTCGGCGGGCAGCCCGAGCCGGTCGACCAGCCGCTGCCGGGAAGCGGGCGCTCCGGGATTGCCGACGCAGGCCAGCAACAGTGCGCCGCGGGTGGCGTGGCCAGCGGCCTCGGTGGTGGGTCCGAGGACGGGCACCCCGTCGATCGCCGTACCTGCACGCGCGGGATCGTCGTCGAGGAACCCGGCGACCGCGACGGGATCACCGCCAGCAGCCTGCGGGCACGCACGCAGCAGCTGGACGACCTCGCGGGCGGCACCACCCGAACCGAGGATGACCAGGGATCGCGCGGTCCTGCTCACCGCAGTGCCGCGCGGAGGGCGTCGACCACGCGGTCCTGGTCGGCCTCGGTCATCTGGTGGAAGAGCGGCAGGACCAGACTGTCGGCCGTGAGCCGCTCGGTAACGGGCAGCATGACCCGCGGCCGGTCGGCGTAGGCGGGCTCGAGGTGGGCGGCCATGATCCCGCGCCGGCAGGAGATCCCGGCCGCGCTCATCCGCTCGAGGACGGTGTCCCGGCCGACAGGGGCGCCCTCGGGCAGCAGCACCCAGCAGGACTGGAAGTTCGTCGTCCCCCACGGCGGGTCGGCGACCAGGCGCAGGTCCGGCAGGTCGGCCAGCAGCTCGCGGTAGCGGGCGGCCAGCTGCCGCCGCCGGGCGACCATCGAGTCCAGCCGGGTCAGCTGCACCTGGCCGATGGCCGCCTGCACGTCGGTCATGCGGAAGTTGAAGCCGGGCTCGAGGTACTGCTCGGGGGCCACGCGTCCGGTGGCGTGCCGGTCGGCGGCGCTGACGCTCATGCCGTGCTCGCGCAGCCGCCGGGCGCGAGCGGCGACTCCTGCCGAGGTGGTGGTCAGCATCCCGCCCTCCCCGGTGGTCACCAGCTTCCGCGGGTGGAAGGAGAAGGCGGCGAGGTGTGCGCCGGCGCCCACCGGCCGGCCGTGCAGGGTGCTGCCGATGGCGCAGGCGGCGTCCTCCACGACCGCGATCCCGCGCGGTGCCAGCAGGGCCTCCAGCGCCGGGACGTCGGCGGGGACCCCGGCCTGGTGGACGACGACCACGGCGCGGGTGCGCGGCGTCAACACCTCCTCCACCGTGGCCGCGGTCAGGTTCCCGGTGAGTGCGTCGACGTCGGCGAACACGGGCTCGGCACCCACGTAGCGGGCGGCGTTGGCGGTGGCGATGAAGGAGAAGGACGGGACCACGACCTCGTCCCCCGGCCCGATGCCGAGCAGGTGCAGCGCCAGGTGCAGCGCCGTCGTGCAGTTGGAGACGGCGACCGCCTCGGGAACGGCGACGCGGCGGGCGAAGGCGTCCTCGAACGCCTTGACCCGCGGCCCCTGCGCCACCCAGCCCGAGGCCACCGCCTCGGCAGCGGCCTCGGCCTCCTCCACACCCAGCCAGGGCTTCATCACCGGGATGGTCGGGAGTGCCGCCGCCGGCACGCCGACGACGGTCATGCCGGCATCTCCTGGGCCGGCGCCCGCTCGGCGCGCCACCACTCGACCAGGCCGCGCAGTCCCTCGTCGAGGCCGATCTGCGCCGTCCATCCCAGCTGCTCCCGGGCCGCGGTCACGTCGGCCAGCCGCCGGGTGACGGCGTTGACCTTCCGCGCCTCACCGTGCACCGGCGTCAGGTCCGAGCCCATGGCCGCCAGCAGCCGGTCGGCGAGCTCGCGCAGGCTGGTCTCGGTGCCGGAAGCGATGTTGAAGACGGCGTCGGTGACGTCGGCCTGCGCGGCCAGCAGGTTGGCGCGCGCGATGTCCTCGACGTGGACGAAGTCCATCGTCTGCAGACCGTCACCGAGGATCAGCGGCGGCTCCTCGGCGGCGATGCGCTCCATCCACCGGATGAGGACCTCGGTGTAGACGCCGTAGACGTCCATCCGCGGGCCGTAGACGTTGAAGTAGCGCAGCGCGACCGAGTCGAGGTCGTACATCGCCTTGAAGCTGCGCAGCATGCCCTCGTTGAAGGCCTTGGCCGCCCCGTAGAACGTGTCGTTGTTGTACGGGTGGTGCCGCTCGGTGGTCGGGAACTCCTCCGCGAGGCCGTAGACCGAGGCCGACGAGGAGGCGATCACCTTGGCGACGCCGTGCTCGGCGGCGGCCTCGAGCACCGTGAACGTGCCGTCCACGAGTGACTCCAGCGCCACCCGTGGTTGCTCGGCGCACTGGGTGATCCGCAGCGCGGCGAGGTGGAAGACGAGGTCCGTGCCGCGGGTCAGCTCGTGCACCAGCCCGACGTCGCGGATGTCGCCCTGCACGACCCGGACGACGTCGCCACCGCGTTCGAGGGCCCGCTCCAGGTTGGCCAACCGACCGCGGACGAGGTTGTCCAGGACGACGACCTCGGCGGCGCCGGCGTCGACGAGCTGGTCGACGACGTGCGAGCCGATGGTGCCCGCGCCACCGGTGACCAGCACCCGGCTGCCGGCGAGCTCCACCGCAGCACTCACGCCGCCACCTCCAGGCGGACCTGCTCCACCGGGACCGCGACGCCCCCGGCGCGGAGGCTGGCGCCGGCCGCCTCCAGCATCGCCAGCACCCGCAGACCCGAGCGCCCGTCGGTGAGCGGCGGTCGCCCCTCGGTGATCGCCGCGGCGAACTCGCCCATCATCGTGCGCAGTGCCTCTCTCTCGGGGAGGGCCGGGGCGACCATGTCCCCGATCCGGTAGGACACCCGCGTCTGGTTGCGGGCCTCCACGCCCAGCGCGCCGGGGTCGCGGGTCTCGATGGAGCGGTCGTAGACCGCCACCCGCTGGGTGGGGTTGAGGTCGTCCCAGACGACGGTGCGCCGGGAGCCGCCGACGATGGTCGTGCGGACCTTCGTCGGGGACAGCCAGTTGACGTGCACGTGCGCCAGCGCGCCGGAGCTGAGCTCGATCGACAGGTGCGCCACGCAGACCTGCCCGCAGCCGAGCGGGTCTGCGCCGTGCGCGGCCACGCTCACCGGGGTGACGCCGTCGGGGAGCAGTGAGTCGAGGATCGACAGGTCGTGCGGCGCCAGGTCCCACACGACGTCGACGTCGGCCTGGACCAGTCCCAGGTTGATCCGGACCGAGTCCAGGTACTGCAGCGTCCCGAGTTCACCGCTGCGCACCAGTTCGCGCAGGTGGGAGACGGCCGGCGTGTAGCAGTAGGTGTGGTCGAGCATGAGGACCAGCCCGGCTTCCTCGGCGGTCCGCACGAGCTTGGCCCCGTCGGGGAGGCTGGCCGCCAGCGGTTTCTCGACCAGCACGTGCTTGCCCGCCGCGAGCGCGGCCATCGCGATGCCGGTGTGCGTGGCCGCCGGTGTCGCGACGGCCACCGCGTCGACCGCCGGGTCGGACAGGACCGCGTCGAGGTCAGCGGTGGCCCGGACGGTGCTGTAGTCGCCGAGCACCGTGCGGGCACGGGCGACGTCGAGGTCGCACAGGTACTCCAGCCGCAGCGCCGGGGTGGCCTGTGCGTTGCGGACCAGGTTCGGCCCCCAGTAACCCGCGCCGACCACGGCGATGCCGATCGGTGTGCTCACGGTCGTCTCCCGTCTCGCAGTTCAGGATGCGTTCGGCATGGAAGAGGCCGCCAGCGGCCATGCGCACGCCATCTGGTGTCAACCGGTGGCCGAGGCTGTCGGTCCCGGGATCACCCAGGCGTCGACGGTCCGCGTCCGGTCACGGGACTCCGAAGGTGGTCTCACTGGAATTGCACCAGCCGCGCCGTTCATGAAGCGTCCCCCGCTCGCTGACTGCAAAGGTGAACTGCCGCGGGACACCGGCACCCCGAATTCGCAGACGGGGGCCTGGGCACCTGGCACCGCCGGACACGCAACACGTCCGAGGTCCGCACAAGGAACCAGAGTGCTTTGTGGAGCGCAAGGCCTTCACGAATGGGACCGCTCATCCACCAGTTGCAGACCACGAGCAGTCAGGAATGCATCACGCGACAGTGATTCCACGCCCGAGGCGCAACGTCCGAGACCTTGGACTCTGGCGCGCACGGACCGGTTCCGAGTCGAAGACCGTGAGTGCTCGTGCCGACAGCCGACGCCTCCTCGATCAGGACCGACCGTCCCTGGCGATCCGTCTCCACCTGTCTCCGGGGGCTGCGAGCCCCGGGACGGGCGACGAGGGCCTCGACCGATGCTCCTCACGCAGCAGGGGTGGCTCAGGTGAGCTGTCAGCGGGCCGCCTCAGGAGCCCGACCTCCCGTCACCCGCCTGATGCTCTGGGTCGAGATCCACGATGCGTTCGGGGGTGAACCGCCGACGGACGACGTCAGCCACGGCGAGGAGGTTGCCGCGTAGGCGTTCCCGCCGCCATTCTGCTTGAGGCCCTCGTGCCGAGAGCAGGACGTTCTTGACAAGACGTGGCAACGTCTCGTGCAGGGCCAGCCAGAGCGGGAAGCTGCCGACGTGGTGCAGATATGCGGGATTCATGACCTGCGAGTAGCCGAGCCGTTCGTGTGCGACCCGTCCGCCGGACTTCACGCCGCGGTGAACGATCACGCAGTCCTGCACCTTGGCGAGCGACCCGTGGCGCATCGCCCGTCGCGCGAAGTCGTGGTCCTCCAGCCACGAGTACAGGGGCAGCCGGGCATCGAACTGCTCCCCCTCGAGCG
This sequence comes from Geodermatophilus sp. SYSU D00663, assembly GCF_054050655.1. Lineage (NCBI taxonomy): Bacteria > Bacillati > Actinomycetota > Actinomycetes > Geodermatophilales > Geodermatophilaceae > Geodermatophilus > Geodermatophilus sp. SYSU D00663. Next base: position 169,530 of record NZ_JBJGZT010000002.1, on the reverse strand, counting down.
CCCCTGGGCGGAAGGCGAAGTTGCAGCCGTACAGCTCACGGCTCGAGGTCCAGTGCCCCGTGACGGGGTTACCGAGAGACTCCTCGAGAGCCCGGTCTGCCTCCGCTCGGGGGATCTCGGCCCCGGCGGCACCGTCGAGCAGGACGCGACCGGTCAGGGCGACGACCTCGGGATGGGCCTCGAAGAACCCCATCGCCCGTTCCAGGTAGTCCTCCCGGACGACGGCGTCGTCATCGAAGCAGAAGACGTGGGTGGCCTCTGGCACGGCCGAGAGGGCGGCGTTGCGCTGAGCGGTCAGGCCCCTGGCGTGCACGACCACGGTGCCGTCGGGGAGAGGCCGATCCGGGAGGCTACTGCGATCGGGCACCGAGACGACGAGTGTGAAGTCCTGCCGGGTCTGGCGCCCCAGGTCCGCTACCACAGCGCCGAGCAACCCCGGCCGGTTCGCGGACGCCAGGACGACGACGAGGCTCTCCCCTGACCCATCCCTCGGCACAGTGCCGTCACGGGCACCGACCTGGGGCACGCGGTTCGCGGAGACGGACACAGCAGTCCTCTGTCGTCGACGAGCGCTGGGCCGGGCGAGCGTAGCGGGAATCCGCACGGGTGAACCCTCCAAGAGCGCGCCTCGACGTGGAGTCGAGCAAGCGCGGCGGGTGAGAGGCGGGTGGGTCGGGCCGGAAGGCCGATCAGGACGACCGTCATCACTCCGCCCCTCTCCCCTGCGACGGGCATCATGACGGAATGCGAGTCAGTCGCGCGGGTTCCTCCTGGACGGCGCAGACGGTCGCGGGCGCCGGTGGGTCGCCCGACCGGCGCGGGGCCGGACGCCGGCCGTGAGCGACCGGCCCCGGGTGACGCTGGTCCACGAACGCTTCACCGAGTACGCCGGCTCGGAGATGGTGGTCGAGCAGCTGGCCCGCGAGTGGCCGGACGCCCCCGTCCTGGCGCCGATCGCCCGGCCGGGAGTCCTGCCCCCTGACATCGACCACCGGGTGCACAGCACGCGCCTGAGCCGGCTCGTCCGGGGGACCACGTACGCCCACCTCCTCCCGGCCCTCCCGGTCGCGATGAGCAGGTTGCGGGTGCCGCCGTCCGACGTCGTCATCGCCTCGCACCACGCCTTCGCCACGCAGGTCGTACGCGCGACCCCGGCGCCCGTGGTGGCCTACGTGCACAGTCCGGCCCGCTGGGTGTGGGACCCGGCGATGCGTGCCAACGAGGCCGGCGGCCGGCTCGGAGCAGCCGGGCTCGGCGCCTTCTCCGCTGCCTTCCGCCCGATGGACCGGAGTGCCGCGGCCCGGGTGCACACGATGATCGCGAACTCGCGGGCCGTGGCCGACCGGATCCGGTCCTGGTGGCACCGCGAGGCCACGGTCGTGCACCCCCCGGTCGACACGGAGTTCTACCGTCCCGACCCGGCGGTCCCGCGCGAGGACTTCTTCCTGGTCGCCGGCCGGCTGGTGCCCTACAAGCGGCCCGACCTCGCAGTACTGGCCGCCAGACGGGCGGACGTGCCCCTGGTCGTCGTCGGCGGCGGGCGGGCGCGCGCGGAGGTGGAGGAGTTGGCCGGGCCGAAGACCACGTTCCTCGGCCGGGTCGACGACGACTGTCTGCGGGACCTCTTCCGCCGGTGCCGGGCCCTGGTGATGCCCGGCGTCGAGGACTTCGGCATTGTCCCGGTCGAGGCCCAGGCCTGCGGCGCGCCGGTCCTCGCCGTCGACGCCGGCGGAGCGCGCGACTCGGTGCTGCCCGGCGTCACCGGTGAGCTGGTGCCGGTTGCGGGACCAGGGGAGGACGAGGTGGCGGTCTGGGCACGGGCCCTGACGTCGTTCGACGGCGCCGACTACGACCCTGCCGCGGTCCGGAGGCACGCCGAGTCGTTCTCCCGGCCGCGTTTCCGCCGCGCGATGGCCGCCGTCGTCGACGACGTGCTCAGCTCTCCCTGACCGGCCGCGCGCCGGGACGGCCGGTGACCGCCGCGACCGTCTCCGCGGCCACGTCGTCCCACGTCCTGCGCTGCCGCACACCGGTGGCGCGGGCCGGGGACTCCTGCAGGCGGCGCAGCGCCGCGTCGGCCCAGCCGGTCACGTCGTCGGCGGGCACGTGCGCAGCGGCATCCCCACTGACCTCCACCAGTGCCGGGTCCGTCGAGGTGACCAGCGGAGCTCCGAGGTCGAGCGCCTCCACCGCCGGCAGTCCGAAGCCCTCGGCCAGACTCGGTGTCAGCACGACCACGCAGTTCTCGTAGCACCAGCGCAGCGTGCCGTCGTCGACCCCGGTGAGCTGGACGACGTGCCCGGAGGCGATGAGAGCAGCGTGGTCGGGACCGTAGGACTCCGTCCCCCACGCCGGTGGTCCCACCAGCGCCAGCACCGCATCGGGACGCTGCCGGACGACCCGCGCCCACGCGGACACGACGACGGCCAGGTTCTTCCGCGGAGAGGGGTCGCCCACCACGAGCGCGAAGGACCGACCGACCAGCGACGGGACGGGCACCGGCTCGCTGTCCAGCAGTCGGGGGCTGGTGGTCAGCGGCGTCACCACCGCCCGGGGCGCCAGCCGCGGGTCCCAGCGCAGCAGTCTGGCCCGGGTGGCCGCGCTGACGCACACCAGGGTGTCCGCCTGCCGCAGGGACGCGGCGTAGTGCCTGCCCAGCAGCAGTCTCTTGGGCAGGGGGAAGTCCGCCGGGCGGTCGAAGAGGAGCAGGTCGTGCACGGTGAGCACCGCCCGCGCTCCCACGCCGCGGGGCAGCAGGTGCTTGGTGCCCTGCACCACGTCGAAACGGGAACCCAGACGCCGCCCGAGGAGGAACCGCTCGAACGCCGGGAGAGCGGGGTCCGGCACCGCCGGCACGGGCACCACCCGGTCGGGACCACCGGCGAGCTCGCTCAGCGGCCCGGCAGCGGCGGCGGAGGTCAGGAGGTGCAGTTCGACGTCGTCGCGCCGACCGAGTGCGCGCGCCAGCTCGACCGTGTAGCGGACGATGCCGCCGCCCCGGGCGTCGGGGGGGACGTGGCCGGCCATCACCAACCACCGGACGGGAGCGGTCACGACGGGCACGCTCCGCCCGGCTCAGCACCACCAGGGTTCCGCTGGCCCACGTGGCTCCGTCCGACGTTCCCGTGTCGAGGGCGTCGACGGCCCGGAGTCCGGCCGATCCGCGCCCTGCCCGGACGAGAGGGTACGTCGCCACCCGGGTGTGGCAGGTCGATCCGCGCGCCGAGGCCCACCGGTCAGCTCGGCGTCCGCGGGGCACGGCAGGAGCGGCGCCAGAGCAACAGGCCGATCGTCCCGGCGACGACGAGCAACCCGACCGCTGCCGTCATCGGCGACCCGGCCCGCGCCGCCCACGCCGACAGCCCCGGCACCGCGGCACCCACTCCCACCTGCAGCGCGGTGGTGGGCAGGAGGGCCAGCGCGCTGCCCGCCGCGTAGGCACGGAACCGCACGGCGGACAGCCCCGCCGCGTGGCTCACCACGGCGAACGGCGCCACCGGCAGCACCCGCGCGACGAGGACGGCGAGGAAGCCCCGGCCGGCCACCGCGCGGTCGACGGCGGCCACCCGCGGCCCGGCCAGTCGCACGGCGGTGTCCCGCCCGAGGGACCGGGACAGGGCGAACGCGGCCAGCGCGCCGAGCAGGCCACCGGCATAGGCCACGGCCGCGCCGGTCCGGAACCCGAGGACGACGCCGAGCAGCACGCACAGCGCCGACCGGGGCACCGGGCCGACCAGCAGGGCCCCCTTCGCGACAGCCAGCAGGACGAGCCCCGCCACGCCGGCGCCCCCGACCCAGCGGCGCACCGCACCGACCTCGGGCAGTTCGACGGTCAGCGCCACGACGGTGCCGGCGACGAGCACGGCGAGCAACACGCCTGCCCGCACCCACGCCGTCCGCACCCGCCCATGGTGCCGCGCGGGGCCGCCGTCCCGGGTCGGCACACTGGGGAGGTCGCCCGCCGTCCCCGTCCGAGGAGCCCGATGCGCCCGCCCGTCCGGACCCGCCCGGCCGTCCTGCTCGCGCTCCTCTGCCTGGTCCTCGCCGCCTGCTCGGGCTCCCCGGAGACCACGGCGGAGTCGAGCAGCCCGTCCGGCAGCAGCACCGCGCCGACGGGGACGACCGACCCGACGACGCCGCCGGCCGACCCGGTCACACAGCAGGTGGACACGGCGCTGGCCGGCATGGACCGCCGGGCGCAGGTGGCGCAGCTGTTCGTCGTCGGCGTGCGGCTGGAGGACCTCTCCCCCGGCGACGCCCTGGTCGCCGGCGGCGTGGGCGGCGTCTTCCTCGCCGGCCGCTCGCAGGCCGCGGCGACCGACATCGCCGCCGTCACCGGGCGCTGGACGGACTCCGCGCCCGGGCCACGGCCCTGGGTCGCCGTCGACCAGGAGGGCGGGCAGGTGCAGTCGCTCCAGGGCCCCGGCTTCGACCGGCTGCCGCCCGCGGCCGAGCAGGGGCAGCTCCCGCCCGAGCAGCTCGCCGCCCTCGCCGGCACCCTCGGCGCCCAACTGGCGGCGGCCGGGATCAACCTCGACCTCGCGCCGGTGGCCGACGTCGTCCCGGCCGGCACCGAGGCCGCGAACGACCCGATCGGCGCCTTCGGCCGCCAGTACGGCAACACCGCGGCCGACGTCGTCCCCGACGTGCGCGCCGTCGTCGACGGGCTGGCCGCCCACGGCGTCACCGCCACGCTCAAGCACTTCCCCGGCCTCGGGCTGGTGGACGCCAACACCGACGAGGCCGCCGGCGTCACCGACGACGTGACCACCGCGAACAGCGAGCAGGTGGCCGCGTTCGGCGAGCTCGCCCGCTCCGACGCCGACCCGTTCGTGATGCTCTCCTCGGCCACCTACCCCCGGCTGGACCCCGGCGCGCCGGCCACCTTCTCGCGGCAGGTGGTCACGACGCTGCTGCGCGGGTTCCTCGGCTTCGACGGCGTGGTGATCACCGACGACGTCGGCGCGGCGGCGGCGTTCGAGGACGTGCCGCCCGGCGACCGCGCCGTCCGCTTCCTCGAGGCCGGCGGCACGCTCGTGCTCACCGTGACCGAGGACGTCTACCCGGAGATGCTCGACGCCGTCCTCGCCCGCGCCGAGGCCGACCCGGAGTTCTCGGCCACCGTCGACGCCGCCGTCCGCACCGCACTGACCGCGAAGGCCGAGGCCGGCCTGCTGGCATGACCGGACAGGCGCTCACGAGGCCCGGTGTCCCCCGGGCGGGACCTCCTCGTCGTCGCGGACCGACCCTTCGTCCTTCGACTCGCGCCGGTCAGCCGCCCGGATCACCTTGCCCAGGATGACCGCCAGAGCGGCCGCGAGGACGACCCACACCACCAGCGCCCACACCCACCACGGCACGTCTCCCCCAGCCGACGGACGACCCCCGTGGCTATGCGGAACGCGCTTCCCGTGATCTCCACCGGACGCGTTGCTCACAACAGGATAGGCCGGGTACACATGGTGCGGACCGCGTCTCCAACCACCGGGACGGGATCGCCCGTGCAGCGGGTACACGACCGGGAAGGTGGCAGTGGGGGACCGAGGCAGGACCGGGCGGCTCAGCAGCGCCCCGGAGCAGCGGCACATCGACGAGATCGCCTCGGCCCTGCGTGGTGAACTGGCGATGCAGGCCGCCGGCATCGGCACCTTCGACTGGGACCTCCGCACCGGCGTCCTCGACTGGGACGAGCGCCTGGTGGCGCTGTTCGGGTACGACGGCGCGGGCTTCGACCGCAGCATCGAGGGCTTCACCGCCCGCCTGCACCCGGACGACCGCGACGAGGTCGTGGCCGCGCTGCAGGCCGCCGTCGACGAGTGCGGCGACTTCAGCGCGCTGTACCGCATCACCCTGCCCGGCGGCGTCACCCGCTGGATCTCCGCCCAGGGCCGCGCCCTGAGCGGCGTCGACGGGGGAGCCACCCGGCTGCTCGGTGCTGCCTACGACGTCACCGACCAGCGCGGCGAGTCCCTCGGCGTCGCCCAGGTCCTCGAGGCCATGCCGGCCGGCTTCTACTCGCTCGACCCCGACTGGCGCTTCACCCACGTCAACGCCGAGGCCGAGCGGCTGCTGGGCCGCCGTCGCGAGGACCTGCTCGGTGAGGACATCTGGGCGGCCTTCCCCGCCGCCGTGAGCTCGGTGTTCGAGGAGAGCTACCGGCGCGCGGTGGAGACCCGTCAGCCGGTGTCCTTCGACGCCTACTACCCCGCCCCGCTCGACGGCTGGTACGAGCTGCGCGCCTGGCCGACCGCGGAGGGCCTGTCGGTCTACTTCATCGAGGTCACCGACCGGGTCCGCGCCCAGGAGGAGCTCCGCCGCGCCGCGGAGCGGACGCTCACCGTGGCGCGCATCAGCACCGAGCTCGCCGGGTCGATGGACGCCGAGGTCGCCACCGGCCAGGTGCCCCGCATGGTCGTCCCCGCGCTCGCCGACGCGTGCATCGTCAGCGTCCTCGACGAGCACGGCCACACCCGGGGCGTCAGCTCCTGGCACGCCGACGAGGCGTCGCGGGAGCTGCTGCAGGACTACGCCCGGTCCCGCGCGGCCGCGCTGCCCGGCATCCCCGCGGTGAGCCGGACGCTCAGCAGCGGCGAGCCACTCCTGCTGTCCGGCGAGGAGGCCCTCGCCACCACTCTGGAAGGCGAGCCGCGCAGGCTGCTGTCCCGGCTGGCGCCCAGCGCGGCGGTGGCCCTGCCCCTGCGGGGCCGCGGCCACACCCTGGGCCTGCTCTCGCTGCTCTACACCGACGGCCGCGTCCCGACCGCGGACGAGGTCGCCACCCTCCGCGACGTCGCCGAGCGTCTCGGGATGGCCCTCGACAACGCCCGCCTCTACGGCGCCCAGCGGCACCTGGCCCTGCAGCTGCAGCGCTCGATGCTCACCGCGCCGCCCGAGCCGGACCACGCCGAGATCGTCGTCCGGTACTTCCCCGCCGCCGAGGCGGCCGCCGTCGGCGGCGACTGGTACGACGCGTTCCTGCAGGCCGACGGCGCCACCACGCTGGTCATCGGCGACGTCGCCGGCCACGACGCCGCCGCGGCCGCGACGATGGGCCAGCTGCGCAGCCTGGTCCGCGGCATCGCCGTCGCCACCGGCGCCGGGCCGGCCGCGGTGCTGCGCGACCTGGACCGCGCCATGGAGCTGCTGCGGTTCGGCACCCTCGCCACCGCCGCCGTCGCCCGCCTCGAGCAGACGCCCGGGGAGGTCGGACGCGGCACCACCCGGATGCGCTGGTCCAACGCCGGGCACACCCCGCCCATCGTGCTCACGGCCGACGGCGAGGTGCGCGTGCTGGCGCCCGAGCGGGCCGACGTGCTGCTCGGCGTGGACCCGGAGCGGCCGCGCAACGAGTCCGTCGTCGAGCTCGACCGCGGCACGACCGTGCTGCTCTACACCGACGGCCTGGTCGAGCGGCGCGACGCCGACCTCGACGCCGGCACCGCCCGGCTCACCGCCGCGCTGGCAGAGCTCGGCGACCGGCCGCTGCAGGAGCTGTGCGACCTGCTGGTCGAGCACATGGTCGACGGCCACCCGGACGACGACGTCGCGCTGGTCGCCGTCCGCCTCCACCCGCAGGACCGGCCCCGGCCCGCCGTCGCCGGACCCAACGACGTGCCCGGTGCCGTCCCCCCGGACCCGGCCACGCCCGCCTGACCTGCCGCTCTAGTGTCGGCCCGGTGATCGTCGTGACCGCCGCGGGCGGACCCACCGGCACCGCGGTCGTCCGGGCGCTGCGGGCGCGCGGCGAGCGGGTGCGCGCCGTCGTCGCCACCCCGCGGCCGCGGCCGGAGCTCGAGGCGCTGGGCGCGGAGGTCGTCGCCGCCGACCTCGCCGGGGACCCGGCACCGGCACTGGCCGGCGCCGACGCCCTGTACCTGGTCTGGCCCAACTTCGACCCGCGTGAGGCCGACGGCGCGCCCGCCGTGCTGCGCGCCGCCGCGCGGGCCGGGGCGGCGCGGCTGGTCTACCACTCGGTGCTCCGGCCGCAGGTCCGGTCGATGCCGCACCACGCCGCCAAGGACCGCGTCGAGGAGGCGCTCGACGGCGCCGTCGCCGGGACCGGTGCCCGCTGGCGGGTGCTGCAGCCGTGCGCCTACGCCGACAACCTCGACGCGCAGGTGGCCGCCGCGGCGGGGACCGGCGAGCTGCGCAGCCCGTGGGGCCTGGAGCGGGCGCAGTCCTTCGTCGACCTGCGCGACGTCGCCGAGGCCGCCGCCGTGCTGCTCACCGGGGACGGTCTGGACAGCGGCACCTTCGAGGCGGCCGGCCCCGAGGAGCTCACCGCGCCCGACGTCGCCCGGCTGGTGGGCGAGCACCTCGGCCGGGAGGTCACCGCCGTCGACGCCGCCCCGCCCGAGGACGACGGCTCCTACGCCCGCCGCTGCCTGACGACGATGTTCGCCGAGTACCGCGCGCACGGGTTCACCGGCAGCCCGCGGGTGCTCACCGCGCTGCTCGGCCGCCCGCCGCGCACGTTCGCCGAGCACCTCCGCGGGTAGCCCCGCGGCGGCGGTCAGCGGGTGACCGTCGGCGCGTGGCCGTTCTGCCGGGCGGCCAGCCGCTCGCGCTGCGGGACGACGGTGTACTTGGGGTCCCGCGCGCTGGCCATCCCCGCCTCGAAGACGCCGAAGCGGGTGAGCAGCGAGCCGGCCGCCAGCAGCAGCCCGGACACCACCGCACCGGCCCGACGGCGCCCGGCGACGACGGTCAGCGCCGCGCCCGCCGCCGTGCACGCCCTCGCCGCGCGCAGCAGCGTCCCGGGCCGGCCCTCGTGGTACGGCTCGCTGACGATCCCGTGGTCGGTCTCCACCCGGTGCATCACGGCCAGCTCGATCGCCGCGCCGGCCACCGCGGTCCGCCGCGACGGACCGGCCTCGGCCACCGGCGTGAACACCATGGTCATCCCGCCGCCGGCCGCCATCGCCGAGCCGCCGAAGACGAACGGCAGCTGCCGGTGCGCCGCGTGCCAGGACGGCACCGCGCTGTTGGCCAGCAGCACCCCGGTGTAGGTGGCCAGCGGCCCGCCGAACAGCGCCGACACCACGCCACCGAAGCGCTTGAGCCGCGGGAACCAGCCCAGCAGCTCGACCGCCGCCGTCGCCCCGGCCGCCGCGCCGAACGGCGCGAGGATGTAGGAGCCGACCGACAGCGGCGAGGTCGGCTTGAACACCCGCAGCATGTGCAGGAACCGCTCGGGCCGGCCCAGGTCGTGGATGAGGAAGACCACCGACGCGATCGCACCGCCGCCGGCGGTGTACCGGCCGACCCGGGTCAGCACCGGCCGGCCGGTGACGTCGGCGACCGCCGCCAGGATCGACGACGACCCCGCCATGCCGCCGAGGAACAGGTACAGCGGCACGTCCGGCGACTTCCACACCGGCGGCTTGATGATCGGGCGGCCGTAGTACGAGGTGAACGTGGCGTCGTCCACCATGGCGACCTCGCCACCACCGCCGCGCCGCCCGCCTCTGCGCCGCCGCTTGCCCCGGGCCTCCGCCGCCGGGCCGTCGGCCCGCCGCCAGCCCGCACCCGGTGTCGTGAGCCCCTCCGTCACCGGGGCCTCCGCCCGACGAACGACGAGATGACGACGCCGGCGATCATCGCCGCGCCGGCCGCCGCCGCGCGCCACATCGCCGGCAGGTCACGGGTGGTGACCACCGGGTCCGGCGGCAGGCCGTAGACCTCCGGCTCGTCGAGCAGCAGGAAGAACGCGCCCGCGCCGCCGACGCCGTCGTCCTCGTCCCGGCCGTAGAGCCGCGCGGTCTCCACGCCCTGCGCCTTCAGCGTGGCGAGGCGGGCGTCGGCGCGGGCCTGCAGCTCGTCGAGGTTGCCGAACTGGATCGACTGGGTCGGGCACGCGGTGGCGCACGCCGGCTGCAGCCCGTCGGTGAGCCGGTCGTAGCACATCGTGCACTTGAAGGCCCGGCCGTCGCCCTTGCGGGTCTGGATGACGCCGTACGGGCAGCCGATGACGCAGTAGCCGCAGCCGTTGCAGATGTCGCCCTGGACGACGACGGTGCCGAACTCGGTGCGGAACAGCGCCCCGGTCGGGCAGACGTCCAGGCAGCCGGCGTGCGTGCAGTGCTTGCAGACGTCGGAGCTCATCAGCCACCGGATCTGCTTGTCGGTGCCGCTCTGCCCGGTCTGCGGGTCGAACTCGCTCAGCGCCTCGGCGTTGAGCACGCTCGACTGCTGGACGTGCGCCAGGCTCTCGTCCGGGCGCCCCGCCACCGGCGAGGGCCCGGAGTCCCGCCGGTCGTCCCCCGGGCGGCCGAAGGTCGGCATCGGGAGGTCGACGGTGCGGGACTGCTCGATGAACGCCACGTGCCGCCAGGAGTTGGCGCCCAGCTGACCGGTGTTGTCGTAGGACATCCCGGACAGCCCGATGACGTCGCGCACGCCGTGCGAGTCGTCCATCGGCAGCGTGTTCCACTCCTTGCACGCCACCTCGCACGCCTTGCAGCCGATGCACACCGAGGTGTCGGTGAAGAAGCCCACCCGCGCCGGGTGGTCCGGGTCGTAGCCGGCCTGCCCGGTGACGTCCGGCACCGGCCCGTAGAGCCGGTTCTCCGGGTCGTGCCCGGTGAACGCCGCGCTCGCCGAGCTGATCGGGGTCATGCCGGCCTCCTCACTGCTGGGATCCCTCGCCGGCCTCGGCGGCGACCGGGTCACGGCCGTTGAGCCCGACCCGCCCGGACGCCACGCCCGCGCGCCGCCGGTAGCCCTCCACGAACTCGATCAGCTCGGGACCGCGCGGGCGCCGTCCCGGGACGATGTCGGCGGTGCTGACCTTGTCCTCCTGGATGTGCGTGTTCGGGTCGAGCACGATGCCGAGCAGGTCGTTGGCCGAGTCGCCGGTGGAGATGCCGCTGTAGGACCAGTGGTAGGGCATCCCGATCTGGTGCACGACCTGGCCGTTGCGCAGCCGGATCGGCCGCATCCGCTCGGTGACCAGCACCTTCGCCTCGATCGCCGTCCGCGTGCTGACCAGCGTGGCGTACTCGCCGTTGACCAGCCCGCGCAGCGCGGCGAGCTCGGGGCTGACCTCGACGAAGAACTCCGGCTGGAGCTCGGACAGGTAGGGCAGCGTCCGGCTCATCCCGCCGGCCGTGTGGTGCTCGGTGAGCCGGTAGGTGGTCACCTGGAACGGGAAGACCGGGCTCAGCGGCGGGTTCTCCCGGTTCCACGGGCCCTCGATGCGCTCGATCGTCGGGTTCGCCTGCTGCTTGTAGAAGGCGTTCTCGACGACGGACTCCGCCGGCTCGTAGTGCGTCGGCAGCGGCCCGTCGACGACGCCCGCGGGCGCGTACAGCCAGGCCTTCCCGTCCCCCTGCATGATGAACGGGTCGGCGCCGCCGATCGCGTCCTGCGCCCGGGCCCCCTCCGGGGGCACGTAGTCCGGCCGCTTGGTCGCCTCGAAGTCCGGGTTGTCGGCGCCGGTCCAGCGGCCGGCCTCCTCGTCCCACCAGACGAACTTCTTGCGCTCGCTCCACGGCCTGCCGTCGGGGTCGGCCGAGGCGCGGTTGTAGAGGATGCGCCGGTTGTACGGCCACGCCCAGCCCCACTCGGAGGCGACCGGGCCCTGCTCGCGGCCGGGCCTGCGGCGGGCGGACTGGTTGACCTCGTCGGCGTAGACGCCGGAGTAGATCCAGCAGCCGCACGACGTCGACCCGTCGTCCTGGAGCTCCATGTACCCGGAGACGGCGCGCCCGTCGGGCCCGACGCCGTTGATCTCCCGCAGCACGTCCTCGGCGCTGGGCTCCTGGTCGGGACCGTGCGTCGGGTAGTCCCAGGTGAGGTCCAGCAGCGGCCGGTCGCGCGGGTCGGTGGACCCGGCGAGCCGCTCGCGCAGGATGCGGCCGAGGTGGAAGTAGAACCACAGGTCGCTCTTCGCGTCGCCCGGCGGGTCGACGGCCTTGTGCCGCCACTGCAGCAGCCGCTGGGTCTGGGTGAAGGTCCCCTCCTTCTCCGCGTGCGACGCCGCCGGCATGAAGAAGACCTCGGTGGCGATCGTCTCCGGGGCGAGCTCGCCGGTCTCGATCTCCGGCGACTCCTTCCAGAACGTCGCCGACTCGATCATCTGCAGGTCGCGGACGACCAGCCAGTCCAGGTTGGCCAGCCCGAACCGGTTCATCCGGCCGTTGGGGTGGCCGACCGTGGGGTTCTCGCCGACCAGGAAGTAGCCGGAGATCTTCCCCTCGATCATGTCCTTGATCTGGCGGTAGGAGCTGTGGTCGCCGTCGATCAGCGGCATGTAGCCGAAGGCGAAGTCGTTCTCCGGCGTCGCGGCGTCGCCCCACCAGGCCTTGAGCAGGTTGACCATGTAGGTCCGCTTGTTGCCCCAGAAGCCGGCCTTGCCGGCGGCGTCGGCGCAGTACTCGTCGAGGGACTGGTGCTGCATCGCGTGCGGCATCGGCAGGTAACCGGGCAGCAGGTTGTACAGCGTCGGGACGTCGGTCGAGCCCTGGATGCTGGCGTGCCCGCGCAGCGCCAGGATGCCGCCGCCGGGACGGCCGATGTTGCCCAGCAGCGTCTGCAGGATCGAGCAGGTGCGGATGTACTGCGCGCCGACGCTGTGCTGCGTCCAGCCCACCGAGTACACCCACGCCGTCGTCCGGTCCCGCCCGCTGTTCTCGGTCACCCAGCGGGCGACCTGCAGGAACACCTCCGGCTCGATGCCGCAGACCTCGGCCACCATCTCCGGGGTGTAGCGGGCGAAGTGCCGCTTCAGGACCTGGAAGACCGTCCGCGGGTGCTGCAGCGTCTCGTCCCGCCTCGGCTTCGCCGCGATCGGCGGGCCACCGCTGCCGGCCGCCTGCGCCTTGTCGGTCTTCCTCACCTGGGGGTGGTCCTCGAGCTCGTCCTGCGCGGCGGCCCCGGCCGGGTCGTCGGAGCCCGAGTGCGGCGGCTCCTCCGGCTCGTACTGCCAGCTGGACTCGTCGTAGGTGTTGTTCTCCGGGTCGAAACCGGAGAACAGGCCGCCGAGGTCCTCGGCGTCGACGAAGTCCTCGCTCACCAGTGCCGCGGCGTTGGTGTAGGCGACCACGTACTCCTTGAAGTACAGGTCGTTCTCGAGGACGAAGTTGATCAGCCCGCCGAGGAACGCGATGTCCGTGCCGATGCGCAGCGGCACGTGCAGGTCGGCGATCGCGCTGGTCCGGGTGAACCGCGGGTCGACGTGGACGACCTTCGCGCCGCGCGCCTTGGCCTCGCTCACCCACTGGAAACCCACCGGGTGGCACTCGGCCATGTTCGAACCCTCGATGACGATGCAGTCGGAGTTCGCGAGGTCTTCCTGGGAGTTCGTGGCACCGCCACGACCGAACGAGGCACCCAGACCGGGCACCGTGGCGGAGTGCTATATGCGCGCCTGGTTCTCGATCTGTATGGCGCCCAGGGCGCTGTACAGCTTCTTCATGAGGTAGTTCTCCTCGTTGTCGAGGGTCGCCCCTCCGAGGCTCGCCAACCCCATGGTGCGGTTCACGCGCTTGCCGTGGTTCTCGTCCTGCCAGCCCTTGCGCCGGGCCTCGAGGACGCGGTCGGCGATCATGTGCATCGCCGTGTCGAGGTCGAGGTCCTCCCACTCCGTCCCGTACGGCCGGCGGTACTTGACCGTCGTCACGCGGGTCGGGCTGGTGACCAGCGACTTGCTGGCGCTGCCCTTGGGGCAGAGCCGGCCGCGGCTGATCGGCGAGTCCGGGTCGCCCTCGATCTGGACGATCTGCTCGTCCTTCACGAAGATCCGCTGCCCGCAGCCCACGGCGCAGTACGGGCAGACGCTCTGGACGACGCGGTCGGCGGTGGCCGTGCGGCTCACCACGCCCTCCGTCGCCTTGCTCCGCGCGGCCCTGCCGCGTCCGAGCGGATCGGGGCCGGTCAGCTGCCGGAACACCGGCCAGGCGTCGAGCCAGGTCTTCACGCTGTGGACTCTGCCACTCCCGGCGCGATCCGGCGCGTGGAACGCCGCGGTACCGGTCGTGCCGGTACCGCGGCGTCCGGGAGTCAGCGCACGTGCACGAACTCGCTGTGGCTGAGCAGCAGCCCCTCGGGGCCCGGGGCGTCCGGGTCGGTCAGGCAGAACTGCACGTAGGCCTCGCCCCGCGCCAGCGGGCCGAGACCGGCACGCACCCCGCCGTCCCACGCCGGCTCGGTCTGGTCGACCTCGAAGGTGCCGACGCGGCTCCTGCCGTCGCAGGTGAAGGCGTTGCGGTGGCTGTCGCTCCACGCCGCGGAGACGCCGCTGCTGCCCTCCTGCTCCAGGCGCGGGTCGGCCGTGCGGTCGGCGGTCTGCTTGACCGACACCCACAGGCCGAGGTCCTCGCCGGCGGCGCACCGGTAGCGGACCTGGACCTGCGCCACGGTGCGGTCGCCGCGGTCGACCTGGACGACGCCGACGACGTCGGCCTCGTGGGCGGGCCTCGGCGCCGCGGCGGCGGGGGCGGCGAGGGCGAGGACGGACGTCGCGGCGAGGGCGGTGCCGGCGACGAGGGGGCGCAGACGCACGGGATCTCCAGTGGTCTCGGGAGCGGGACGGCGGCGCAAGATGCCAGACCCCGCGGCACGCGGCCAGGGGTTCGTGCGTGGCGCCGTACCGCCCGGTACCGGGAGGGACTACCGCCCGGCCAGGTACTCGCGCGCCAGCCGGGCCGGCGCCCTGGCCAGCCAGGCCTCGGTGACCAGCTCCCCGAGCTCGGCGACGTCGATCGCGTCCAGCCGCACCAGCACGGCGGCGTACCCGTCGAAGTGCGGCGTCGTCAGGTAGACGGCGGGGTCGTCGGCGACCAGCGCCTGCTTGACGCCCTCGTCGGCGACGGCGGCGCCGAGGACCGGGCCCTCCGGCGCGGCGTCCCCCAGCTGCTCGACGTCGGCGCGGCGCAGCGGGCGCTCCCAGACGAAGGCGCGGTCGCGGACCTTCCACGCCGGCCGGCCGTAGGAGGTGCCCTCCGTGGTCCCGGGCAGCGCGAGGGCCAGGCGCCGCACGTCCGCCCAGGTGGCCACGGACGCGACGCTAGCGCTCCCGGGTCAGCCCGGGGCCGCGCCCGGCGCCCGCTACCCGCGCGGCAGGGCCACGCCGCGGGCGGCCAGCCGCTCCCGCAGGCGGTCCGCCTCCCGTCGTCGGTGCTCGGCGCGCCGGCGCAGCACCGCCACCTGCACGGCGTCGGTGGTGCGCTGCGCCCGCAGCTCGAGCACCGCCGCCGTCTCCAGGTGCAGCGCCATGCGCCGCAGCTCGCCGGACAGCTCCGCCGCCGGCCGTGGCAACCCCGGGTCGGTCCCCGCTGAGGTCATGGGAGGCATGGTGGAACGCATCCGTCCCCGCCGCACCCGGAGCGGCACGCCGGGCCGGCCGCCCCGGACGGGGGACGGCGTCCCCGGACCCGTCGGTCCCCGGGTCGATACTGGCCGCGTGGAGGGTCCCCGGCTGCACTGGATCGGCCACTCGACCGTCCGCGTCGAGCTGGCCGGGTCCACGGTGCTCACCGACCCGGTCCTCACCCGCTCCCTCGGCCCGCTGCGGCGGGTCTCCCCCCTCCCGCCCCCGGCCGCCTGGGCCGGCGCCGACCTGGTCCTGGTCAGCCACCTCCACGCCGACCACCTGCACCTGGCCAGCCTGCGGCTGCTGGCCGACGACGCCCGCGTGGTCGTGCCGCGCGGCGCCGGCGCGTGGCTGCGCTCGCGCGGCGTCCGCTGGGTGGACGAGCTCGCCCCCGGGGAGTCGCTGGTGCACCGCGGGCTGCGGGTCACCGCCGTCCCCGCGGTGCACAGCGGCCACCGCTGGGGCCCCCGCCTGACCCACGGCCCGGAGACGGTCGCCGTCGGGCACCTGCTGGAGGGCGCCGGGTCCAGCGTCTACGCCTGCGGCGACACCGACCTGTTCGAGGGCATGACCCGCATCGGCGACCGCGGGGTCGACGTCGCGCTGGTGCCCGTGTGGGGCTGGGGTCCCACGCTCGGTCCGGGCCACCTCGACCCCGCGCGGGCCGCGGAGGCCGTGGCGCGCGTGCGCCCGCAGGTCGCCGTCCCGGTGCACTGGGGCACCCTCGCCGTCCGCGGCGGCACCACGCTCCCCGGGCTGGCCGGGCGCTACCGCCGGCTGCTGACCGAGCCGCCGCTGGCCTTCGCCGAGGCGGTCGCCGCCCGCCGGCTGCGCACCAGCGTCGTCGTCCCCGAGCCGGGCCGGCCGGTCACGCTCCCCACCGTGGCGGACGCCGCATGAGCACCACCCTCGCCGCCGCCTGGACCGACGGGTCGCTGGGCTACCCCGTGCTGTTCGGCGGCGTGCTGCTCGGGTCGATCGTCCCGGTGGTGCCCACCGGGCCGCTGGTCGGCGCCGCCGCCGCGTTCGCGGTCACCGCGCACGAGCTCAACCTGGTCGCGGTGCTCGTCGTCGCCACCCTCGGCGCCTGGCTCGGCGACGTCACCACCTTCGCCGTCTGCCGGTTCGGCGGGCCGGCCGCGGTGCGCTGGGTCGCGCGGGGCCAGCACGCCGACCGCATCGAGGAGGTCCGCGAGCAGTTCCGCCGGCACGGCTGGCAGATCGTCGTCGCCGGGCGACTGCTGCCCGCCGGGCGCATCCCCGTGCTGCTGGCCGCCGGCGCGCTGGCCTACCCGTGGCGGCGGCTGCTGCCCGCCTCGCTGCTGGCCGCCTCGCTGTGGGCGGTCGCCTACGCGCTGCTCGGCGTGGCCAGCGGCGGGATCTTCGACAGCCCGCTGGTCGCCACGCTGGTGGCCACGCTGCTGGTCCTCGTCGTCGGCGCGGTGCTCAACCTGGTCGGGTCCCGCCGCCGGCGGCACACCGAGCCCGAGCGGCAGCCGGAGGACGAGGGCAGCCCGACGTCGTGCGGCCCCGCGTGAGCCGGCCGGACCAGCGCGGCCGGGTGCTCGGCCGCGGCCGCGCACCGGCCCGGGTGCTGCTCACCTGGCTCCTGGCGACGCTCGCCCTCGTCGTCCTCGACCGGTGGCTCGCCGGGTTCACGATGGCCGCCTGGTGGCAACCGCCGCTGACCGCGCTGCTGCTCGGCCTGCTCGCCGGCGTGGTCTGGCCGCTGGTCATGCGCGTGGCGCTGCCGCTGGCGCTGTTCACCCTCGGCCTGGGCAGCTTCCTGCTGCTGGGCGCCGGGGTGCTCGCGGTCTCCTTCGCCGTCCCGGGCGTCGTGGTCACCGACCTGGGCACCGCCACCCTGGTCGTCGTCGCCATGGCGGCGGTGACGGCGGTGGTGAGCAGCGCGCTGGCGATCGACGAGGACGAGGTGTTCTTCCGCCGCGCCCGCCGCCGCGCCGGCTCCGCCTCGGCCGCCGGGCCCTGCCCGCCGGGCGTGCTGTTCCTGCAGATCGACGGGCTCGGCGCCGACACCGCCCGGCGCGCGGTCCGCGACGGGTCGATGCCCACCCTGGCGGCGTGGCTGCGGTCGGGCAGCCACGCGCTCACCTCGTGGCACACCGACTGGAGCTCGCAGACCGGCGCCTCGGTCTGCGGCATCCTGCACGGCTCCAACCACGACGTCCTCGGGTTCCGCTACTACGAGAAGGACCGCGACCACGTCGTCGCGGTCTCCCACCCGGCCGACGCCGCCGAGGTGGAGCGGCGGCACTCCGACGGCCGCGGGCTGCTGGCCGGCGGCGGCGCCAGCCGCGGCAACCTGTTCACCGGCGACGCCCCGCACGTCAGCCTGACCATGAGCGCCCTGCCGCTGGTGGTGCCCCGGCGGTCGGGACGGCGGCGCGAGCGGGTGGGCGCCGGCTACTACGCGTACTTCGCCAACCCGGTGAACGCGCTGCGCACGCTCGGCGTCTCGCTCGCCGACGTCTACCGGGAGCTGTCCGCGGCCGCCCGGCAGCGCCGCGCCGACGTGCGGCCCCGGGTCAGCCGCGGCGGCCTCTACCCGCTGGCCCGGCCCGGGACGACGGTCATCGCCCGCGACGTCGTCGTCGCGGCGATCCTCGAGGACATGATGGTCGGCCGCCCGGCCGTCTACGCCGACTTCCTCGGCTACGACGAGGTCGCCCACCACAGCGGCGTCGAGCGCTTCGACACCCTCGAGGTGCTGCGCAGCATCGACCAGCAGGTGGGCCGGCTGGCCCGCGCCGCGGAGCTCGCGCCGCGGCCGTACCACGTGGTGCTGCTGTCCGACCACGGCCAGACCCAGGGCGAGGCCTTCGCGCAGCGGTTCGGCGAGACGATCGAGTCCTTCGTCGGCCGGCACTGCGGCGGCACGCCGGACCCAGGGCGGCGCGGACCCGAACCGCGCGACAGCCGACGCCCGGCCGAGGGCTGGCAGGTGACCACCGCGCTGGCCGAGGTGGCGTCGGGGCCGGGGTTCATCGCCCGCCGGCTGCGCGAGCGGGTCGAGTCCGCCGGCGCGGGCGAGCACGCGCACCGGACGCCGTCCGGGGAGCCGGGCCGGGTGGCGCGGGTGGCGCCGGGCGTGGTGGTCGTCGTCTCCGGCCACACCGCCGGCGTCTCCTTCCCGGACCTGCCCGGACGGGTGCCGCTGGAGGAGATCGAGCACCACTGGCCCGACCTGCTGCCGGCGCTGGTCGACCACGACGGCGTGGGCTTCGTGCTGGTGCACTCCGAGGAGCACGGGCCGGTCGTCCTCGGCCGCGACGGCCTGCACCGGCTGGCCACGGGCGTCGTCGTCGGCGAGGACCCGCTGGCCGGCTACGGCGAGCACGCGCCCGCGCTGGTGGCACGGGTGTCCGCGTTCCCGCACTGCCCCGACGTCATGGTCAACAGCCGCTACGACCCGGACACCGACGAGGCCTCGCCCTTCGAGCCGCACGTCGGGTCGCACGGCGGGCTCGGCGGCCCGCAGCAGCGCGGGTTCCTCGCCCACCCCCGGGTCCTGACGCCCCCCGGCGAGATCGTCGGGGCCGAGCACCTGCACCGGGTGCTGCGCGGCTGGCTGACCGAGCTCGGGCACCCGGAGCCCGACGGCGCCGGCGCGCAGGTGGGGCCGGACAGCCCCGCGGCCCTCCGGGATCCCAGCCGCGTCTGACGGCGGAACGCCCGGCTACGGCTCCGTGAACACCTGCCGGGCCCCGTGGCGGCGAGCCGAGGGCCTCCAGGACAGTGGGGCGATGCGACCCGACGCCGCCACCTGGTTCTCCGGCCGCACGTCCGCCGTCCGCTCGGTCGCCGACGTCGACGTCCTCGGCCTGCTGCGGGCCAAGCGCCGCGGCGGCCACCGGGTCAGCCTGGTCCTGCCCGCGCGCGACGAGGAGGCCACCGTCGGCGGGATCGTCGCCGGCCTGGTCGAGCGCTGGGTCCGGCTGGTCCCGCTGGTCGACGAGGTGCTCGTCGTCGACTCCGACTCCACCGACCGCACCGCCGAGGTCGCCCGCGCCGCCGGGGCCGACGTCGTCGCGGCCGCGGACGTGCTGCCCGCGCACGGCAGCCGGCCCGGCAAGGGGGAGGCGCTGTGGAAGTCGCTCGCGGCCACCAGCGGCGACCTGCTGGTCTTCCTCGACGCCGACCTGCTCGGCGACGTCACGCACTACGTCCCGGGACTGCTCGCGCCGCTGCTGACCGATCCGCAGGTCGGCTACGTCAAGGGCTGCTACGCCCGGCCGCTGGAGGTCGACGGCCGCGTCACCCCCGCCGGCGGCGGCCGGGTCACCGAGCTCACCGCGCGCCCCCTGCTCAACGCCCTGTGGCCGGAGCTCGCAGGCTTCGTGCAGCCGCTGGGCGGGGAGTACGCCGGCCGGCGCGAGGCGCTGGAGCAGGTGCCGTTCGTCTCCGGCTACGGCGTGGAGGTGGGCCTGCTGGTCGACCTGCTCGGGCTGCTCGGCCTGCACGGGCTGGCGCAGGTCGACCTGGGCGTGCGCCGGCACACCTCGCAGGACCAGGAGGCGCTGGGCCGGATGGCCGGCCAGGTGGTCTCGGCGGTGCTGGCCCGCAGCGGCCGGTCCGGCGCTGGTGGGCTGCTCACCCAGTTCCGCGCCGACGGCAGCGGCTTCCTGCCGGTCAGCACGCCGGTCGCCGTCGACGAGCGGCCGCCGATGGTGACCGTCCCCGAGTACCGGGCCGCCCGGGCCGGGGCGGTCTGAGGTCCTGCCGGCAGTCGTGCTCCGCCCCGCATCGGGGGCAGAGCACGAAGGGAGCCTCGCGCTCTGGTCCGCATCGGGGGCAGAGCACGACCGTGCGCCGCTCAGCCGTGGACGAGCAGGCCCCGGATCGTCTCGCCGGCCGCCTGGTCCCGGTAGCCCTGGTTCAGCTCGTCCAGGGGGTACCGCCGGGTGACCAGCCGGCCCAGCTCCAGCCGCCCCTCCTCGGCCATCCGCGCCAGCATCGGGATGTCGCGGAAGGGGTTGCACGAGCCGAACAGCGAGCCCTGCACGCGGTGCTCGAACACCGTGGTCATCTGCCCGTTGAGGTCGACGTGGCCCTCGCGCGGGTGGTCGGCCAGCGCCGTGAGCACCAGCGTGCCGCCCTTGCCGAGGCACGCCGACGCCCCGGCCATCACCTCGGCCGACATCTTCCCGACGGTCACGACCACCACGTCGGCGCCCGTGCCGCGGGACAGCTCGCGAGCCAGCTGCGCGGCCTCCCGGGCGTCGGCCACGGTGTGGGTGGCCCCCAGCGTCTCCGCGAACTCCCGCTTCATGGCCACCGGGTCGACGCCGATCACGTGCACCGCGCCTGCGTGCACCGCGCCCTGGACGGCGTTGACGCCGACCCCGCCGAGCCCGACCACCACGACGACGTCACCGGGGCGGGTGCCGCCGGAGTAGACCGCCGACCCCCAGCCGGTGGGCACGCTGCAGGCGAGCAGCGCCGCGGTGTCCAGCGGCAGGTGCGGGTCGATGCGCACGCAGGAGAACTCGCTGAGCACCGTGTGCCGGGCGAACGCGCCGACGATGCAGAACCCGCCGAGGGGCTCGCCGTCCAGCCGGAAGGGATAGGTGCCGGTGGGCAGCTGCCCGATCGCGATGGTGGCGCCCGCGTCGCAGATGTTGGAGCGGCCGGTGGCGCAGTACCGGCAGTGCCCGCAGGCGGGCAGGAAGCTCGTGACGACGTGGTCGCCGGGCGCGACGGAGGTGACGCCTGGCCCGACCGCCAGGACGACGCCGGAGCCCTCGTGGCCGCCGACGATCGGGTACCGCCCGCCGGGGTTGGAGTGGCGCAGGTGCTCGTCGGAGTGGCACAGCCCGGCGTAGGCCATCTCGACGAGGACCTCACCGGGGCCGGGGTCCACGACCTCGAGGTCGACGATCTCGTACTCGGTGCCCGCCTCGCGCAGCACCGCTCCCCTGGTCCTCACCGGTCCCCGGCCCTCCTCTGGCCCGGCACCCGCCCTCGCGGACGCCGTCGTCTCGGCGCCCAGCCAACCCCACGCCGCGGCGGTGCCCCACGCCGGGGTGGCACCCGGTGCCACGTGCGGTTCCGTGCACCGCGCCCGGCCGGGTGCGGCAGGATCGCCGGGTGCCCGCTCCCCGGCCCGCCGCCCCGCCCTCCCCCGGCACCGCGACCGGCGATCCCCGGCCCACCACCCGCTGCCCCGGCTGCGGCTCGGTCCTCGTGCCGCTGCCCGGCGAGCCCGCCGCGCGACCGGGCGCCTCGGCCGCCTGCACCCGGCTGTTCGAGGAGACCGTGCGCGGGCTCCGGGACGATCCGGCGCCCGACGGCACCGCTCCCCCGGCGCTGGCCCTGGCCGAGGCCGCCTACGCCGCGCAGCACCCCGACCCGGCCGATCCGCCCGCGCTGCGCGCGGCCCTGGCGGCCCTCGGGGTCGGGCCGGCCGACCCGCTCCCGGCCCGCCCGCGGGAGTGGACGACGACGATCGCGGACGTCGCCGCCGACCTCGACGTCATCGACCTGACCGTGCTGGTGGAGACGTGGGCGACGGCCGTGGCCGACGACTGGCGGCACGCCCCGACCGGATGATGTCGTTCCGTTTCGGCGAGACCGGCAACGCAGCGTTGCTACCCTTCGTACCGTGAGTGATCAGTCCCGTCGGGCCCAGAAGAAGGCCCTCACCCGCGCGCACGTGCGCGAGACGGCGCAGCGACTGTTCGCCGACCGCGGCTTCGACGCCGTGACCATCGCCGACGTGGCGGCCGCGGCGGACGTCGCGGTGCAGACGGTCTTCAACCACTTCACGACCAAGGAGGAGCTCTACTGGGCCGACCGGACGCCGTGGGTCGACGGGCCCGCGGCCGCCGTGCGGGAGCGTCCCGCGGGGGTCCCCGCGCTGACCGCGCTGCGCGCGCACCTGGTCGCCTCGGTGGGGCACTACGTCGAGCGGCTGGCCGATCCGACCGGGCGCTGCACCGTCACCGACCTCGACCGCTCCCCGGCGCTGCAGGCCTCCGAGCGGGAGCTGCACCACACCGCCGAGGCCCGGCTGCGCGAGGCCCTCGTCGAGGCCTGGACCGGCCCCTGCCCCGAGCACCCGGTCCCCGCCGACCCGCGGACGACGGCCGCGGTGGTCGCCGCCACGTGGCTGGCGGTCTCGCGGATCCTGGTCACCCAGCCGCGCTCGCCGATGCCCGCGCCCGAGCAGGCGGCGGAGGTGGCCGCGGCCACGCGCGCGCTGGCGGAGCGGCTGCTCTCCGGCTACGAGGCGGGCCTGGTGAGCTCCGCGACGGCGGACGAGTCCGCCCGCGCCCTGCGCGCCGTCTGACCCGGTCCCGGCCGCCCGGCCGTGGCCGGCCTCAGCGGCGGGCGGGCTCCGCGGCCGGGACCACGATCGGGAGCAGTACGTCGTCGACGACCTGCTCCACGTGGTCGGCGACCATCCCGCCGTCACCGGCCGCGGTGAGCCGCTGCCACCAGAAGGCCTCGAGCACCGAGCGCAGCAGCGCCAGCCGCTCGGCCGGCACCTCCTCGCCCCGTGCCGCCCAGCGCTCGCCCAGGACCTCGACGGCCTCGGTCAGCGGGCGCACCAGGGCGGCCTCGAGCCCGGCGCGCAGGTCCTCGTCGTGCCGGGCGGCACCGACGAGGCTGGCCACGGCGCGCTCCTCGCGGGACAGCGGCCGGCGCCACGAGGCGACCAGCGCGACGAGGTCGGCGTGCAGGGAGCCCTCGTCCTCGGGGACGCGGACCAGCGTGAAGCGGCTGACCGCGGACCTCGCCAGCGCCGCCATCGACGGCCAGCGCCGGTAGATGCCGGCCTTGCCCGCACGCGCCCGGGCCGCGACCCGGTCGCTGTTGAGCCGGCCCCAGCCCTCGTCGGCGAGGATGTCGACGGCGACGGCGACCAGTTGCTCGGACAGCTCGGCGCTCAGCGGGCGGCCGGGGGTGCCGCTCACGAGCCAACTCGTTCGCACGACATCAGGTTGCGCACGGTCTCATCCTGACCTGTCAGTGGAGTGACCACAACGACCGGGGCCGTATCGTCACCCGACCGGACCGTCGGGACCCCGTCTCAGGCGCCCGCCGCGCCCTCGACGTGGACCCGGAGGGTGGCGCCGTCGTCGCTGACCCAGCCCCGGTCGCGGGCCTGCTCGACCATCCGGTCGAAGCGCTCGCCCCAGTCGGCGACGTCGGCGTCGGGCTCGGCGGCGGCCCGCAGCGCGGCGGTGTCGAGCAGGCCGGTCCCGTCGTCCTGCAGCCGTCCGAGGCCCGCCTCGCGCAGCACCTCGTCGGCCTCCTCGTCGGTCACCTGGCCGAGGGCCAGCTGCAGCTTGCTCAGGTCGTCGGTGTCGACCACCCGCACCTCGGGGCGCTCGTCGGCGCCGCCCACCACCTCGACGATCACGGGTCCTCCGTTCACACGTGCCAGGGGAAGCGGGAGAAGTCGGGGTCGCGCTTCTCCAGGAAGGCGTCGCGGCCCTCGACGGCCTCCTCGGCCGCGTAGGCCAGCCGGGTGGTCTCCCCGGCGAACAGCTGCTGACCGACCAGGCCGTCGTCGATCAGGTTGAACGAGTACTTGAGCATCCGCTGCGCGGTCGGGCTCTTGGCGACGATCCGCCGGCCCCAGTCCAGCGCGGTGAGCTCCAGCTCGGCGTGCGGGACGACGCGGTTGACCATGCCCATGTGGTGCGCGTCCTCGGCGGAGTACTCCTCGCCGAGGAAGAAGACCTCGCGGGCGAACTTCTGGCCCACCTGGCGGGCGAGGTAGGCCGAGCCGAAGCCGCCGTCGAAGCTGCCGACGTCGGCGTCGGTCTGCTTGAACCGCGCGTGCTCGGCGCTCGCGAGGGTGAGGTCGCTGACCACGTGCAGGCTGTGCCCGCCGCCGGCCGCCCAGCCGGGGACGACGCAGACGACGACCTTCGGCATGAACCGGATCAGCCGCTGCGCCTCCAGCACGTGCAGCCGGCCGCTGCTGCGGCCCACCTCGTGCTCGTAGCCGTGGCGCCCGCGCACCCGCTGGTCGCCGCCCGAGCAGAACGCCCAGCCGCCGTCCTTCGGGCTCGGGCCGTTG
The DNA here is from genome assembly GCF_054050655.1 of Geodermatophilus sp. SYSU D00663. NCBI lineage: Bacteria > Bacillati > Actinomycetota > Actinomycetes > Geodermatophilales > Geodermatophilaceae > Geodermatophilus > Geodermatophilus sp. SYSU D00663. The sequence goes on along the minus strand of NZ_JBJGZT010000002.1, from coordinate 145,165 downwards.
CCGGTGAGCAGCACGCAGCCGACGTCGGTGGCCAGCCGGGCGTGCTCGAGCGCGGTGATGAGCTCGTCGACGGTCTGCGGGCGGAACGCGTTGCGCACCTCGGGCCGGTCGAAGGCGATCCGGACGACGCCGGCGTCGACGGCGCGGTGGTAGGTGATGTCGGCGAAGTCGAACCCGTCGACCGGCTGCCACGCGGCGCTGTCGAAGATCTCCGAGACGTCGTCGCGGGCGCTCATGACGTGAACCTATCCGGGCGTCCGCGACCCCGCCTCAGCCGCCGAGCAGACCGCCCAGTCCGCCGGTGACGCCGCCGGTGACGCCGCTGACGACCCCGCCCACGGTGCCCGTGGCACCACCGACCAGGCCACCGACCGCCTCGGTGCCACCGCCGACCACGCCGCCCACCGTGTCGGTCAGACCGCCGACCACGCCCCCCACGGCGTCGCCGACGGGGTCCGCCGGGACCGGGGCCGGCGCCGTCGGGACGGGGGCCGGTGCGGCCGGCGCAGGGGGAGCCGGGGCCGCGGGCGCCGTCGTGCCGCCGGACGGGGCCGGGCCGCCCGACGAGCCGGAGCCGGCAGGGGCGCCGCCCGCGGTGCCGGCCGGGGCCGGGGCGGCGGGCGCCGGAGCGGCGGGGACGGCGGGAGCGGGGGCGGCGGGCGCGGCGGCACCGGTCGTCGCGGCCGCGACCGAGCCGGCGATGCCGGTCAGCCCGGCGGAGGGCCCGGTGCCCGCGGTGGCGCGCTGCGACGAGACCGTGGTGCCGAAGCCCGGGAAGAGGAAGCCGTCGGGCGTGCCGGGGACGCCGAAGGACGGCGTCAGCCGGGCGTAGGCCGGGGGCTGCGCGACCGCGTCGTCGCCGGAGTAGACGCCCGTGCCGCGGTCGCCGGCCACGGCTCCCGAGACGTCCGCGCCGGCCGTGGCCATCAGCGGGGAGACGACGATCCCGGTGACGGCGAAGGACATGAGCACGCGCCACCAGAAGCGCTGCCCCGCGGTCTCGGGAGCCGGCTCGGCGGCGGCCGCCGGGTCCCCTGCCACGACGTCCTCCGTTGCGCGGTGCCGCGCGCCCATGGGTCGACCCCTCTCCGTCGAGGTGGTGAGACTGCCCTCACACGTCCGGTACAACGAAGTACCAGCCCGGTGGTTGCGCTGGCCAGCCGAGTCCCGCGCACGGGCGACCCGCCGCCGCTAGCGTCGGACCCGTGCCCGACGGCGCCGCCCTGCGCGTGGGCACCCTCAACCTCGCCTCCGGTCGCGGCGCCGACGGCCGCGCGCTGGCCCCGGCCGCGCTCGCCGCGGCGGTCGCCGGGTTCGACGTCGACGTGCTCGCCGTCCAGGAGGTCGACGTCGGCCAGCCCCGCTCGGGCGGCACCGACCAGGCCGCGGTGCTCGCCGGCGCGCTGGGCGCGGGCGACTGGCGGCACGCGGCCACGCTCACCGGGACGCCGAGCCCGTTCCGCGGCACGTGGTCCGCTGCCGACCCGCCCGGGCTGCGCGGGCCGGAGCGCGCGCCGGACGGCCCCGCGTACGGCGTCGCGCTGCTGGTCCGCCGCCCGGCGCGGGACTGGGCGGTGCTCGGGCTGGGGTCCGGCCGCGCCCGGCTGCCGCTGCGGGCGCCGGACCCGGCCACCGGCCGGCCGCGGCTGTGGTGGGTGCCCGACGAGCCGCGGGTCGCCGTCGCCGCCTGCCTGGACGGGCTGACCGTGGTGGCCACCCACCTGTCGTTCTCGCCGCCGACGGCGGTGCGGCAGCTGCGCCGGCTGCGGCGCTGGGTGGCGTCCCTGCCCGGGCCGGTGGTCGTCGCCGGCGACCTCAACCTGCCCGGCGGGCTGCCGGCGCGGCTGCTCGGCGCGACCGCACTCGTGCGGGAGGCGAGCTTCCCGGCGCACGGGCCGCGCCTGCAGCTGGACCACCTGCTCGCGCTGGGCCGGGTGACCGCCCGGGACGCCGCCGCCCACCGGCTGGGCGTGGGCGACCACCGGGCGCTGACCGTGACGGTCGGCTGAGCTCAGGCGGCGAGCAGCGGCCGCAGCCGGTCCATCGAGGCGGCCAGCCCCGGGTGCAGCGCGACCTGGTGCAGCGCGGCCAGCGGCACCCACGCGACGCCGGTGCTCTCGCCGTCGAGCCGCAGCCGCGACGGGTCGAGGTCGCCGACCGGGCGGGCCAGGACGGTCGTGTAGGCCCAGCCGCCGTGGTCGTCGACCGAGCGGGCGCCGAGCACGAGGTCGGCGGCGGCCAGCCCGAGCTCCTCCTCGACCTCCCGCAGCGCGCCCTGCTCGGGCGTCTCGTCCACGTGCAGCGCCCCGCCCGGCGTCCCCCACGTCCCGCCGTGGTGCGACCACAGGGCGCGGTGCTGCAGCAGCAGCTCGGGGCCGTCGCCGCCGTCGCGGTGCACCAGCAGGCCGGCCGCGCCGGCCCGGCCCCAGTGCCGGTGGCCCAGGGAGCAGGTGGTCCAGCCGTCGGTGGGGGTCAGACGGATGGTCGCCACCCGGACAAGTGAACCGCAGCCGGGCCGCGGGCCGGGAAACCGCACTGGCAGGATCCGGGAGGACGACCGGCGACGACGACGGAGGCACCCCGCATGGCGACCACGACGACGATGGCCGAGGTCCCGGGCCTCATCGGGCAGGAGCTGGGCACCAGCGACTGGTTCGAGGTCACGCAGGACCGGGTGGACACCTTCGCCGACGCGACCGGCGACCACCAGTGGATCCACGTCGACGTCGAGCGGGCGAAGGCCGAGAGCCCCTTCGGCGGGCCGATCGCGCACGGCTACCTCACGCTGTCGCTGCTCGTGCCGCTGTTCGCGCAGGTCTTCGCGGTCACCGACACCGCCATGGGCGTCAACTACGGCCTGAACAAGGTGCGCTTCCCCTCGCCGGTGCCGGTCGGCTCCCGCGTGCGGCTGACCGCGACCCTCAAGGACGTCGAGCAGGTCGCCGGCGGGCTGCAGCTGACCTTCTCCGCCGTCGTCGAGCGCGAGGGCAGCGAGAAGCCGGCCTGCACCGCCGAGCCGGTCTACCGCTACTACGGCGGCTAGCCACCAGCGCATGCGGATCGCCGTCTTCACCGGCAGCCGGCCCGGGCCGGAGTCGCACCGGAGGGCCGCCGCGCACCTGGCCACGGGCCTGGCCGAGGCCGGCGTCGGGGTCGTCTACGGCGGCGGGCACGTCGGGCTGATGGGTGTCGTCGCCGACGCCGCCCTGGCCGCCGGTGGCGAGGTGGTCGGGGTGATCCCGCAGCACCTCGTCGACGACGAGCTGGCCCACCCCGGCCTGCCGCGGCTGGAGGTCGTGGCCTCCATGCAGGAGCGCAAGGCGCGGATGGCCGAGCTCTCCGACGCCTTCGTCGCGCTGCCCGGGGCCGCCGGCACGCTCGAGGAGCTCTTCGAGGCCTGGACCTGGGGGATGCTCGGCCTGCACGCCAAGCCGGTGGTGCTGCTCGACGTCGACGGGTTCTGGCAGCCGCTGCTCGCCCAGCTGGGCCGCATGGCCGACGACGGCTACCTCGAGCGGCGCCGGCTCGACGCGCTCGGCGTGGTCACCGACGCGGCCGGGCTGCTCGCCTTCGTCGAGGGCTACCAGCACCCGCCGCGGAAGTGGGCGCCCACCCCGCCCTAGGTCCAGGTCGGAGCGGCGGTGCCCTGCGCCTCGGCCTCCAGCTGCCAGGCGCCCTTGCCGTCGATCGACTCGCGGATGACGTCGGCGTGGCCGGCGTGCCGGGCCTGCTCCTCGATCTGGTGCAGGAGCAGCCAGCGGACGGTGAACACGGTGCCCTCGGGCAGCCAGCGCGCGACGCCGTCGGGGACCGCGACCACCCGGTCCAGGTCGCGCTCGGCGCGCACGACCTCCTCGGGTCTCGCGCGCCACCTCCGCCTGCCGGTGCAGCAGGACCTCCACGGTCTCGCCGGGGACGACGGCGAACCCGGCCATCCACTCGGCCTGCGGATCGCCCTCCACCGCGTGCGGACGGCGCCCGACCCGCCCGGCCAGGTCGGCCCGCACGCCCTGGGTCACGTGCTCGAGCAGCGCGGACAGCGACAGCTCGCTGGCGCTCGGGGTCGCGCGGGCCTGCTCCTCGGTGAGCCCGTACAGGGCGTTGCGCAGCGCGGTGCGCTGGTCGGCCAGCAGGCGCAGCAGCAGTTCGCGCTCGTCGGGTGCGGTCACCCGGCCACCCTGCGCCGGGACCGGGCGGCGGGACAGCGCCCGGCTGGCCGCCGGCCGCGGCGCTGCCTAGCGTCGCCCCCGTGGAGCGCTGGGACGTCGTCGTGGTCGGGGGCGGCCCGGCGGGCGCGGCGGCGGCGCTGGCCGCGCGGCGCGACGGCGCCTCGGTGCTCGTCCTCGACCGGGCCGACTTCCCGCGCGACAAGGTCTGCGGCGACGGCATCGCCCCCGAGGCACTCGACGTGCTCGCCGGGCTGGGCGCCGACGTCGCCGCGCTGACCGCCGGCTACGCGCCCGCGCCGCGGTTGTCCCTGCGCTCGCCCGGCGGCGCGGCGGTGGAGCGGGCCACGCACCGGCCGTCGTCGGTGGTGCCGCGCGCGGTGTTCGACGCCCGCGTGCTTGCCGCGGCCCTCGACGCGGGGGCGGTGTTCCGGCGGCACGCCGTCCGCCGGGTCACGCCGGGACCGGACGGCGTCGACGTCGACGGGGTGCTCACCGCCGGGGTCCTGGTCGGGGCCGACGGCGCGGAGTCCGTCGTGCGGCGGGCGCTGGGCCTGCCGCGGAACCCCGACGACCGGATGGCGGTGGCGCTGCGCGGCTACGCGCCCGAGCTGCCCGGCCAGGGCGGCACCCAGGTGCTGGTGACCACCGAGCAGCGCTGGCCTGCCTACGCGTGGTCGTTCCCGCTCGGCGACGGGCGGGCCAACGTCGGCTACGGCGAGCTGGTCTCCGGCGGGGCCACCCGGGCGGCGCTGGTGGAGGGGCTGCACCGGCTGCTGCCCGGGGTCGAGCCCGGGGGGCTGCGGGCACACCGGCTGCCGCTGTCCACCGGCCGGCCGCGGCAGCCCGACGGGCGGGTGCTGCTGGCCGGCGACGCGGCGTCGCTGGTCAACCCGATGACCGGCGAGGGGATCTTCTACGCGGTGCTGTCCGGGGCGCTGGCCGGGGCGGCCGCGTCGGCGGGGGCGGCCGCGGGCGCGGTGCACCGGAGGGCGCTGCGGCGGCGGCTGGGCGCGCACCACCGGTCGGCGTCGGCGGCGTCGTGGGTCAGCCGGTGGCCCCGGGTGATGGACGCGGCGTTCCGCGCGGCGGCGGGCGACCAGCGGGTGTTCGACGACGTCGTGGCGCTGGGCCTGGCCGACGGCCGGCTCACCGCCCGCACCCTGGCGGCCGCGGCCCGGCACCTGCGCTGAGCCGCCGCTACGCGGGGGCGACCTCGACGCGGCCGCGGCCGGCGCGCTTGGCGCGGTACAGGGCCCGGTCGGCGGCGGCGTAGAACTCGCGCATCCCGACCGCGGCGCCGCGGGCGTGCGCCACCCCGACGCTCACCGACATCGCCAGCAGGCTGCCGTCGGGGAGCGCGAGCGGCGTGGACAGCACCGTCCCGAGCACCGACTCGGCGCGGGCGACGGCGACCTCGGCGGTGCACCCGGGCAGCAGGACGGCGAGCTCGTCACCGCCCAGCCGGGACAGGACGGCGTCGCCGGCGCGGATCTGCCGCCGGATGATCCCGGCGAGGTGGACCAGCGCGTCGTCGCCGACGGGGTGGCCGTGCTGGTCGTTGATCTGCTTGAACGAGTCGACGTCGAGCAGCAGCAGGGCGGTGCCGTCGGCGCCGGCGGGGCCGGTGAGCGCGACGGCGAGCGCGTCGTCGAAGACCCGGCGGTTGACCAGGCCGGTGAGGGTGTCCACGGTGGCCTGCTGCTCCAGGGCCTCGACCAGCCGCTCCTGCACCGCACCGGCCCGTTCCAGCATCACGGCGACCACGGCGAGCACGGTGCCGAGGAGGAGGGCGTCGCTGACCGCGTTCTCGACCGGAACCAGGTGCAGCAGCACGGTGGCGTTCGCCGCCACGGCGAGGGCCGTGACCAGCGTGACGGCCGCCCGCCGGAGGTGGGCGGCCGCCCACAGCACCGGGAACGCGAGGAAGGCCTGGGCGCCGGCCGACGGGTCCTCGGTCACGAGGTTCAGCCCCGCGACCAGCAGGACCCCGGTCACCGCGAGCAGGGGGAACACGCCGGAGCGGTCGAGCCGCTCGGGCGCGAGACGACGGCACGCGACGGCGCTCGCGACGAGGACGGCGACGACGATCCAGCACGCCGCCAGGGTCAGCGGCGAGGCGGCGTTCGCACCGAAACCGTTGACCGCGGCGAGGGCGCCCGCGGAGATGCCCAGCACGAGGACCAGCGAGCGGGCGGCAGCGCGCGGCTGCCGGGCTCTGAGTCCCCGGTGGATGGCCACACCCGCTCTTCGGCAGCAACGGCCCTCGGGATGAGCCGACCCACCCACAGGGGTGAGAGGAACCCCGGCGGGGCCGCGGGACGCGCCGCGCACCTCCGCGGGGTCAGTCGCGCCGGTGCGCCTCGGCGGCCGCCGTCCGCACCACCGCCCGGAGCCGGTCGGCCAGGCCGGGCGGGCAGCAGTCGGGGTCGACGAGGACGTCGTCGGCGCCGGCCGTGAGCAGCCGCGCCCGGGTGGCCCGGTCGGCGTCGTCGCAGAGCACGAGGACGGCGGTCCCCGGCACGGCGCCCAGCTCCGCCACCCGGTCGACGGCGTCCCGGCCCCGGCCGGTCACGAGCAGGACGGCGTCGGCCTCCGGCGCGGCCGCCCCCGGCACGACGACGGGGAGGCCGTCGCGCAGCAGGACGCCGCGCAGCGCCCGGCTGCGGGCGTCGTCGGGCGCGGCGAGCAGCACGACGGGCTCCCGGCCCCGCCCCGCGGACCGGTCCCCGGCGGCCTGCAGGACGGCGCCGGCGGCGGCGACCGCGCCGGCCAGGTCCTCGGGCGGCACCGGACGGGCGAGGTGGTGGCCCTGCAGGTGGTCCACGCCGAGCTCGACCAGCCGGGCCGCCTGCACGCCGGTCTCCACGCCCTCGGCGGTGACCTCCAGGCCCAGGCAGTGCGCGAGCGTGACCATGGCCGTGAGGATCGGCTGGTCGTCGGCGCCGTCGCCGATCTGCTGCACGAACGAGCGGTCGATCTTGATGCCGTCGACGGGCAGGGCCTGCAGCCGGCCCAGGGAGGAGTAGCCGGTCCCGAAGTCGTCGATGGCCACCCGGATGCCCGCCGCCCGCAGCTCGTCGAGCTGGCCGACCACCCGGGGCCCGGCCTCGAGGAACACGGTCTCGGTCACCTCGAGCAGCAGCTGCCCGGGGCGCACGCCGGTGCCGGCCAGGACGCCGAGGACCGTCGTCGCGAAGTCCGGCTCCCGCAGCTGCACCGGCGAGACGTTGACCGACACCGACCGGCGCCGGTCCGCCGCCAGCCAGCCGGACAGCCGCAGGCACGCGGTGCGCAGCACCCGCTGGCCGAGCGCGCGCACGAGCCCGCTGCGCTCGGCGACGGGCAGGAACTCCGCCGGCAGCGCCAGGCCGCCGGGGCGCGGCCAGCGCACCAGCACCTCGACCCGGGTGGCCGCGCGGGTGCGGACGTCGACCAGCGGCTGCAGGTGGACGACGAACCCGTCGTCCTCGAGCGCCTGCCGGAGGCCGTTCTCGACGTCGGCGCGGGCGAGGACCGCCGTCGACATGGTCGGGTCGAAGACCGCGTGCCGCCCCTTGCCGGCCTGCTTGGCGGCGTACATCGCGATGTCGGCCTGCTGCAGCAGCGCCTCGGCGGGGACGTGCTCGCCGCCGGCGCTGCGGGCCAGGCCGATGCTGCCGCTGGGCACCAGCTGCCGGTCGCCGAACCGGACCGGGGCGTCGAGGGCGGCGCTGATGCGCCGGGCCACCTGCTCGCCGTGGTCGGCCTCGGCCAGGACGACGGCGAACTCGTCCCCGCCGAGGCGGGCGACCGTGTCCTCGGGCCGGACGCACCGCGTGAGCCGCTCGGCGACCTCGACCAGCAGCCGGTCGCCGGCCTGGTGGCCCAGCACGTCGTTGACGTCCTTGAAGTCGTCGAGGTCGATCAGCAGCACGCTCACGCCGGCGGGCGAGCGCGCCTCGAGGGCGTGGGCCAGCCGGTCGGCGAACAGCGCCCGGTTGGCCAGCCCGGTGAGCGGGTCGGTGAAGGCCAGCCGGCGCAGCTGCTCGGCCTGCGCGGCCAGCTCCGCGGCGGCCCGGGCGGCCGCCAGCTCGGCCGCCTTGCGCTCGGTGACGTCGGTGGCGGTGCCGTGGACGCGCACCTCCGCGCCGTGTGCGTCCCGCTCGACCGCGGCGCGGCAGGCCACCCAGCCGGTGCTGCCGTCGGCGCGCAGCACCCGGTGCTCGAGGCCGTACTCCTCCCGGCCGGCGCGGACGTCGGCGAGCAGGCGCACCAGCTCGGCCCGGTCCTCGGGGTGCACCCGCGCCAGGTAGCCCTCGACGGTGGGCACCAGCGCGTCCGGCGGCACGCCGAAGATGCGGTACATCTCGTCGGACCAGGTCACCGTGTCGGTGACGACGTCCCAGTCCCACCGGCCCAGCCGCGCCACCCGCTGCGCCTCCAGCAGCCGCCGCTCGCTCTCCTGCAGGCGCGCCTCGATCGCCACCCGCTCGCTGATGTCCTGCGCCGTGCCGACCAGGAGCACGGCGTCGCCCGCCTCGTCCCGGGTGACCGACCCGCGGGCGCGCACCCAGATGAGCGCGCCGTCGCCGCAGACGACCCTGTGGTCGAAGTCGAACACCCCGCCCGCGCCGAGGGCGGAGAGGATGGCCTGCTCGGCGCGGCTCCGGTCGTCGGGGTGCACCATCTGCATGCAGAGCTCGAAGGTCGGCGTCACCACGGCGGGGTCGAGCCGGTAGACGGCGAACAGCTCGTCGCTGAAGGTCACCGCGCCGGTGCGGACGTCCCACTCCCAGCTGCCCATCGCGGCCAGCCGCTGCGCCTCGGCGAGCCAGCGCCGGCTGCGGGCCAGCGCGAGGACCGGGTCCTCGGGCGCGGGGTCCTCGGGCGCGGGGTCCTCCGGCACGGGGTCCTCCGGCACGGGGTCCTCCGGCGCCACGCCTCCGCTCATGCCACTCCCCGGACCGGTCCGACTCGGATCTCGTGCGGAGGGGCAGGCTAAGGGACGGAGGGGCGCGCAGCACCCCGGTCGGTGCGCGCGAGCGGAGGGCGTGGGATTCGAACCCACGATGGGTTTGACCCCATAGCGGTTTTCAAGACCGCCGCCATCGGCCACTAGGCGAGCCCTCCCGGCAGGTGGAGGCTAACCCGCCCCGCCGGGCGGACCCACCCGGGACGCCCCGCGCTGTGCGCCCCGCCGCGGCCGCGCCGGGCATGATCCGGGACCGGACGGTGTTGTCCCCCCGACCCGGTCCGCGGCTCCGTCGCGTCGACCCCGCCCCGCACGCCGATCGAAGGACACCCCCTGCCCGAGACCGCTCCCCCGCCGTCCACCCGCCGCCGGGTGCGGCGCCCCGCCGTCGAGCGCCCTCCCGTCCCCACGACGGCGGACCGCGCCGCCGAGCGCGATGCCGCCCGCGCCGAGCGGCGCGCCCAGCAGCTGTGGGTCGAGGACGCCGCGCCGGAACTGCCCGTCCGCACGACCCCGCCGCGGCGGGTCGTGTTCCACCTCGGCCCGACCAACTCGGGCAAGACCCACGAGTCGCTGCAGGCGCTGGCCGCCACCGGCTCCGGCGTCTACGCCGCGCCGCTGCGCCAGCTCGCCCACGAGGCCTACGCCAAGCTCGCCGCGGGCCTGCCCGAGGGCGCCGTCGGCCTGTCCACCGGCGAGGAGGAGGTCCACCCGCAGGCGGCGATCCTCTGCTGCACGGTGGAGAAGGCGCCGATGCGCGGCGAGCTGCTCGTCCTCGACGAGTCGCACTGGATCGCCGACCCCGACCGCGGCCACCACTGGGCCCGGCTGCTGCTCACCGGCGAGTACCGCGAGATGCACCTGATCGCGGCCGCCGAGGCCCACCCGCAGCTGGCGCCGCTGGTGTCCGACGCCGGCGACGTCGAGGTCGTCCACCACCGGCGGCTGTCCCGGCTCGACGTCCTGCGCGCGCCGGTGCGCACCCCGCGCGTCCGCCCGCAGACCCTCGTCGTCGCCTTCTCCCGCAAGACCGTCTACGCCGTCGCCGCCGAGCTCGACCGGCACCGGCCCGGCAAGGTGGGCGTCCTCTACGGCGCGCTGCCCCCGGCCACCCGGCGCGAGGTCATCGAGCGGTTCACCACCGGCGAGCTCGACGTCCTCGTCACCACCGACGTGATCGGCCACGGCATCAACGTCCCCGCGACGACCGTGCTGTTCGCCGAGACGACGAAGTTCGACGGCACCGAGCTGCGGCCGCTGCGCAGCTGGGAGGCCGCGCAGATCGCCGGGCGGGCCGGCCGCTACGGCCTGACCGGGCACGGGACGGTCGGCGTCCTGGCCGGCGTGCCCGGGCTGCGGCCGTCGGCGGCGCTCGTGGCCGTCGGCGCCGAGGTGGCCCGCGGCGAGCGGGTCAGCGACCTGCCGGCCCGCGGGGCGCGGCTGCGCCCGGAGCTCGAGGACCTCGGCGCCTTCGAGGCGGCCGACCTGCCCGAGGCGCTGGTCCGCTGGGAGGCCTGGGCGCACACGGCGACCCGCGACCGGGCGATGACCCCGGACGACGTCGGCGAGCTGGTGCTGCGGGTGCGGGCGCTGCTGCCGCTGCTGCGCGGGCCGCTCGGCGCCGTGGGCGACCTGCGCACCGTCTGGCGCCTGGTGCAGCTGCCGATCGACTACGAGCCGCCGCGGCGCACCCGCTGGCTGGTGCTCGCCCGCGCCGCGCTGCGGCACGCCGCGGGCCTGCCGGTGCGGCCCGAGCTGGTGCTGCCCGACGTCCCGGTCGGCGGGAGCGTCGAGGAGTTTGAGCAGGCCGCCGCGGCCGCGCGCGACGCCCAGGCGCTGCTGCGGCAGTTCCCCGGGGTCGCGGACCTGGACGCCGACGACGCCGCCTGGGTCGAGGAGGAGTGCGCCGAGGCGATCAGCGAGCTCCTGCCCGACGCCATCGCGGTCAGCCGGTCCAGCGCCTGCGCCGAGTGCGGCACCGCCATCGCCCCGTGGTTCTCCACCTGCCGCCCGTGCAGCGCGCCGCGCGGGCGGGGCCGGGACGGCCACCCCCGCGCCGGCGGCCGGGACGGGCGGCGGGCTCCCCGCTCGGGCTCCCGCCAGGGCCGGCGCCCCACCCGCAGCGGCCGCGGCTGACGGGTCAGGTCGCCGGGTCGCCCGCGGTGACCGGCTCGTCGGGCCGCTCGCGCTGCACCGGCTTCCCGACGACGCCGTGCAGGTGGCAGGCGGCGACGTGCCCCGGTGCCGAGCCGACCGGCTGCAGCGCCGGGTCGACGTCCGGGCAGGGCTCGAACACGTCGGGACAGCGGGTGCGGAACCGGCAGCCGCTGGGCACCCGCGCCGGTGAGGGGACGTCGCCGCGCAGCACGATCCGCTGCCGGGACCGCTCCAGCGCCGGGTGCGGCAGCGGCACCGCCGACAGCAGCGCCCGCGTATAGGGCATCTGCGGCTCGGCGGCGACGGCGGCCGCGGGCCCGACCTCGACCACCCGGCCCAGGTACATCACCGCGATCCGGTCGGACACGTGCCGCACCGCCGACAGGTCGTGCGAGACGAACAGCAGCGTGAGGCCGAGCTGCCGCTGCAGCCGCCGCAGCAGGTTGAGCACCTGCGCCTGCACGCTGACGTCGAGGGAGGCGATCGCCTCGTCGCAGACGAGGAAGTCCGGCTCGCCAGCGAGTGCGCGGGCGATGCCGACCCGCTGCCGCTGGCCGCCGGAGAACTCGTGCGGGTAGCGGGCGGCCACCGCCGGGTCCAGGCCGACCAGCTCGAGCAGCTCGCGCACCCGCGCGGCCCGCGCCTGCCGCCCCGGGTGCAGGCCGTGGACCTCCAGCGGCTCGGCCACCGTCTGCGCCACCGTGCGCCGCGGGTCGAGGGAGGCGAACGGGTCCTGGAACACCATCCCGGCCCGGCGCCGCAGCTCGCGCAGCTCCTTCCTGCCCATCGCGGTGACGTCCGTGCCGTCGAAGGTGACCGTGCCGCCGGTCGGCGGGACCAGCCGCAGCAGCGCGTTGCCCAGCGTGGACTTCCCGCAGCCGGACTCCCCCACCAGGCCCAGCGTCTCGCCGCGGTACACGTCGAGGTCCACGCCGTCGACGGCGCGCAGCACGCCGGTGGTGCGGCGCAGCACCCCGCCCGAGCGGACCGGGAAGTGCACCTCCAGGCCCCGCGCGGAGACCAGGACCTCCCGCTTCGTCGTCGACGTCACGACGCCTCCCCTTCCGCACACCAGGTGGCCGCCCGGTGTGGCAGCCCCGCGCGCCCGGACCCGACGACGGCCAGCGGCGGCTGCTCGGTCTCGCAGCGGGCGTCGCCGCGCACGGGGCAGCGCGGCCAGAACACGCAGCCGGCGGGCAGGTCGGTGGGCGCGGGCGGCGTCCCGGGGATGGTGGCCAGGTCACCGCCGTCGTCGGCGGCGAGGTCGGGCAGCGCGCCGAGCAGGCCGCGGGTGTAGGGGTGCACCGGCCGCTCGAGGACGTCGTCGACCGTGCCGTCCTCCACGCAGCGCCCGCCGTACATGACCAGCACCCGGTCGGCGACGCCGGCGACGACGCCGAGGTCGTGGGTGATCCAGATGACGCCGGTGCCGTGGTCGGCCTGCAGCCGCTCGACCAGGTCCAGGATCTGCGCCTGCACGGTGACGTCGAGCGCCGTCGTCGCCTCGTCGGCGATGAGCAGCGACGGCGAGTTGGCCAGCGCGATCGCGATGACCACCCGCTGCCGCATGCCGCCGGACAGCTCGTGGGGGTAGCGGTCCACCGCGCGGCCCGGGTCGGGCAGGCCGACCTCGCCGAGCAGCTCCACCGCGCGCGCCCGGGCCGCGGCCTTCGACACCGCCCCGTGCGCGCGGATGCCCTCGGTGAGCTGGCGGCCCACGGTGAGCACCGGGTTGAGCGAGGTCATCGGGTCCTGGAAGACCATGCCGACGCCGGGCCCGCGGACCTGCCGCAGCCGGTCGGGGGACATGGTGAGCAGGTCCTCGCCCCGCAGCAGCGCCCGGCCGGTCACCGTGGCCGTCCGCGCCGGCAGCAGGCCCATCAGCGCGAGCACCGAGACGCTCTTGCCGCTGCCGGACTCCCCGACGACGGCCACCGTCTCACCCGGCCCGACGGTGTAGCTCAGGCCGTTGACGACGTGCGCCGTCCCGCGCGGGGTGCGCAGGTCCACCCGCAGGTCCTCGACCTCCAGGACCGGTTCCACCGCGGGCTCGGGCAGGGCGCTCACCGTCCGCCCCCGGCCATGAGGGTGCGCTGCCGCGGGTCGAGGACGTCGCGCAGCCCGTCGCCGAGCAGGTTGAAGCACAGCACCGTGACGACGATCGCCAGGCCCGGGAAGACCGTGTACCACCAGGCCTGCTCGATGAAGCCGCGGCCGTCGGCGAGCATCAGCCCCCACGACGGGTTGGGCCGGCGCGGGCCCAGGCCGAGGAAGGACAGCGCCGCCTCGGCCAGCACCGCGAAGGCCAGGCTGATCGAGGTCTGCACGATGATCGGCGGCGCGGCGTTCGGCAGCACGTGCCGGGTGATCAGCCGCCAGTCCGAGGCGCCGACCGAGCGCGAGGCCCGCACGTACACCTCCTCGCGCACACCGAGCACGCTGGCGCGGGTGACCCGGGCGAAGATCGGCACGTAGACGATGCCGATCGCGAGGATCGCGTTGGCCGGCCCGGCGCCGCGGATGGCCACGATCGCGATGGCCAGCAGCACCGCCGGGAAGGCGAACAGCACGTCCATCAGCCGCATCAGCGTGTCGTCGACCCACCGGCCGTAGTAGCCGGCGAGCAGGCCGATGAGCGTGCCGACGACCAGGGCGAACGCGACCGACAGGAACCCGACCCGCAGCGACGTCGCCGCGCCCAGGATCACCCGGCTGAGGATGTCGCGGCCGAACTCGTCGGTGCCGAACGGGTGGTCCCAGCTCGGCGGCTGCAGCTGCAGCGACGGGTCCTGCTCGTTGGGACCGTCGGGGGCGAGCGTCTCGTCGAAGACCGCCATCAGCACGATCAGGAGCAGGACCACGGCCGAGACGGCGGCGGTCGGGTTGCGGGCCAGCAGGCCGAGCGTCTCCCGCCAGCGGGGGCGTGGCGGGGCCGCCGTCGGCAGCGGCTCGGCGGGCGGGGGGGCGGCCGGGGTGGCGCCCGGCGTCGGCAGCTGCGTCATCGGCGGGCGATCCTCGGGTCGATGCGGCTGTAGAGCAGGTCCACCAGCAGGTTGATGACGAGGAAGACCAGGGCGAACAGGAGGACGGCGCCCTGCAGCACGGGGAAGTCCCGGTCGCGCACCGCCTGGTAGGCCAGCTGCCCCAGCCCCGGCCAGGAGAAGACGATCTCCACGACGACGACGCCGGACAGCAGGTAGGCCAGCTGCACGCCGGTGACCGTGACCAGCGGCAGGAGGGCGTTGCGCAGCACGTGCCAGGTCAGCACCTGGCGGGTCCCGACGCCCTTGGCCTGCGCCGTCCGCACGTGGTCGGAGCCCAGCGCCTCGAGCATGCTCGACCGGACGAACCGGGTGATCACCGAGCCCGAGACGACGCCGGTGGCGATCGCCGGCAGCACCAGCCGCTGCGCCCAGCCCAGCGGGTCCTCGGTCAGCGGGACGTAACCGCCCGAGGGCAGCCAGCCCAGCGTCCCGGCGAACACCAGGATCAGCATGATCGACAGCCAGAAGTCCGGCACCGAGATGCCGAACTGGCTGACGACGGTGGCCAGCCGGTCGACGAACGACCGCGGGTGCAGCGCCGAGAGCATCCCGAGCGGCAGCGCGATGACCAGCGCGACCAGCAGGGACGCGAAGGCCAGCGTCAGCGTGGCCGGCAGCCGCTCCGCGATCAGCGAGGTGACCGTCTCGCCGCTGCGGAAGCTGACCCCGAGGTCACCGGTGACCGCCCGCCCGGCCCAGGTGAAGTACTGCTGGACCAGGGGGAGGTCCAGCCCGCTGCGCTCCCGCAGGGCGTCGTAGGTCTCCTGGGAGAACCGCGTGCCGAGGGCCAGGCGGATCGGGTCGCCCCGCACGAGGTGGATGAGGGAGAAGACGAGGACGCTCACACCGGCCAGGACGACGATCGCCTGGCCGGCCCGCCGGAGCAGGTAGCCGCTCAGGGCAGCTCCACGTTCTCGAAGTCGATCGCCGAGTCGGCCCGGACCTGGTAGCCGGTCAGCCCGGGCACCCAGGCCTGCACCTCGTCGGGGTTGTAGAGGTACAGGTAGCTGACGTCGTCGACGATGATCCGCGCTGCCTCGTCGTAGAGGCCCTTGCGGGTGGCCTGGTCCGGCTCGGTGGCGGCGCGGGTGAGCAGGTCGTCGACCTGCGGGTTGCTGTAGCCCTGGTAGTTGCTGCCGCCGGTGGACAGGTGCTGGTTCTCGTAGAAGTCGGCCGGGTCGATGTTGCCGATCCACTCGAGCATGAAGGCGTCGAAGTCGCCCTGGTCCTGCCGGTCCAGCCAGGTGGCGAGGTCCTCCTCCTGGATCTCCACCTGGATGCCGATCGGCTCGAGCTCGCTGGCGATCACCTGGGCGGCGGCCACCGTCTCGGGGTACTCGTCGGTGACCATCAGCCCCATCGTCAGCGGCGTCTGCACGCCGGCCTGGGCCAGCAGCTGGCGGGCGGCGTCCTCGTCCGGGGTGAACGGCGCGTAGTCCAGGTACCAGGGGCTGCCCTCGGGGATGGCGGTCTGGTTGGGCTGCGCGGTGCCGAAGCGGGCGGCCTGGGTGATCTCGTCGCGGTCCAGCGCGGTGGCGATCGCCCGGCGCACGTCCCGGTTGTCGAACGGCGGGACGGCGTAGTTCATCGACAGGTAGAAGTACTCGACGCTGGTGACCGAGCCGAGCTCGACCGCCTCGTCGTCCTCGAGGTCCGCCACGTTCTGCGGCGGGACGTTGTCGGTCCACTGGACCTCGCCGTTGCGCAGCGCGGTCAGTGCGGAGCTGGGCTCGGCGATGTAGCGGAACTCGACGCCGTCGATGGCCGGCGCCCCGCCCCAGTGGTCGTCGAAGGTGGTGAGGGTGGTGGCGTTGGCGTCGGAGCTCTCCAGCCGGAACGGGCCGGTGCCGTTGGCCTCGCTCTGCAGGTCGAACTCCTCGGCGGCGTTCTCCGAGACGATCGCCATGCCCTTGAACGACCCGATGAGCTCGAGCAGGTTCGGCGTCGGCCGGGTCAGGGTGATGACGACGGTCCGCGGGTCGGGCGCCTGCACGTCGGCGACCGTGGCGAAGCGGTAGGCGTTGGACAGCTCCTCGTCGATGATCCGCCGGTAGCTGTAGACGACGTCGGCGGAGTCGAACTCGCTGCCGTCGTGGAAGGTGACGCCGTCCCGGAGGGTGAAGGTCCAGGTCAGCCCGTCGGGGCTGGTCGTCCACGACTCGGCCAGGCTCGGCTGCATCGTGAGGTCCTCGGCGCTGGGGACGACGAGGGTGTCGTAGACGTTCTCCAGCACCTGGAAGCTCGCGTAGGCGTTGGTGACGTGCGGGTCGAACTGGTCGGGCTCGGCGCTCACCGCGGCGACCAGGACGTCGTCGCCTCCCCCGCCGCCGCCTCCTCCTCCGGTGTCGACGCTCTCCCCGCCGCCGCAGGCGGAGAGGACGAGGGCCGCCGCGGCGGCGAGGGGCAGGAGCCGGTTCGTGCGCACGGGGACCTCCGCGGGGCTCGGTGTCGTCGCTCGGTGTCGTCTCCGCCCCGACCCTGGCCCTGTCCCGCCGTCCCCGCAGTTCGAGACGGTGATCGTTACGTTTCCTCGACCCGGCCGTCACCCGGCGCCGGTGGTGGCGCGGCGGATCGCCTCGACGTCGCACTTGGGCACCCGGTCCGCGGTCAGCAGCCCGTTGACCTCCTGGTAGGTGTCGGTGAGCTGCGTCCAGCAGGCGCCGGCCAGCGCGGTGCTCGCGTGCACGGCGGCCCACTGGTCACGGTAGCGGGCGAGCAGGTCCTCCGGGGAGCGGGCGTCGGCGTACCCCCACGGCTCGGTGCGGTCGGCGTCGGAGCGCCCGGCGTTCAGCGCGATCCCGCCGAACTCGGACAGGACGACGGCGCGCCCGGCGACGCCCGCGCGGTCGAGGTCGGTCAGCCGGCCGTCGGGACGCCGTCCGCCGGCCAGGCGCTCGAGGTCGGCGGCGGTGGCGTAGCGGGCGGCGAGCACCGCCGGGTCCTGCTCGTAGTCGTGGACGCCGAGGATCGCCCCGCCGAGGGCCTCCCAGCCGTCGTTCGCCGAGACCGGGCGGGTGCCGTCGAGCGCGTCGGCGGTGGCCGCCAGGGCGGTGACCAGACCGCGCTGGGCGCGGTCGGCGGCCGCCTCCTGCACGCCCCAGGACTCGTTGAGCGGCACCCACGCGACCACGCTCGGGTGCCCGCGGTGGGCGACCACCACGTCGGCCCACTCGCGCAGCAGCCGGGCGGCCGCCGTCGGGCCGGGGCGGTGGGCCGCGGGCATCTCCGCCCAGACGAGCAGGCCCATCCGGTCGGCGAGGGCGAGGTAGCGGGGGTCCTCGGTCTTCTGGTGCTTGCGGGCGCCGGTGAAGCCCAGCGCGCGGGTGAGCTCCAGGTCCCGGCGCAGCGCGGCGACGTCGGGCGGGGTGGCGCCGGTGTGCGGCCAGTAGCCCTGGTCCAGCACCAGGCGCAGCGGCACCGGCCGGCCGTTGACCAGCAGGCGCCCGTCGTCGACCTCGACCGAGCGCAGCGCGGTGTAGCTCGCGACCTCGTCGAGGACCTCGCCGTCGTCGCGGACCAGCGCGACCTCGGCGTCGACCAGCACCGGGGACGGGCCGGGCTCCCAGGTCAGGTGCCAGCGGTCGTCGGTGCCGCCGTCGCCGACCTGCAGCGTCCGCTCGACCACCGCGCCGTCGACCCGGACCGCGTCGTCGGCCAGCAGCCGCTCGCCGGCCCACAGGCGCAGGTGCAGCCGGGCGCGGGTGACGGGGACCGACAGCTCCACCCGGACGTCGACGCGCAGCGTGCGCGGGTCGCCGCGCCAGACGACGTCGGTGACGTGCTCCCGCGCCACGGACTCCAGCCACGGCGTGCGCCAGATGCCGGTCGTGCGCGGGTAGAAGATCTCGTGCGGCTGGTCGCGCCAGTCCTGCTTGCCGCGCGGCGCCTCGAGGTCGCGGGGGTCGTCGTCGGCCCGGACGAGGAGGTCGGCGCCGTCGCCCAGGGAGTCGGTGACGTCGACCCGGAAGGGCGTGTAGCCGCCCTCGTGCCGCGTGACGTGCACGCCGCCCACCCAGACGTCGCACACGCGGTCGACCGCGCCGAGGTTCAGCACCGTGCGGCGGTCGCCCTGCCGGGCGGGCAGCGGGCGGCGGTACCAGGCGCGGTGCAGCGGGCCGGCCCACCCGATGCCGCTGGCCGGGGTCTCCGGGGCGTAGGGGACGCGGATCGTGCGGTCGAACCGCACGGTGCCGGGCGTGGCGGCGCGGTCCGGGTCCGCCGCGAACTGCCAGTCCCCGTCGAGCGGGCGCCAGGGCCGGCGCAGCAGCGGGCGGGGGTGGGCGGTCGGGTCGTCGGCGACGGGCACGCCCCCACCTCACCGGACCCGGAGCCGCCCTGCACGGCACGCCGCCCGACGTCGACCTGCGGCCGTCCCGGGCCCCGCGAGACGACCGCGGGTCGGCAACGGACGCACACACGGGTCGTCGCCGTTCCCGCCCGTGTGGAGGAGGATCCCGACGTGTGCCGGCGGGTGGTCCCGGGCCTGCGCGGATGAGCACCCTGCTGGCCGGCGCGCGGCTGCTCGACGCCGGCGGCGTCACCGACGGCGGCTGGGTGCTGCTCGACGGCGACACGATCGCCGCCACCGGCACCGGCCCGCCGCCCGGGCACGCCGGCGAGACCGTCGACCTGGCCGGCGCGGAGCTCACCCCGGGCTTCGTCGACCTGCACGCGCACGGCGGCGGGGGCGCGGCCTTCGACGACGGCCCCGACGCGATCCGCACCGCGCTGGCCGTGCACCGCGCCGCGGGCACCACGCGCTCGGTGCTCAGCCTGGTCGCCGCGCCGCTGGAGGCGCTGGAGGCGTCGCTGGCGGGCATCGCGGAGGTGGCCGCCGCGGACCCGACCGTGCTCGGCGCCCACCTGGAGGGCCCCTTCCTGGCCCCGGCCCGCTGCGGCGCGCACGACCCCCGCCACCTGCGGGCACCCACCCCCGACGTCGTCGACCGGCTGCTCACCGCGGCCCGCGGCACGCTCCGCCAGGTCACCGTCGCGCCCGAGCTGCCCGGCGCGCTGCAGGCGGTCCGCGACCTCACCGCGGCGGGCGTCGTCGTCGCCGTCGGGCACACCGACGCCGACGCCGCGCTCACCGCGGCCGCGTTCGACGCCGGCGCCCGGCTGCTCACCCACGCGCTCAACGCCATGCCGGGCCTGCACCACCGCGCGCCCGGCCCCGTCGGCGCCGCGCTGGCCGACCCGCGGGTCACCCTGGAGCTCGTCCTCGACGGCGTGCACGTGCACCCGGTCGTCGCGCGGCTGCTGATGGACGGCGCGCCGGGGCGGGTCGCGCTGGTCACCGACGCGACGGCCGCCGCCGGCGCCGGGGACGGCGAGCACCGGCTGGGCGGGCAGGCGGTCACCGTGCGCGGCGGCCGGGCGGTGCTAGCCGGCACCGGCACGATCGCCGGGTCGACGCTCACCCAGGACGCCGCGCTGCGCACCGCCCTCGCCGCCGGCGTCGACCCGGTCGCCGCCGTCACCGCGCTCACCGCCGCCCCGGCGCGGGCGCTGGGCCTCGGCGACCGGCTGGGCCGGCTGGCGCCGGGCGCCGCCGCGGACGTCGTCGCCCTCGGCGCGGACCGGTCCGCCACGGCCGTCTGGGCGGCCGGCCGGCGGGTGCTCTAGGGGCGCGGGCCCCGACCCGCGGGGACCTCCTCGGGGACGGCCGGGTCGGTCCGGGGCCGGTGGATCTGCGAGTAGACCTGCGCCCGCAGCTCGGCGAACCGCGGCGACGACCGCGTGTGCAGCTGGTCCCGCTGGTCGGGCAGGTCGATGACGAGGTCCTGCCGGACGACGGTCGGCGACTGCGACAGGATCAGCACCCGCTGGCCGAGGTAGACGGCCTCGTCGATGTCGTGCGTGACGAACAGCGTGGTCACCCCGAACCGGTGCCAGAGGTCCCGGATGAGGTCCTCCAGGTCCGCCCGGGTCTGGGCGTCGACGGCCGCGAAGGGCTCGTCCATGAGCAGGACACGCGGCTCGTAGGCGATCGCCCGCGCGATCGCCACCCGCTGCTGCATGCCGCCCGACAGCTGCCACGGATAGGCGGCGTGGGCCTCCGCCAGGCCGACGGCGGCCAGCGACTCCTCCACCAGCTCCCGGCGGCGGGCGGCGGTGAGCCCCTTCTTCTGCTGGAGCGGGAGCTCGACGTTGTCCCGCACGGTCTTCCAGGGGAACAGCGACCGGCCGTACTCCTGGAAGACGACCGCCATGTCCGGCGGCGGGCCGTCGACCCGCCGCCCCTCGAGGAAGACCTCCCCGGAGGTCGGCTCGAGCAGGCCGGCGATGATCTTGAGCAGCGTCGTCTTGCCGCACCCCGAGGGCCCGACCAGGCACACGAGCTCACCGGTCGCGACGGTGAAGGTCAGGTCGCGCACCGCCTCGACGGTGCGGGTCCGACCGTCGTAGACCTTGCGGATACCCCGGACGTCGAGGTCGGTCATGAGGTGCCTTCCGAGCGGAGGGGACGGGTGGTGGGAGGTCAGGGAGCGCGGTGCGCGCGGCGCAGGCCGTGGTACCAGGCCAGCACCCGGTTCTCCACGACCCGGAACAGCAGCGCGAGCAGCAGCCCGAGCAGGCCCAGCACGAGCATCCCGGCCCACATCTCGGTGATGGCGAAGGTCCGCTGGGCCTGGACGATCGCGAACCCGAGCCCGTTGGACGCGGCGAACAGCTCGCTGATGACCATGAGGATGATCGCCACGGACAGGCCCTGGCGGAGCCCGGCGAACACCTGCGGGCTCGCTGCCGGCAGCACGACGTGCCGCAGCCGCGCCATCCCGTCGATCCGGTAGGCGCGCGCGGTGTCGGCCACCACGGGGTCGACCGCGCGGACGCCCTCGACGGTGTTGAGCAGGACCGGCCAGGTGCAGCCGAAGGCGATGACGGCCACCTTCATGCCGTCGCCGATGCCCAGGAACAGGATGAACACCGGCACCAGGACGGGCGGGGGGATGGCCCGGAAGAACTCCAGGACCGGCTCGAGCACCCCGCGGACCGTCCGCGACAGGCCGATGACCATCCCGAGGGCCACGGCGACGACCGCCGCCAGGGCGAAGCCGGCGGTCAGCCGCAGCAGGCTGGGCAGCACGTCGGCGGTCAGCCGCGAGCCCAGCCACTCGTCGCCGAGGGTCTCGACGATGCCCGACAGCGGCGGGAAGAAGTAGTCGGTGGAGTCCGCCGACAGGACCCACCAGACCGTGAACAGGACGGCCGGCAGGGCGAGGGTCGTGCCGATCCGGCGGAGGACGGTCACACCGGCACCTCGGCACGCTGCGACGGGTGCCAGGCGAGCGCCCGCCGCTCCACGGCCCGGAAGACCACGTTGACCAGCACCCCCAGGATCCCGGTGACGACCACGAGCGCGTAGGTCTGCGCGACCGCGCCGCTGCTCTGCGCGGTGTTGAGCAACTCGCCCAGCCCGGGCACGCCGATGACGAGCTCGGCGGTGACGGCGAGGATGAGGGCGACCGCGGCGCCCAACCGGAGGCCGGTCATCACGTACGGCAGCGTCGTCGGCCAGGTGACGTGCCGGGCCCGCGCCCAGGCGCCCAGGCCGTAGGCGCGCGCGGTGTCCCGGGCGATCGGGTCGACGTCGGCGACGCCGTAGAGGACCTGGACGAGGACCTGCCAGAAGGCGGCGTAGACGACGAGCAGCAGCTTGCTCTCGATGTCACTGCCGAACACGAGGATCGCCAGCGGGATCAGCGCGACCGACGGGATCGGCCGCAGGAACTCGATCGTCGAGTCGGTGAGCTCGCGCGCCGGCCGCGAGCTGCCGATCAGCAGGCCGACGACGACGCCGGCCACCGCCGCGACGGACAACCCGATCGCCCACCCGCGGAGGGTGTCCCCCACCGCGGTCCAGAACGCGCCGCGGCCGGTGAGCTCGGCCAGCGCCACGGCGATCTCGGAGGCGGGCGGGAAGTACCGGGACGGCACGAGCCCCGTCCGTGGCAGCAGCTCCACCAGGAGGACGAGGCCGGCCAGTCCGGCCAGTCCCAGCGCGGCCTGCGGCACCCGTCGCCGCCGGCCGCGCGGCGTGGGCGCCGCGCGGCCGGCCGCGGGGCCCGCCGGGACGTCCTCCCGGGCCGCCGCGGGTGCGCCGCTCACGGCAGGAGCGCGTCCAGGTCCGGAGCGTCGTCGAGGAGGCCGTCCTGGACGCCCAGTTCGGCGAGCCGCTCGACGGACGCGCGGTTGACCTCCGGCCCCCAGGCCGGCAGGACCATGGTGTCGATGACCGCCTGGTCGATCTCGGTGTACTCGGAGAGCACCGCCCGGGCCGCCTCGGGGTTGGCCGAGGCGTACTCCAGCGACCGCTCCATCGCGGCGGTGAAGCGCTCCACGACGTCGGCGTTCTCCGCGGCGAAGGGCCGGCTGGTGAAGTACCCCGCGACGGTCAGGTCGTCCGCGGCGTCGACGAAGTTGGACGCGACGACGACGGCGCCCGCCCGGGTGCCGATGGTCAGGAACGGCTCGGTCCCCCAGATGGCGTCGACGTCACCCTGCTCGAGGGCCGCCGGCATCTCGCTGAACGGCAGCTCGACGTAGTTGATCGTGGCGGGATCGCCGCCGGCCGCGCGGACGGACACGTTGATCGTCGTCGTCCCGATGTTGCCGAGCGTGTTGACCGCCACCGTCCGGCCGGCCAGGTCGGCGGCGTCGGTGATCCCGCTGTCGGGCCGGGTGAGGACGGCGCTGTAGTCGGCACCCTGCTCGCCGGTCGAGGCGGCGCCGGCGACCACGACCTCCAGCGGCAACCCCTGCGAGGCGGCCGTGAGCAGGGAGGTCATGTTGCTGAAGCCGAACTGGTACTCCTGGTTGAGGACCGCCGGGACGATCGCCGCACCGCCCTGCGCGGTCTCGAGGGTCAGGTCGATGCCCTCCTCCTCGAAGAAGCCCTGCTGCACACCCAGGTAGATCGGCGCGACGTCGACGATCGGCACGACACCGACCGTGACGGGGGTCGGCCCGCCGTCCGCGGCCCCGCCGCTCGCACTCGCCGACGGCTCGGCACCCCCGCACGCGGCGAGGAACAGCACGGGAACGGCCAGCAGAGCG
Organism: Geodermatophilus sp. SYSU D00663; assembly: GCF_054050655.1. Taxonomy (NCBI): domain Bacteria; kingdom Bacillati; phylum Actinomycetota; class Actinomycetes; order Geodermatophilales; family Geodermatophilaceae; genus Geodermatophilus; species Geodermatophilus sp. SYSU D00663. The sequence continues at coordinate 121,784 of NZ_JBJGZT010000002.1, read as the reverse complement.
GCCACGTGGCGACGCATCGGGTCTCCTTCACCTCAGGGGCCTCCCGGACAGCTCTCACCGGGCTGTTGCGCACCGAGGGGTCTCGGGGTGGAGGTCTGTGCCCGCAAGTTCGCAGGGTGGCGCGCGCCCCGTCAATCACTCTCGTCACGCTCTGTATCTATCGAGTGAAATAGGGTGAGCCGAGTCACACTCAGCGCCCTGTCAGCACTCACACCGAGGTGCCTCATGACCGACACCACCCACCGCACCCGCATCCCCCGTGACCGCGAGCACGACTACACCCGCGAGATGGCCGACAAGCGCCAGGCCTTCGTCGCCGAGCGCACCGGAGCCGGCCTCGACCACATCCGCCGGTACTCCTTCGACCCCGCCGTCCTGCCCGGCAACATCGAGAACTTCACCGGCGTCGCCCAGGTGCCCATCGGGCTGGCCGGCCCGCTGACCCTGCGCGGCGAGCACGCGCAGGGCGACTTCTTCGTCCCGCTGGCCACGACCGAGGGCACGCTGGTGGCCAGCTACAACCGCGGCATGCGGGTGCTCGGCGAGAGCGGCGGCATCCGCACCACCGTCGTCGACGACCACATGCAGCGGGCCCCGGCGTTCATCCTCGACGACGCCCTGCAGGCCCGGGAGTTCGGCCGCTGGGTCGACGAGCACCTCGACGAGATCCGCGCCGCCGCGGAGTCCACCACCCGCTCGGGCCGGCTGACCTACATCGGCCAGCACCAGATCGGGCCGCTGCGGTACCTGCGGGTCAACTACACGACCGGCGACGCCGCCGGGCAGAACATGACCGGCAAGGCGACGCTGGCCGCCTGCGAGTGGATCCGCGCGAACCACCCCGACCACCCGCGCTTCGTGCTCTCCGGCGCGATCGACACCGACAAGAAGCACTCGCAGATCAACATGCTGATGACGCGGGGCAAGCGCGTCGTCGCCGAGGCCACCATCCCGAAGGAGGTGCTGCGTCGGCTGACCGGCGTCGACACCCGGGAGCTGTTCGAGTACCGGCAGATCGGCATGGCCGGGTCGTTCATGTCCGGGGCGGCCTACAACGGCGCGCACGCGGCGAACGGGCTGACGGCGCTGTTCATCGCCACCGGCCAGGACGTGGCCAACGTCAGCGAGTCGCACTCCGGGGTCACCTACACCCAGCTGCTGGAGAACGGCGACTACTACTGGTCGACCACGTTGACGTCGCTGATCGTGGCCACCTACGGCGGCGGGACCGGGTTGCCCACCCAGCGCGAGTGCCTGGAGCTGCTCGGCTGCTACAGCGCCGGCAAGGTGCAGAAGTTCGCCGAGATCTGCGCCGGCGTGGTGCTGGCCGGCGACGTGTCACTGACCTCGGCGATCCTCGCCGGCGACTGGGTCACCAGCCACGACGCGCTGGGCCGCAACCGCTGACCCGGCTCAACGGATCTGGACGCCGGAGATCGCCCGTGCGATGACCAGCCGCTGGATCTCCGAGGTGCCCTCGAAGATCGTGTAGATCCTCGCGTCGCGGGCCATGCGCTCGACGGGGTAGTCGCGCGTGTAGCCGTTGCCGCCGAGGATCTGCATGGCCTGCTCGGTCACCCGCACCGCCGTCTCGCCCGCGACCAGCTTGCTCATCGAGCCCTCGGCGGAGGTGAACGGCTGGCCGGTGCGCGCCATCCACGCGGCCCGCCAGACCAGCAGACGGGCGGCGTCGATGGACGTCTTCATGTCGGCGAGCGCGAAGGCGATCGCCTGGTTCTCGACGATCGGCCGGCCGAACTGCACCCGCTGCCCGGCGTAGTCCAGCGCGTACTCGTAGGCCGCCCGCGCCACCCCGACCGCCTGGGCGCCGACGCCGGGCCGGGTGCGCTCGAAGGTGGCCATCGAGGGCTGGGTGCGGCCGCTGCGCACGCCCTCCCGCGCCCGCGCCAGCCGCTCCTCGAGCCGCTCGCGGCCGCCGAGCAGGCAGTCGCCGGGGACCCGGCACCCGTCGAGCACGACCTCGGCGGTGTGCGAGGCGCGGATGCCGTGCTTGAGGAACTTCTGCCCCTGGGTGAGCCCCTTCGTGCCCGGCGGGACAACGAAGCTGGCGTGGCCGCGGGCCCTGAGCTCCGGGTCGACGACGGCCGTGACGACGTGGACGTCGGCGATGCCGCCGTTGGTGGCCCAGGTCTTGGTGCCGGTGAGCACCCACTCGTCGGTCGCCTCGTCGTAGACCGCGCGGGTGCGCATCGCCCCGACGTCGGAGCCGGCGTCGGGCTCCGACGAGCAGAACGCGGCGACCTTCGGCTCCGCCTCGGTGCCGAACATGGCGGGGATCCACCGGCCCACCTGCTCGTCGGTGCCGTTGGCGCGCACGGACGCGGCCGCCAGCGTGGTGCCGACGATCGCCAGCCCGATCCCGGCGTCGCCCCAGAAGAGCTCCTCCATGGCGAGCGGGATGCCGAGGCCGGACTCGTCGAACCACTGGGTGGCGAAGAAGTCGAGCGAGTAGATCCCGGTCTTCGCCGCCTCCTGGAGGACCTCCCACGGGAAGGCCTCGCGCTCGTCGTACTCGGCGGCCGCGGGACGGATGACGTCCGCCGCGAACCCGTGCAGCCACCGCTGCAGCTCGACCTGGTCCTCGGTCAGCGCGAACGACACGGCCACGGTGCATCTCCTCCGGTCAGAGCGGGCGGACGGTGCCCACGAGGTGGTCGGACCCGTTCTGCGCGCCGCGCACCGCGAGGTCCCAGCCGCCGTCGGCCGGCGCGGCCGCCAGGGTGACCGTCGAGGGCAGCAGCAGCGGCTTGCGGAACCCGACGTCGACGGTGAGCGCCCCGGGCAGCCAGCCCGACAGCGCGGCCAGCGCCCGCGCCTCCACCCACATCCCGTGCGCGATCGCCCGCGGGAACCCGAAGGCGCGGGCGGTGAGGGCCGAGAGGTGGATCGGGTTCACGTCGCCGGAGACCCGGGCGTAGCGGCGGCCGGCGTCGCCGGGCACCCGCCAGCGGACGGTCCCCGCCGGCAGCTCCCCGACCGCGACGTCGACGTCGGAGGGAGGTGCCCCCTCCGGCGCCCGCGCCCCGCGGGCGAGGTAGGTGGAGCGGCCGCGCCACACCTCGCCGCCGCCGGCCGACACCGACGCGCACAGGTCGACGGTCGCGCCGCGCGGGTGGACGGCGAACCGCTCGGCCCACACCTCGAGGTCGAGGGCCTCCCCCTGCCCGACCGGGCGCAGCACGTCGATCCGGTTGCGGACGTGCACCAGGCCGGGCAGCGCCAGCGGGAAGGCGCGGTCGCTCATCAGCGCGACCTGCAGCGGGAAGGCCAGCACGTGCGGGAACGTCACCGGCAGCGCGTCGGCCAGCGGGAACCGGCACACCCGGGCGTAGGCGGCCACCCCGGCCGGGTCCACGGTCACGCCGCGGCGGGCCAGCCGGGTGTCCGGCAGGTCGCCGCCGCGGCCCCGCGCGGTGAGCGCGGCCCGCACGAACAGCGGCGCCATCGACGGCGCCGACCCGAGCACGGTGACCATCAGGCGCCCAGCACGGACTGGCCGCACACGCGCACGACCTGCCCGTTCACGCCGGCGGCCGTGGGCGAGGACAGCCAGGCGATGGTCTCGGCGACGTCGACGGGCAGGCCGCCCTGCTGCAGCGAGTTGATCCGGGCGCCGACCTCGCGGGTGCCGAAGGGCATCCTCGCTGTCATCTCGGTGACGATGAAGCCCGGCGCGACGGCGTTGATCGTGGCGCCGCGCGCGGCGAACTCCGGCGCCCACGCCCGCACCATCCCGATGACGCCGGCCTTGCTCGCCGCGTAGTTCGTCTGCCCGCGGTTGCCGGCGATGCCGGACTGCGAGCTGACCGCGACCACGCGGCCGCCCGGCCGGAGCAGACCGTCGGCGTCCAGCAGCGCGCGGGTGAGGTCCAGCTGCGCCTGCAGGTTGACCGCCATGACGGAGTCCCACCGGGCGGCGTCCATGTTGACCAGCAGCTTGTCACGGGTGATGCCGGCGTTGTGCACGACGACGTCGACCCCGCCGTGGCGCCCGCGCAGGTGGCTGACCAGCCGCCCGGCGGCGTCGGGGGCGGTGACGTCGAGCTGGAACGCCGTCCCGCGGACCTCGTTGGCCACCGCGGCCAGCGACTCACCGGCCGCCGGCACGTCGACGGCGACCACGTGCGCGCCGTCGCGGGCCACGACCCGGGCGATCGCCGCCCCGATGCCGCGCGCGGCCCCGGTGACCACGGCGACCTTGCCCTGCAGCGGGCGCACCGGGTCCTCGTCCGCGGGCACGTCGGCCGCCGACACGGTGAGCACCTGGCCGTCGACGTAGGCCGACCGGCCGGAGAGGAAGAACCGCACGGCGCTGCCGGCCGACGCCTCGGCGCCCTCCGGCACGACCACCAGGTTGGCCGTCGACCCGGCGCGCAGCTCCTTGGCCACCGACCGGACCAGCCCCTCCAGGGCCTGCCGGGCCGCGGCCTGCGCCGGGGAGTCCGCGGCCGCGGGCGGGTCGGCGAGCACGAGCACCCGGCCGGTGGGCCGCAGCCGCTCCACCGCCGGGGCGAGGAAGGCGTGCGCCCCGGCCAGCTGCCCGGGCCCGGTCAGGCCGGTGGCGTCGAGCAGGACGGCGGCGGGCCGCTCGCCGCCGTCGTCGCCGGCCGGGACGGTCACGCCGGCGTCGCGGAGGACGGCGGCGAGCGTCCCGCCCAGCCGGCCCTCCCCCGCCGTCCCGATGACGGCCGGGCCGGGCAGCAGCGGCTGCCCCGGCTCGTACCGGCGCAGCACGGCCGGCCGGGGCAGGCCGAGCTGCTTGACGAGGGAGGACCCGACGCCGGAGTTGGCGAAGGTCGTGTACCAGTCGCTCACGGGGTGCAGCTCCTTCAGGACTCGAGGATGGCGACGACGCCCTGGCCGCCGGCCGCGCAGACGGAGATCAGCCCGCGCTTCCCGGGGCCGGCCTCGTGCAGCTGCTTGGCCAGCGAGGCGACGATCCGGCCGCCGGTCGCCGCGAACGGGTGCCCGGCCGCGAGCGAGGAGCCGTTGACGTTGAGCTTCGACCGGTCGATCGACCCGAGCGGGGCGTCGAGGCCGAGGCGCTCCTTGCAGAACGCCGGGTCCTCCCACGCCTTGAGCGTGGCGAGCACGGTGGAGGCGAAGGCCTCGTGAATCTCGTAGAAGTCGAAGTCCTGCAGCGTCAGGCCGTTGCGGGCGAGCACCACCGGCATCGCGTAGGCCGGCGCCATGAGCAGACCCTCGCCGCCGTGGACGTGGTCGACGGCGGCGGTCTGCGCGTCGACGAGGTGGGCGAGCACCGGCAGGCCGTGCTCGGCGGCCCACTCGTCGGAGGACAGCAGGACGGCGGAGGCGCCGTCGGACAGCGGCGTCGAGTTGCCGGCGGTCATCGTGGCTGCGGGGTCGTCCTTGCCGAAGACCGGCTCGAGCTTCGCCAGCTTCTCCACGGTCGTGTCCGGGCGCAGGTTCTGGTCGCGGGTGAGGCCCAGGTAGGGCGTGACCAGGTCGTCGAGGAAGCCGCGCTCGTAGGCGGCGGCGAGGTTGCGGTGCGAGCGGACGGTGAGCTCGTCCTGCTCCTCCCGGCCGATCTCCCACTCCCGCGCGGTGATCGCCTGGTGCTCGCCCATCGCGAGGCCGGTGCGCGGCTCGGCGTTGCGCGGGATCTCGGGCACGAGCGAGCCGGGGCGGATGCGCGAGAGCGCCTTGAGCCGCTGGCCGATCGTCTTGGCGTTGTTGAGCTCGATGAGCACCCGGCGCAGGTCGTCGCCCACGGCCAGCGGGGCGTCCGACGTCGTGTCCACGCCACCGGCGATGCCGGACTCGATCTGGCCCAGCGCGATCTTGTTGGCGACCAGCACGGTGGCCTCGAGACCGGTGCTGCAGGCCTGCTGCACGTCGTAGGCCGGGGTCGCGGCCGACAGCGTCGAGCCGAGCACCGACTCGCGGGTGAGGTTGAAGTCGCGCGAGTGCTTGAGGACGGCGCCGGCGACGACCTCGCCCACCTGCTCGTCCTGCAGCCCGAAGCGGGCGACCAGGCCGTCCAGCGTCGCGGTGAGCATGTCCTGGTTGGACGCCTGCGCGTATCGGGAGTTCGAGCGGGCGAACGGGATGCGGTTGCCGCCGAGGACGGCGGCCCGGCGGGGCTGGGTCGGGCTCATCGGTGACCTCCAGGGGTCCCTGGTGCGCCATTCGCGCGCGAACGGCTGACGGAGTGGCCGGTACCGACGGTACACGGTACCGTGGGTTACATGAAAGCCGAGACGGCCTCCCGGCGGCGCGACCGCCGGGACTCGCGGTGGGACGAGCACCGCCGCGCGCGCCGCGAGCAGCTGGTGGACGCCACCGTCGCCGCGGTCGGCAAGCACGGCGCCGGCGTCGGCATGGACGAGATCGCCGCCGAGGCCGGCACCAGCAAGACCGTCGTCTACCGGCACTTCGCCGACCGCAGCGAGCTCTACGTCGCCGTCTGCAACCGGGTCGCGGCGCAGCTGACCGAGAAGCTGCGCGCGGCGATGACCAGCACCGACCACCCGCGCCGGATGGTGGCCGCCGCCGTCGAGACCTACCTGGCGTTCCTGGAGGCCGACCCGGAGCTCTACCGCTTCGTCGTCGCCCACCCGCTGCTGGACAGGCCGGTCGACGCCGACCCCGTCAGCACGCTGTCGGACCTGGTCGGCGACCAGGCCGCCGCGCTGGTGTCCGTCGCCCTCGAGCAGGCCGGCCGGGACCCCGCGGCCGCCGCGCCCTGGGGGCACGGCCTGGTCGGGCTGGTCCGCGCCGCCGCCGACTGGTGGCTGCGTGCCGACCGGCCGATGCCCCGGGCGGACCTGGCCGCCCACCTCACCGACCTCGCCTGGGCCGGGCTCTCGAGCCTCGCCCCCGCTGGACCGACCCCCGAGGAGACGAAGTGACCTCCACCCTCCCCCGCACCGTGGACCCGGCGCGCCTCCAGGAGGTGCTCGACGGACGGTGGGCGCACGTGCGCCGCGACGCCCGCGAGCAGCTCGGCGACCCGAAGTGGGCCCCGGTGTACGGCGAGTCGGTGCAGGAGGCCCGCGAGCGGATCACCCGGCTGGCCGGCGAGCTCGCCGCCACCGGCCGCGTCGGCCTGGGCTTCCCCAAGGAGTACGGGGGCGAGGCCGACGCCGGCGGCTCCGTGACCTCCATCGAGATGCTGGCCTTCGGCGACCTGTCGCTGATGGTCAAGGCCGGCGTCCAGTGGGGCCTGTTCGGCGGCGCCGTCCAGCTGCTCGGCACGCAGCGGCACCACGACGCCTACCTGCCCGACATCATGAGCTTCGCGCTGCCCGGCTGCTTCGCCATGACCGAGACCGGCCACGGCTCCGACGTCCAGCAGCTGCGCACCACCTGCACCTACGACGCCGGGACGCAGACCTTCGACCTGCACACCCCGCACCAGGCCGCGCGCAAGGACTACATCGGCAACGCGGCCGAGGACGGGCGGATGGCCGTCGTCTTCGCCCAGCTGGTGACGCAGGGCGAGCCGCGCGGCGTGCACGCCTGGCTGGTGCCGATCCGCGACGAGGACGGCAACCCGTTGCCCGGCGTCACCATCGGCGACGACGGCCCGAAGGCGGGCCTGCTCGGCGTCGACAACGGCCGGCTGTCCTTCGACCACGTCCGCGTGCCGCGGGAGATGCTGCTCGACCGCTACGGGCAGGTGGCCGAGGACGGCACCTACACCTCCAGCATCGAGAACGAGACCCGCCGCTTCTTCACCATGCTCGGCACGCTGGTCCGCGGCCGGGTGAGCGTGGGCGGCTCGGCCGGCTCGGCGACCAAGCTGGCCCTCGACATCGCCGTCCGCTACGGCGACGTCCGCCGCCAGTTCGCCGCCCCCGGCCGCGACCGGGAGATCGTGCTCAACGACTACCTGGTCCACCAGCGCAAGCTGCTGCCGGCCCTGGCCACCTCCTACGCGCTGGCGTTCGCCCAGGAGGAGCTGGTCAGCACGATGCACGACGTCCAGACGGCGGTGCACGAGCACGGCGAGGCCGTCGACGAGGCCGCCCAGCGGGAGCTCGAGTCGCGTGCGGCCGGGCTCAAGGCGGCCAACACCTGGCACGCCACCCGCACCATCCAGACGTGCCGCGAGGCGTGCGGCGGCGCCGGCTACCTGGCGGAGAACCGGCTGCCCCAGCTCAAGGCCGACACCGACGTGTTCACCACGTTCGAGGGCGACAACACCGTCCTGCTGCAGCTGGTCGCCAAGGGCCTGCTCACCGGCTACCGGGACGCCTTCGGCTCCCTCGACGGCTGGGGCCGGGTCGCGTTCGTCGCCGACATGGTCCGCGAGACCGTCCTCGAGCGGACGGCGGCCCGCGGCCTGATCGCCCGGCTCGTCGACGCCGTCCCCGGCCGGGACGAGGACGTGCCGCTGCGCGACCGCGGCTGGCAGCTGAAGGTGTTCGAGTTCCGCGAGAAGCACACCCTCGAGGGCGCCATCCGCCGGCTCCGCCGGAACGCCGCCAACGAGGGCATGGAGCCCTTCCAGGTGTTCAACAGCGTCCAGGACCACGTGCTGCGGACGGCGTCCACCCACATCGACCGGGTGGTGCTCGAGGCGTTCGTCGCCGGGATCGAGCGGACGACCGACCCGGACGCGAAGGCGCTGCTCGAGGCCCTGTGCGACCTCTACGCGCTGTCGACCATCGAGGCGGACAAGGGCTGGTTCCTCGAGCACGGCCAGCTCACCCCGGCCCGGTCGAAGGCGCTGACCGCCGCGGTGAACACCCTGCTGGCCGAGCTGCGGCCGCACATGGTCACCCTCGTCGACGGGTTCGCCATCCCGCGGGAGTGGAAGGCCGCCGCGATCCTCGAGGAGGAGGCGGACCGGCAGGAGGCCATGCACCTCGAGGACAGGGCCGCCGCAGACGCCCGGCTGCGGACCGCCGTCGTCGCCCCGGACGACAGCGCCACCTCGGTGGAGGTCGCGCCCGCTCAGTAGCGGGAGCCCGGGTCAGCTGCCGGCGGGCAGGGCGCCGTTGACCGTGATCGCGTCCACGGCGCCGTGCCCGACCTCCCAGCGGTCGAGCAGCTCCTGGTAGACGCCGTCGTCGACCAGCCGCTGCAGCGCCTCGGTGAGCACGTCGCGCAGCCCGGTCCGGTCCGGGGCGACGGCGATGCCGTACAGCCCGGGCTCGTACTGGGTGTCGGAGACCAGCTGGTAGCTGTTCTGCGTCCGCGGGTCGGTGGTCACGTGGACCGCCGGCGGGTAGTCGGCGACGACGGCGTCGGCGCGGCCGGTGCGCAGCTCGAGCAGGGCGTCGTCGTTGGTGGGCAGCTCGTGCAGGTCGATGCGCTGCGCGCACGAGGCCTGGGCCCGCTCCAGCAGCCCGACCTGCACGGTCCCGGCCTCGACGGCGACGCTGCGGCCGCACAGACCGGCCAGCTCGTGGATGCCGAGCGGGTTGCCGCGCGCGACGACGATCGAGGAGCCGGCGCGGAAGTAGTTGACGAAGTCGGCCTGCTGCTCGCGCTCGGCGGTGTCGGTGACCGCGCTCATGACCAGGTCGAACCGGTCGGCGGCGAGGTCGTCGAGGAGCGTGTCGAACGGCGCGGCCTCGAAGCGCACCTCCACGCCGAGCAGGTCGCCGAGCGCGGCGCCGAGGTCGGGCTCGAAGCCGACGATGGTGCGCCCGTCGGGGCCGAACGACGACGCCGGCGGGTAGGACGGGTCGTTGGCCACCGTCAGGACGCCGGCCGCGCGCACGTCGGCGGGCAGCGCGGCGTGCAGCTCCTCGTCGACGGCGACGGCGGCGGCCGGGCCGGCGGCGGTCTCCGGGGCGGCTGCCCCGCACCCGGCGGCGACCAGGGCGGCGGCGAGGACGGCGGTGCCGGCGACGGCACGGCGGGTGCGGGTCACGCGAGGACCTCCTGGGCGGGCGCGGACGCCGGGCGGGCCGCGCAGGTGAGTTCCGGCCACGGGCGGGGCCGGGAGAACAGCCAGCCCTGGGCGCGGTCGCAGCCGACCGCCCGCAGCCAGGCGGCGACCTCGGGCGTCTCGACGCCCTCGGCGCACACCGACAGCCCCAGGCCGTGGGCGAGCTCGACCAGCGACCGCACGACGGCGGCGTCCTCGGCCGAGAGGTCGACCCCGGTGACGAAGGCCCGGTCGACCTTGACCTCGGCCAGCGCCAGCGAGCGCAGGTGCGACAGGCTGGCGTAGCCGACGCCGAAGTCGTCCAGCGCCGCGCCGAACCCGTGCGCGGCGAGCTCGGCCAGGCAGGCCGAGGCGGCGGCGAGGTCGGCGGGCAGCGCGGTCTCGGTGACCTCGAGGACCAGCTTCGCCGGCGGCACCCCGGCCGCGGCGGCGAGCCGGGCGACGGTGGCGGCGAACCCGGGCGCCTCGAGGTTGCGCACCGAGACGTTGACCGAGACGGTCCAGTCCTCGCCGGCGGCCGTCCAGGCGGCGCAGTCGGCCAGCGCCTGCCGGAGCACCCACTCGGTGAGCGCGCCCATGACGCCGGACTGCTCCAGCGCCGGCAGGAACTCGCCGGGGCCGATCAGCCCGCGCTGCGGGTGCTGCCAGCGCAGCAGCGCCTCCACGCCGACGGTGGCGCCGGAGGCCAGGTCCACCTGCGGCTGGTAGTGCAGGCGCAGGTCGCCGTCCTCCAGCGCGCGCCGCACGTCGTGCTGCAGCGCCGGCGAGTGCGGCGAGGGCGCGGTGGCGCGGGGGTCGAAGACGACGACGCCGGTCGCGCCGCGCTTCCCCTGGTACATGGCGGCGTCGGCGCAGGTCATGAGCGTCTCGACGTCGGTGGCGTCGGCCGGGTGCATGGCGATGCCGCAGCTGGCCTCCACCGCCAGCGGCACGCCCTCGACCACGGTCTCCACCGACAGCGCGTCGCTGACCCGCTGCACCAGCTCGCGGGCGGCGCCGGCGTCGTCCATGCCGGGCAGCAGCAGGCCGAACTCGTCGCCGCCGAGGCGGGCCACGGTGTCCTCCGCCCGCACAGTGGCCGACAGCCGCCGGCCCACCTCGCGCAGCAGCTGGTCGCCGGCGTGGTGGCCGAGGGTGTCGTTGACCTCCTTGAACCGGTCGAGGTCGACGAGGACGACGGCGGCCGGGGCGCCCCGGCCCACCTCGGCGGCCACCCGCCGGGCGAACAGCTCGCGGTTGGCCAGGCCGGTCAGCGGGTCGTGCAGCGCGTCGTGGGCGGCCTGCGCGGCCTGGCGGCGCAGCCGGCGGGTGGTCGACCAGGAGATCCCGGCGAGCACGAGGTGGAGGGCGCCGAGGCCGGCGCCCAGCCGCCAGTGGGTGCGGGTGGTGGCCGCCTCGACCCGGGCGGCGACGGTGTCGTAGGGCAGCAGCAGCTCGAGCACGCCGACCGAGCGGCCGGAGGTGTCGGCGACGATGGGCTGCAGGACGCGGATCATCCGGCCCACGGCGAGGCCGTCGTCGTCGAGGAGGGCGACGTCGGTCCCGCCGGCGGCGGCCGTGGCGAACGCGGCGCCGGCGGCGGGGACGACGTCCTCGCCGGCGGGGTAGTCGGGCAGCGCGGTCTCGGGACCGGTGGCGCCGTCGTCGGCGAAGACGACCGCGCCGGCGAAGTCGCGCAGCCGCAGCCGCAGGATCGAGCCTCGGAAGACGGCGAGGTCGGTGGCCGCCTGCAGCCGCTCGCGCTCGGCCCCGGTCAGCCCGGTGCCGAGGTCCTGCCCGCGCAGCGCCGGGGCGATGGTCATCTCCTCGACCACCGCGGCCTGCGCGTGGCCGTACTTCAGCGCGCGGTCGACGGCGTCCTGCCGGATGCCCGCCGCGAGGACCGCACCCAGCACGACCACCGGCACCAGGCTGGCCGCGGCGTAGGCGGCGAACAGCCGGGTGCCGGCCGCCGTCGCGCTCCGGGACCTGCTCATGGCTGCCTCATCGGACGGACCGGGCCGCCGGTCGAGCGCCGTCTCACCCGTCCGGGGGGCCAGGTCCCGGGCGGCGCGGGGGCGGGCGGGAGGATGGACCCTCGTGAGCACCCTCGCGGCGGCCACGGAGACGCTGCGCGTCCCGGCCGCGGTCGACCTCGCCGCGATCGTCGTCGGCGCGCTGACCGGCGGGCTGCTGGCCGCCCGGGAGGGCTTCGCCGTCTCCGGTGTCCTGCTGCTGGCGGTCAGCGGCGGCCTCGGCGGCGGGTTGATCCGCGACGTGCTGCTCGCCGAGGGGCCGCCGGTGGCGCTGACCAACCGCGCCTACCTGCCCGCCGTGGCCATCACCGCGGCGGTCACCTTCTTCTTCTCCGGCTGGCTGTCCCGGCTCACCGCGCTGCTGGTGGTGCTCGACGCGCTCACCCTCGGCCTGTTCACCGTCATCGGCGCGCAGAAGGCCCAGCTCGCCGGCCTGCCCAGCGCCTCGGTGGTGTTCATCGGGACGCTGACGGCGGTCGGCGGGGCGGTGATCCGCGACGTGCTGCTCGCCCAGCGCGCCGACATCGTGCAGCCCGGGCCCTACAACGCCGTCGCCGCGCTGCTCGGCGCCACGCTGCTCACGCTGCTGGCCGGGCCGCTCGGCGTGGACCCCATCCCGGTGGCGCTGCTGGTGATCGCCTTCGTGGCGGCGCTGCGGGTGCTGTCGGTGTGGCGCGGGTGGGAGGCGCCGGTCGCCGTGGACCTCCCCGGCCGCGCCCGCAGCCGGCTGGCGGCCCGCGACCGGTCCCGGCGGCCGGACGGGCGCCGCCGGGTCCTCCGCCGCCGGATGCGGTGAGCCGGAGCCGCCCGGCAGGATGAGCCGCATGCCCGAGCGGGAGCACGACGTCGTCCTCTTCGGCGCCACCGGCTTCGTGGGCCGCCTGGTCGCCGCCTACCTGGCCCAGGCCGCGCCGCCCGGCCTGCGCGTCGCCCTGGCCGGCCGGTCGAAGGAGAGGCTGACCGCCGCCGCGGCCGACCTGCCGGAGACGGCCCGCCACTGGCCGCTGCTCGAGGCCGACAGCAGCGACCCGGCGTCCCTGGCCCGGATGGCGGAGACCACCCGGGTGCTGGCCACCACGGTCGGTCCCTACCACCGCTACGGCCTGCCGGTGGTGGAGGCCTGCGCGCGGGCGGGCACGCACTACGCCGACCTCACCGGCGAGGTGCTGTTCGTCCGCGAGGCCATCGACCGCTGCGACGCCGTCGCCCGGGAGACCGGCGCCCGCCTCGTGCACGCCGCCGGCTACGACTCGATCCCGTCGGACCTGTCGGTGTTCCTGCTGGCCGAGCGGGCCCGGGCCGACGGCGCGGGCGGGCTCACCGACGTCCGCCTCGTCGCCACCGTCCGCGGCGGGTTCAGCGGCGGCACGGTCGACTCGATGCGCGCGCAGGTCGAGGCGATGGCCACCGACCGGGCGGTGCGGAGGGTGATCGCCGACCCGTACGCCCTCTCCCCCGACCGCGCCGCCGAGCCGGACACGAAGCAGCCGCCGGACGCCATGCCGCCCGCGCTCGCCGCCGGGGGCCGGTGGACCGCCCCGTTCGTGATGGCGCCGTTCAACACCCGGATCGTGCGCCGCAGCAACGCGCTGCAGGACTGGGCCTACGGCCGGGGCCTGCGCTACGGCGAGTCGATGAGCACCGGCCGCGGGATCCCCGGCGCGTTCGCCGCCGCCGGCGTCACCACCGGTCTCGCCGCGGCGCTCGGCGCGATCGCCTTCCCGCCCACCCGGGCCCTGCTCGACCGGGTGCTCCCGGCACCCGGGAGCGGGCCGAGCGAGTCGGTGCGGGAGAGGGGCTTCTTCCGGATGGTCGTCGACGCCGACACCGAGGGCGGCCGCCGCTACCGGGCCACCGTGGCCGGGCAGGGCGACCCCGGCTACAAGGCGACGTCGGTGATGCTCGGCGAGGCGGCGCTGGGGCTGGCCCTCGACGAGGACCGGCTGCCGGACCGGGCCGGGTCGCTGACCCCCGCGACGGCGCTGGACGGTGTGCTGGTCGACCGGCTGCGCGCCGCCGGGCACACCTACGAGGTCACGGCCCTCTAGGGAGGGCCTCCTTCCGGCACATCCCAGCCCGTGGGCGGCACGTGGCCGCGGTGCGGTCCGGAGGACCGCGGTGTCATCCCTCGACGCGGACGGCGAGCAGCGCGACGTCGTCCTCGGCGCCGGGCAGGACCATGCGCCCGAGCAGCCGGTCGCACAGCTCCTCGAGCGGGAGGTGGCCGAACTCGCCCAGCGCGGCGGTGAGGGCGGCGGTCCCGGCGTCGAGGTCGCGGTCCCGCCGCTCGACCAGGCCGTCGGTGTAGAGCAGCACCGTGCTGCCCACGGGCAGCTCGCAGTCGTGGTCGGTGCGGGGGCGGCGCGGGTCGACGCCCAGCAGCAGGTCGGCCGTCCCCTCGTCCAGCACGCGCACGCCGCCGCCGGGCAGGACGACGACCGGCGGTGGGTGCCCGGCGCTGGACCAGCGCAGCCGGACGCCCCCGCCGTCGGTGCGCTCCAGCCGGGCGAGGACCGCGGTGGCCATCGCCCCGAGGGCCAGCCCGGCCGCGGCGCGGTCGAGCCCGGCGAGCACCTCGGCCGGTGAGCCCCCGCCTGCGTAGCCGATGCCGCGCAGCAGCCCGCGCAGCTGGCCCATCGCCGCGGCGGCGTGCCGGTCGTGCCCGACGACGTCGCCGATCGCGAGGACCACCGCGCCGCCGGCCTCGACGAACGCGTCGTACCAGTCGCCGCCGATCTCGGCGCCCTCCGACGCCGGCACGTACCGGACGACGATCTCGCAGCCCTCGGGCCGGGGCGGCGCGGTGAGCATGCTGTGCTGCAGGGCGTCGGCGAGGTCGCGCTGCTGCTCGTAGAGGCGGGCCGCCTGCAGGGCCAGCCCCGCCCGGCGGCCGACCTCGATCGCGGTGTCGACCTCGCCCGGCGTGTGCGGCCCGCGCGCGGCGTCGTTGGCGGTGCCCAGGGCGCCGATGACCCGCCCCCGCGCCACCAGCGGCACGACGAGCGCCGAGCGGGGCGCCAGCCGCAGCAGCGTCTCCTGGTCCGCCGGGTCGGGCAGCGAACGGGCGATCCGGGCGGCGTCCAGCTCCGGGACGACGAGCGGGCGGCCGGTGCGGGTGACCACCCGTGCGGCGTGCTCGTCGCTCATCCCGGTCGCCATCGTGTGCACGTAGGCGGCGACGTCGTCCCGGCGGGCCGGGTCGCGGTGCGCCCAGGCCACCTCGTGCAGCCGGCCCTGCTCCTCGGTGACGACGATCCAGCACCAGTCCCCCAGCGCCGGCACCACCAGGTCGGCGAGCTGCCCGAGCTGCTCGCCGATGTCGAGGCTGCCCGAGAGCACGCGGCCGGCGTCGGCCAGCAGCTGCAGCCGCTGGTTGGCCCGGGACATGGCCCGCACGGCCTCGGCGCGCTCGGCCTGGGACCGCAGCCGGGAGACGCTCAGCGCGATCTGCGCGGTCAGCGCGTCGAGCAGCTCGACGTCGTCGTCGACGAAGACGTGCTCGGTGTCCCAGAGGACGACGAAGCTGCCCAGCAGCCGGCCCTCGACCCGCAGCGGCAGCGCGGCGAGCGCGCGCAGGCCGAGCGCGGCGCCGACCTCGGCCATCTGCGGGAACCGGGCCACCGCCTCGTCGAGGTCGGCGAAGACCAGCCGCTCGCCGTGCCGGGCGGCGTACTGGGTGGGCAGCGTGTCGTCGAGCTCGACCACCATGGCCCCGGGCGACAGCTCCACGTCGGCCTCCGCGGCGGCGCTCGCCACGGTGTCGGCCAGGCCGCGGGCGAGGTGCAGCCGCAGCGCGCCGTCGCCGTCGAACGCGGCCAGCGCGCTGGAGGACGCCCCGAGCACCCGGGCACCCCGCAGCGCGATCTCGGCCAGCTGCGACAGCGCGGTCGCGTTCGCCAGCTCCGCGGCGACCTCGGCGACGGCGGCGGCCCGCTGCACCGCCGCCATCCGGCGGGTGGCCTGCTCGCGGGCCTCGGTGGCGTCGAGGACGGTGCCGAGGACCCGCACCCGCTCGCCGCGCAAGTCGCGCACCACGCGGCCGCGGGACACCGTCCAGCGCACGCTGCCGTCGGCGTGCAGGGCGCGGGCCTCGACGGCGTACTCGCCGGCGCCGGACAGCGCGGAGGCCATCGCCGCCCGCACCGCGGCGTGGTCGTCGGGGTGGATCCGCTCGGCGAGCATCCGGTCGACGTCGGCGATGTCCAGGGGCCCGTCGAGGCCGTGCACCGCCGCGCACCGCTCGTCCCAGTGCAGCGCCCCGCTGCGCAGGTCGTACTCCCAGATGCCGATCTCGCTGGCCTCGAGGGCGACCTCCAGCCGGGTGCGGGACACGCCGATGGCGGAGCGGGCGGCCGAGAGCTCCAGCTCGGCCACCACCGAGGCGGCCAGGTGCTCCAGCAGCGCGACGTCGTCGGGCTGCCAGGTGCGCGGCTCGGGGTCGTAGACGGCGAGCGCGCCGACGACGAAGCCGGACGCGGACAGCAGCGGCGTGCCCAGGTAGGCCACGACCTCGCCGGAGGTGACGGCGGGCAGCGCGGCCAGCACGCGGTCGGCCCGCGCGTCGGGCACCGCGAGGGCCCGCCCCTCGCGCACGACGCGCTCGGAGAAGGCCCCGGTGAGCAGGGCCCGCCCGCCGACCACGCCGGGCGGCAGGCCGTGCCCGCCGACGACGGTGTCCCGCTCGATGAACAGGGTGACCTTCGCGTGGTCGACGTCGAGCAGCCGCGCGGCCAGCCCGGACAGCCGGTCGTAGGCGGCGGGGTCCGGCACCTCGAGGAACAGGCGGCGGGCGGCGGCGACGCGGTGCGGGTCCTGCAGGACGTCGTCGGGCGCGGACGGCAGGGGGACGGTCACGGCCCTCCTGTCCTCACGCGACCGGGCGGTCGCAGCCGTCCATGGTGCCACGGGCGGCGGCCGGGCGGACCACGCCGTCCGCAGTGGCGCCAGGGTCCCCCGCCCGGGTGAGGGACGCCGCCGGACGGGTCGGGCGGACGGCGTCGGTGGCCGATCCCCTCGCCATGACGGGGATGCTGACGCGGCGGCTGCCGGACTGCCGCCCCCTGCTCGCCGATCCCGACGACCTCACGCTGGTCTTCCAGCCGATCGTGGACCTCGCGCGGGCCCGCGTGGCCGGGTACGAGGCGCTGTCCCGGTTCCCGGGCACCGCCGGCCCGGAGGTGTGGTTCGCCGCGGCCGCGGACGCCGGGATCGCCGCGGACCTCGAGGCGCTGGCCCTGCACAAGGCCCTGGCCGCCGTCCCGGACCTGCCCGCGGACACCTTCCTCACCGTCAACGTCGGTCCGCACCTGCTCGGGACGGCGCCGGTGCAGGAGGCGCTGGCCACCCGCCCGGACCTGCACCGCGTCGTCGTCGAGCTGACCGAGCACGCGCCGGTCGACGACCTGGGCGCGCTGCGGCTCCAGGTCGCCGCGCTGCGGGCGCGGGGTGCGCTGGTCGCCCTCGACGACACCGGCTCGGGCTGGTCGGGCCTGCAGCAGCTGGCCGCCCTGCGGCCGCAGCTGGTCAAGCTCGACCGGTCCCTGGTCGCCGGCGCCGACGCCGACCCGGTGCGGATGGCGCTGGCGGAGATGGTCGGCGAGTTCGCCGGCCGCATCGACGCCTGGCTGCTCGCCGAGGGCATCGAGACCCGGAGCGAGCTGGCCGCCTTCTGCCGGCTCGGCGTACCGCTGGCCCAGGGGTGGCTGCTCGGCCGGCCCACGCCGGGGTTCGCGCCGCTGGACCCGGACGTCGCCGCGCTGGTCCGCGGCTGCGCCGCCCGCGCGCGGACGGCGTCCACCGTCGCGGGCCTGCTGCGGCCGGTGCGCCAGTGCGAGGTCACCGAGGCCTTCCCCGGTGTGCCGCCGGTCGTCCTGGTGGGCCCGCAGGGCGAGCCGCTGGCCCTGCGGCTGACCGACCCGCGCACCGGGCAGGCGCACACCGCCCCCGTGTCGCTGCGTGCCGAGCCCACCGACGACGTCACCGCCACCCTGCAGCGGGCGCTGACCCGCTCGCCGGCCCAGCGCTTCGACCCCGTGGTCTGCACCGACGCGGCCGGCGCCGTGGTGGGCCTGCTGCGCGTCGAGGACCTGGCCTCCGCGGCCGCCGCCCGCTGACCGCACCCCGGACCACCGGGAGGAACCGCCCGGTGGAGACGTCCACCCGCGGGGGACGTCGTCCCCGGCCGCACCGCCTCGTCACCGCCGCCGACGACGCCGGGACCCCGGCCGGGTCGCCGCTCCGGCCCGACACGTCACCGCCCGGGCACGGGTCGCCGACGGCGGGGTCGGTCCCGGGGGACCTGCGGCACGCGGCTCCCGCCGTGTCGCGGGGGGCCACCCCTCCCCGGGACGGGTGGTACCGGCGGGTCCGTAGGGTCGTGATCAGGCCCGTGCACTGGCCAGATGCCCCGTCGGCGTGTCACGGTGCCCCGGGCCGGACCCCCGACGGGGACCGGTCCGTCCCGGGCGCCCGCCCGGGACCGCCGCCGCGGACCCGCGGCCGGCACCCCACCCGGCGGCCCGCCGAGACCGCGCGGGCCCCGACGTCTGAGAGGAACCCCGTGAACAAGGCCGAACTCGTCTCCGCCATCGCGAAGCGCGCCGACGTCCCCAGCTCCACCGTCGACGCCGTGCTGAGCGGCCTGCAGGAGGAGCTCGTGGAGGCGATCACCCGCGGCGAGAAGGTGGCCGTCTCCGGTCTCATCACCGTCGAGCGGACCCAGCGCTCGGCGCGCACCGGCCGCAACCCGCAGACCGGTGAGTCCATCGAGATCCCCGCGGCCAACACCGTCAAGGTGACCGCCGGCTCCAACCTGAAGAAGGCCGCGAGCAACGTGCCGGTCTGACCCGCCGGGCCCCCCGCCGGGGCGGCGCCTGCCCCCTGTGACCCCGCCCACGTCCCGTGGGTCAGGATGCGCAGGCAGGCGCCGCCCGAGGGCGGCGGTGCCGGGACGGAGGAGCACGTGGCGAGCGGACTGGCCCTGGACACCGACCCGGCCGAGGTCGGCCTCGACGCCGGCCGGCTGGAGCGCCTGGACAGGCGGCTGGCCCGCTGGGTCGACGACGGGCAGCTGCCCGGCTTCCTCGTCACGGTGTCGCGGCACGGCCGGCTGGCCCACGTCGGGCGGTACGGCTCCCGCGACGTCGAGAACGGCCTCCCGGTCGAGGAGGACACCCGCTGGCGGATCTTCTCGATGACCAAGCCGGTGACCTCGGTGGCGGCGATGATGCTGTACGAGGAGGGGGCCTTCGAGCTCACCGACCCGATCGCGAAGTGGCTGCCGGAGTTCGCCGAGACCCGCGTGTACGTCGCCGGGTCGGCGCAGAAGCCGGTCACCCAGCCGCAGGTCGAGCCGATCCGGGTCCGGCACCTGCTCACGCACACCTCCGGGCTCACCTACGGCTTCCACCACGCCCACCCGGTCGACGCCATGTACCGCGCGATGGGCCACGAGTGGGGCACCCCGCCCGGCGTCGACTCGGCCGAGGCGTGCCGCCAGTGGGCGTCGGTGCCGCTGGTCTTCCAGCCCGGGTCGGAGTGGAACTACGGCGTCTCCACCGACGTCCTCGGCCGGCTCGTGGAGGTCGTCTCCGGCCAGACCCTCGACGTCTTCTTCGCGGAGCGGGTCTTCCGCCCGCTGGGCATGACCGACACCTCCTTCGGCCTGCGCGAGGACGACGACGTCGACTCCCTCGCCCGGCTCTACGCCGCCGTCCCCGGGCAGCCCGGCGGCCCGGCCACCTCCTTCGCGCCGATCGACGCCATGGGCGAGGCGGCGCACCGCAAGCCGACGTTCCTGTCCGGCGGCGGCGGGCTGGTCTCGACGGCGGCTGACTACCTGCGCTTCTGCGAGATGCTGCGCCGCGGCGGCTCCTACGACGGCGGGCGGCTGCTCGGCCCGCGGACGCTGGCGCACATGGTGCGCAACCACCTGCCCGGCAACGCCGACCTGGAGACGTTCGGGCGGCCGCTGTTCGCCGAGACGCCGCTGCGCGGGGTGGGCTTCGGGCTGGGCTTCTCGATGGTGCTGGACCCGGCGCGCTACGGCGGCGTCGCGAGCGTCGGCGACTACAGCTGGGGCGGGGCGGCGTCGACGGCGTTCTACGTCGACCCGGTCGAGGACGTCGTCGTCAGCTTCTACACGCAGCTGCTGCCCTCGAGCACGCTGCCGATCCGGGCCTACCTGCGCGCCCTGGTCAACCAGTCGATCGTCGCCTGAGGCGGTGCGCTCCCGCGGACGCGCCCCGGGCGCGTCCGCGGGAGTGCACCGCCCGGCCTACAGGTAGCGGCGGTAGACGACGGTGGCGACCATCGCGGGCTTGGTCTGGCCCTCGACCTCGACGGTGACGTCCATGTTCATCGCGATCCCGCCGTCGAAGGGCGTCGCGGACGCGAGCGTCGCGCCGGCGCGGACGCGGCTGCCCACCGGCACCGGCGAGGGGAAGCGCACCTTCTCGGTGCCGTAGTTGACGCCCATCCGGAAGCCGGTGATCTCGACGATCTGCGGCAGCAGTGACGGGACCAGCGACAGCGTCAGGTAGCCGTGCGCCACCGGCCCGCCGAACGGGCTCTCCTTCTTCGCGCGCTCGACGTCGACGTGGATCCACTGGTGGTCGCCGGTCGCGTCGGCGAACTGCTGCACCTGCTCCTGGGTGACCTCGACCCAGTCGCTGTGGCCCAGGTGCCGCCCCACGAGCCCCTGCACGCCCTCGACCCCGTCCACGGTGGTCTGCGCCATCGCCTGTCCTCCTGTGTCCCTCGGTCCGGACCGCCGGTGGTCTGGTTGGCTGACTCCACCACATCGGCCGGGACGGAGGCGACGGGGTGCTGCGACTGGGCCGGCGGGACGTGCCCGACGGCGGGCTGGTGGTCATGGCGATCGTCAACCGCACGCCGGACTCCTTCTACGACCGCGGAGCGACCTACGAGCTCGCCGCCGCGGTGGAGCGGGTGGACCGGGTGGTGGCCGAGGGCGCGGACGTGGTCGACGTCGGCGGGGTGAAGGCCGCCCCGGGCGCGGAGGTCTCCCCCGCCGAGGAGATCCGCCGCACCGTGGACCTGGTCGCCGCCATCCGCGCCGCCCACCCGGACCTGCCGATCTCGATCGACACCTGGCGGGCCGAGGTGGCCCGGGAGGTGCTCGCCGCGGGGGCGGACGTCGTCAACGACGCGTGGGGCGGGGTCGACCCCGAGCTCGCGCAGGTCGCGGCCGAGGCGGGCGCGGGCATCGTCTGCACACACGCCGGCGGGCTGCCGCCGCGGACCCGGCCGCACCGGGTCCGGTACGACGACGTGGTGGCCGACGTCGTGGCGCGGACGACGGCGCTGGCCGAGGCTGCGGTCGCCGCCGGCGTGGACCGCGAGCGGGTGCTGGTCGACCCCGGCCACGACTTCGGCAAGAACACCCGGCACTCGCTGGAGGCCACCCGCCGGCTCGGCGAGCTCGTGGCCACCGGCTGGCCGGTGCTGGTGGCGCTGTCGAACAAGGACTTCGTCGGGGAGACCCTCGACGTCCCGCTGGAGCAGCGGCTGACCGGCACGCTCGCCGCGACGGCGGTCAGCGCGTGGCTGGGCGCCCGCGTGTTCCGCGCCCACGACGTCGCCGCGACCCGCCAGACGCTGGACATGGTCGCCGCCATCCGCGGCGACCGTCCGCCGGCGCGGACCACCCGCGGCCTGGCCTGAGCCGACCGGGCGCGGCGGAGGGCCCTTCCGCCGGGCGGCCGGACGGATCATGCTCGGGTCGCCCGCCGGGGCGCCGGGTCCCGCGGGGACGGTGCCGGGGAGGCCGTCATGACCGAGCAGGTCGCAGGCGTCGAGGAGTCCCGGGCCCACGGGCCGCGGGTGGTGGTGGGCGTCGACGGGTCGGCGGGGGCGCGGGCCGCGCTGCGGTTCGCCCTCGACGACGCCGTCCGCCGGGGCGTTCCCGTCGAGGCGGTCACCGTGTACCGCCCGCCCGAGGCGTGGATGGACTTCGACGTCGTCGGCGACGTCCACTACGAGCGGGCCGAGGCCGCGGCGGTGGAGCGGGCCGAGGCGTTCGTCGAGGAGGTGCTGCGCGAGGTGCCGGAGCCGCACCCGGTGATCCACGTGACGGCCGTGCTCGGCTCGGCGGCCGAGGGCCTGGTCCGGGAGTCGGTGGGCGCGGACCTGCTGGTGGTCGGCAGCCGGGGGCACGGCGGGTTCTCCAGCGTGCTGCTCGGCTCGACGGGCCTGCAGTGCGTCCTGCACGCGCCGTGCCCGGTCACCGTCGTCCACTCGGCCGAGGCGCACCGCGAGCGGCTGCACCTGCGCCGCCGCCCCGACGGCGAGCGGGTCCGCACCCACCGCCGCCGCTTCCGCCGGGCGAGGACCGACTCCGCCGCCCCCTGACGCGGCCGGGTCCCCCCGCTCGCGCGGCGCTACGGTCGCGGCCGTGGCCGCTCCCGGGTTCCTCACCGCCGACGAGTTGAACGCGCTGCTGCCGGGCACCCTGCCCGGGCTGATCGGGCTGACCGTCACCGCGCACGAGCCGGGCCGGCTCGAGGCCGCCCTCGACGTCCGCCCCGAGCTGCTCGCGCCCAACGGCTACCTGCACGCGGCCACCGTCGTCGCCCTGGCCGACACCGCCTGCGGCCTGGCCACCCGCGCCCTGCTGCCCGACGGGTCGGCCGGTTTCACGACCATCGAGCTGAAGAGCAACTTCCTCGGCACCCTCCGCGAGGGCCGGCTGCGCACGGTGGCGACGAACGTGCACGCCGGCCGGACCACGCAGGTCTGGGACGCCGTCGTCGCCTCCGACGCCGGGAGGACCCTCGCCCTGTTCCGGTGCACCCAGTCGGTGCTCTGGCCGCGGGAACGGGAGAGGTGACCGGCGAGTAACCCGCGTGTCGCGCGACACACCCGGGGTGTGAGACTGGCGCCACTACGCACCCCTGAGGAGGAGCACCGTGGCTCTGGCCAGTCGTTACCCCGACGTCGAGATCCCCGACCAGTCGGTACCCGAGTTCGTCCTCGCCGGCGGGGCGTCGCGGCCGGACGCACCTGCTCTGGTCGACGGGCTGACCGGTGACTCGATCACCCACGGCCAGCTGGCGACCTACGTCGACCGGGTCGCGGCCGCCCTCGCCGCCCGCGGCCTGCGCAAGGGCGACGTCGTCGCGGTGCTGTGCCCGAACACCATGTGGTACCCGGTCGTCTTCCACGGCATCGCCCGCGCCGGCCTGGTGATGAGCCCGATCAACTCGCTCTACACCGCCCACGAGGTCGCCTACCAGCTCAAGGACTCCGGCGCGAAGGTGCTCGTCACCGTCTCGCCGTTCCTCGACCGCGCGCTCGAGGCCACCGAGCAGACGCCGGTCGACGAGGTCATCGTCATGGACGGCGCCGAGGGCCACGCCTCGCTGCTGGACCTCATCACCAGCGACGCCCCGTCGGTCGAGGTCGACATCGACCCCGCGAACGACCTGGTCACGCTGCCCTACTCCAGCGGCACCACGGGCCTGCCCAAGGGCGTCATGCTCACCCACCGCAACCTGGTGGCCAACGTCAGCCAGTCCCGCCCGCTGGTGGAGCTGGTCGAGGGCGACGAGCGGATCATCGCCGTCCTGCCGTTCTTCCACATCTACGGCCTGACCGTGCTCATGAACCAGGGCCTGCAGTGGGGCGGCACCGTGGTCACCCTGCCGCGGTTCGACCTCGAGCAGTTCCTGCGCACGATCCAGGACCAGAAGATCACCCGCGCGTTCGTGGCGCCGCCCATCGTGCTGGCGCTGGCCAAGCACCCGATGGTCGACCAGTTCGACCTGTCCTCGCTGCGCAGCATCACCTCCGGCGCCGCGCCGCTGGACGAGGCGCTGGCCCAGGCCGCCCAGGACCGGCTGCGCAAGGGCGCCGCCGACGGCGTCGTCGTCGCGCAGGGCTACGGCATGACCGAGCTGTCGCCGGTCTCGCACACCACCCCGGACGCCACCCGGCTGCCCGAGGGCGTCACCGAGGTGCCCAAGGGCTCGGTCGGCCTGGCGCTGCCCAACACCGAGTGCCGCCTGGTCGACCCGGAGACCGGCACGGACGCCGCCCCCGGTGAGCGCGGGGAGCTGTGGGTCCGCGGCCCGCAGGTCATGAAGGGCTACCTCAACAACCCGACGGCGACCGCCCAGACCCTCGACGACGAGGGCTGGCTGCACACCGGCGACGTCGCGGTCGTCGACGAGAACGGCTGCTACACCGTCGTCGACCGGGTCAAGGAGCTCATCAAGTACAAGGGCTACCAGGTGGCCCCGGCCGAGCTCGAGGCCGTGCTGCTGAGCAACCCGGCCATCGCCGACGCCGCCGTCATCGGCGTCAAGGACGAGGAGAGCGGCGAGGAGCTGCCCAAGGCGTTCGTCGTCAAGGCGCCCGGCGCGGAGATCTCCGAGCAGGACGTCATGGACTTCGCCGGCAGCCGGCTCGCCCCGCACAAGAAGATCCGCGCGGTGGAGTTCATCGACCAGGTGCCCAAGTCCGCGGCCGGCAAGATCCTGCGCAAGGACCTCAAGGCCCGCGCCTAGCGGTCGTCCACAGCGGGCCGGCTCCCCTCCCGGGGAGCCGGCCCGCTGCCGTCCCCGGCGTCACCAGGGCGTGCCGAGGACGGCGTCGCGGGTGCGCCCGTGGCGTGCGCCGGCGAACCGCAGGACCAGCCGGGCCGGGCGGGAGGCCGTCTCCAGCACCATGACCCGCTCGGCGGGGTGGCAGGCGTCCAGCAGCCACGGCAACGTGAACAGCGCCTGACCGGCGGGCAGGCCCCGGCGAGCGGCCCGCTCGGCGCGGCCGCGCTCGGCGGCCGACACGTGCTCGTCGACCAGCGGCAGCACGACGGCCTCCTCGGCGTCCAGCCGGGCGGCGACCAGGTCGGCGAGGTCGGTCAGCGCGAGGGCCAGGGCGGGAGCGCCGGCGCTCACGTCGCGGGCGAACAGCGGCAGCGCCAGGACGGCCCGCGTGAGCGCCTCGTCGAGGGCGGCGTCACCACCGGGGCGGCGCACGTCCGGGCCCCCGCCGGGCAGCACGACGCGCGACACCGCGGCCTCCAGCCGCCGGCGCAGCACCGCGTGCGCCCGGACCTCGGCCAGCACGCCGCTCGTCCAGCGGACCAGCTCGCGCTGCCGCTCGGGGCAGCAGGACTCGTCGAAGGCGATGCCGGTCAGGGCCTCGGCGACCACCCGGGTGCCCGAGCGCAGCGCCCGGTGCAGCAGCGCGTGGTCGCCCAGGGAGCGGACCGGGCCGCGGCGGGCGGGCGCGCGGCGGACGGGGGCGGGGGACGTCGTCGTGGAGGTGCTCGTCGGAGGGGTGCTCGTCGGAGGGGTGCTCGTCGTGGTCACGGTGGGGACGGTGCCGCCCGGCCCCTGCAACGGGCTTGTGGCCAGCTTGGACGGCGCCGGGACCGACCTCAGGAGCGTCGCGCGGCCGCCCCGGCCGCGGTCGGCGGGACGCCGACGATCCGCTTGTACGCGCGCGAGAACGCGGCCTCCGACTCGTAGCCCAGGCTCCCGGCCAGCTCGCCCACCCGCGCCCCCTGCCCCAGCGCGACCGTGGCCAGGTGCATCCGCCAGCGGGCCAGGTGGTGCATCGCCGGCTCTCCGGCCAGCTCGGTGAACCGGGCGGCGAACGACGAGCGCGACATGCGGGCCTCCCGCGCCAGCCGGGTCAGGGTCCAGGCCGAGCCGGGCTCGCGGTGCAGCGACGCCACGGCCCGCCCCACCTGGGGGTCGCGGAGGGCCCGGAGCCACCCCGGGCCCGTGGCTGCGGTGTCCAGCCACGCCCGGACGGCCTGGACGACCACGACGTCGGCCAGCCGGGTGATCACGGCCTCGGCGCCGGGCCGGTCCACCGCGGCCTCGTCGGCGAGCACCCGGAGCAGCAGCGGCAGCCAGCCGGTCCGGGCCGGGTCCGACCCGTCGACCACCAGGACCGGCGGGAGCAGGCCGAGCAGGTGGGCGGCGCCCGGCCGGTCGGGCTCGACCACCCCGCACACCATCGCCGCCGGTGGGCCTCCGCCGTCGAGCCGCAGGACGGAGCAGTGGTCGCCCAGGTACCGCTGCGGCAGCAGGTCGGCGCGCCCGGCGACCGGCGCCCCGGGGCCGCTGCGCAGCAGGTGCCCGCGCCCGTGCGGGACCAGGGCCAGGTCCCCGACGCCGAGCTCGCGCCGCTCGCCGTCGACCTCGAGCAGGCAGCTGCCCCGGGTGACGACGTGGAAGCTCATGCACCCGGCGAGGGCGGGCATCTCCAGGCCCCACGGCGCGGTCGCCTCCGCCCGGCAGTAGAAGGTGCCGCGGATGCGGAGGTCGGCCAGCACGCCGCCGAGGGGGTCGACCGGCGCCCAGGGCCGGGCGTGGTCCCCGTCGGTCACGGCGTCCGCGTGCACGGTCCCAGCCTGCTGGCGTCCGCACCGGGCGTCCAGGTCCGCCGGACGAACGGGCACCGTCCGCGGACGCGCGGTCATGGGCTCCGGCCGCCCCGGCCGCCAGTGTCGACGGCGACCGGCGACGGGCGCCGGCGGGACCGGGAGGAGCAGGGACGTGCGCGTTCTGGTGGTGGGTGCGACGGGTGGATCCGGACGGGCGGCCGTGGAGGCGCTGGCCGGGCAGGGACGGGAGGTGACCGCGTTCGCCCGGCGGGCGTCGGCGGCGTACGCGGGGCGTCGCGGCGTCCGGGCCGTGGACGGCGACGCCACGGCGCCCGGGGACGTGGCGCGGGCGGTCCGCGGGCAGGACGCCGTGGTGGTGGCCCTCGGCATCAGCGAGCACCCGCTGCGGGTGCGCCTGCTGGGCAGCCGCGGCACCCCGCTCGACGTCCGCTCGCGGGGGACGGCCGCGGTGGTCGCCGCGATGCGGGAGCACGGCGTCCCGCGGCTGGTCGTCCAGTCCTCCTACGGCGTCGGGGAGACGCGGGGGCGGCTGCCGCTGTCGGCCCGGCTGGTGTTCGCCCTCCTGCTGCGGCCGCAGATCGCCGACCACGAGCGGCAGGAGCGGGTCGTCCGGGACAGCGGCCTGGACTGGACGATCGTGCAGCCGGTGTCCCTCACCGACGGCGACGAGCCGGCCGCGACCTCGCCGGCCGGGGACACCGGGGGGATGCACGTCTCGCGGCGGGCGCTGGGCGGGGTGCTCGCCGACCTGGTGGCCGAGCCCGGGGGCGGGCGCTGCCTCACCGTCTCCGGCGCCACGGCGTCGGTGGCGCCCGCACCGAGCTCCTGAGAGCGAGCTCGCGGGAGGGTCCTCCTAGGGTCGGGGGCATGCGTGCGGTGATCGCGAGTCGACCGGGCGGCCCCGAGGTCCTCGGCTGGGGTGAGGTGCCCGACCCGGTGGCCGGTCCCGGCGAGGTCGTCGTCGACGTCGCGGCCACCGCCGTCAACCGGGCCGACCTGCTGCAGCGGGCCGGCCACTACCCGCCGCCGAGGGGCGCCAGCGAGGTCCTCGGCCTGGAGTGCAGCGGGATCGTCAGCGAGGTCGGCGAGGGCGTGACCGGCTGGTCGGTGGGCGACGAGGTGTGCGCGCTGCTGGCCGGCGGCGGGTACGCCGAGCGGGTCGCCGTCCCGGCGGTGCAGCTGCTCCCCCGCCCCGCCGGCGTGGAGCTGGCCACCGCGGCCGCGCTGCCCGAGGTCACCTGCACCGTCTGGTCCAACGTCTTCCAGCTCGCCGGCCTGCGCCGGGGCGAGAGCTTCCTGGTGCACGGCGGGTCCAGCGGGATCGGCACGATGGCGATCCAGCTCGCCGTCCGGGCCGGCGCGCGGGTGTTCACCACCGCCGGCAGCGCGGCCAAGCTCGAGTTCTGCCGCGAGCTCGGCGCCGAGGTGACGATCGACTACGGGTCCGAGGACTTCGTCCAGCGGGTGCGCGAGGAGACCGACGGCGCGGGCGTCGACGTCGTGCTGGACAACATGGGCGCGAAGTACCTGGCCCGCAACGTCGACGCCCTCGCCGTCGGCGGGCGGCTGGTGGTCATCGGCATGCAGGGCGGCACGCGGGCGGAGCTGGACATCGCGAAGCTGCTGGCCAAGCGGGCGTCGGTGGCGGCCACCGCGCTGCGCTCGCGCCCGCCGACCGGCCCCGGCGGCAAGGCCGACATCGTCGCCGCGGTGCGGGCGCAGGTGTGGCCCGACGTCGAGCGCGGGGTGGTCCGGCCGATCGTCGACCGGCGGCTGCCGATGTCGCGGGCGGCGGAGGCGCACCGCGTCGTCGAGGCCAGCGAGCACATCGGCAAGGTGCTGCTGCTCCCCGACGCGTAGGGACGGCGCCTAGAGCAGCGCGCCCCGCAGCGCCGCCACCGAGTCGACCACGTAGCCGACCTCCTCGGCGGTGTTGTAGTGCGCCAGCCCGAGCCGGACGGCGCCGCCGAGCTCGTTGACGCCGAGCGCGTCGAACAGCTCGCGGGCGTAGAAGTCGCCGTCCCAGGCGCAGATGCCGCGCCGGGACAGCTCGGCGGCCACCTGCCGCGGGCGCATGCCGGGCACGGTGAACGACAGCGTCGGCGTCGTGTGCTCGGGGAAGCCCACCACCTGGACGTGCCGCATGGCCCGCAGCGCCTGGTCCAGCCAGTCGAACAGGCTGGTCTCGTACGCGGCGACGGCGGCCATGGAGGCGCGCAGCCGGTCGCGGCGGCTGCCGGTGGCGTCGTCGCACAGGCCGGCGAGGTGGTCGACGGCGGCGGTGACCCCGGCGTAGAGCTCGAACGGCGGCGTGCCGGTCTCGAACCGGTCGGGGACGCGGTCGGGCGTGGGCAGCAGCCGGTCGGGGGCGAGCTCGGCGAGCAGGGCCGGGTCGGCCACCACCGCGCCCACGTGCGGACCGCACCAGGTGTAGGCCGACACGGCCAGGAAGTCCGCGCCCAGGGCGGCCTTGTCGAGGTACACGTGCGGCGCGGCCTGGACGGCGTCGACGAAGACCAGCGCCCCGACGGCGTGCGCGCGGGCGGCGATCGCGGCGACGTCGGGGCGCGTGCCGATGGCGTTGCTGGCCGCCGTCACCGCCACCAGGCGGGTGCGCGGGGTGATGAGGTCGTCGTACTGCCAGGCGGGCAGCTCGCCGGTCTCGATGTCCACCTCGGCCCAGCGGACGACGGCGCCGACCTGCTCGGCCATCTGCAGCCAGGGCCGGATGTTCGCGTCGTGGTCGAGGCGGCTGACCACCACCTCGTCGCCGTAGCGCCAGGTGCGGGACAGCGCGCGGGCGACCGCGTAGACCAGCGAGGTGGTGTTCGGGCCCAGGACGACGCCGGTGGACACCCCGCCCACCAGGTCGGCGACGGCGGACCGCGCCGCGGCCACCAGGCCCTCGGTGCGCGCCGAGGACGGGAAGACCCCGCCGCGGTTGGCCACCGGCACCCGCATCGCCGAGGAGACGGCGTGCACGACGCTCTCGGGCATCAGCGTGCCGCCGGGGGCGTCGGTGTGCACGAAGCCGTCGGAGAGGCCGGGGAACAGGCCGCGGACGCGCGCGACGTCCAGCCGTGGTTCCCCCGGGTGCATGCGGGCGACCCTAGTTGGGCGCCGCACCCGGACCGCCGCCGCACCCGGCCCCCGCCGCCCGGCGTTCAGCCGGTGACGGCGAGGGGCAGGATGGAGGCATGACGGCACCGGGGAACGGCATGGAGCGTCCGCAGCAGGTCGTCGTCGTGGGTCCCGACGGGCGTCCGGTCGGCGCGATGCCCGTGCCCACCGGCGGCCCGGACGGCGACGGCGACGGCCCGCCCACCGTCGGCGAGATGGTCGAGCAGCCCGCCAAGGTCATGCGGATCGGCACGATGATCAAGCAGCTGCTCGAGGAGGTCCGCGCCGCGCCCCTCGACGACGCCAGCCGGGCCCGGCTGCGGGACATCCACACCTCGTCGGTCCAGGAGCTCGAGCAGGGCCTGGCGCCCGAGCTGTCCGAGGAGCTGCGCCGGATCACCCAGCCCTTCGGTGAGGGCGAGACCCCGTCGGACGCCGAGCTGCGGATCGCCCAGGCCCAGCTCGTCGGCTGGCTGGAGGGCGTCTTCCAGGGCATCCAGACGGCGCTGTTCGCCCAGCAGATGGCCGCCCGGGCCCAGCTGGAGGAGATCCGGCGTGGGCGGGCGCTGCCCGGCGGCACGTCCGAGCACCGCCCCGGCGGCGGCCAGTACCTCTAGACGCGACAGCGGCCCGGTCCCGCCGTCCGCGCGCGGACGGCGGGACCGGGCCGCTGTGGTGCGGGCCCTGGGTCAGACCGCGAAGCGGGCCACCGCCTCCTGCAGCTCGCCGCTCATGCGGGCGAGCTCGGCCGCGGCGCGCTGGGCGTCGGCGACCCGGGCGCCGGTCTGCTGGGTGCCGGCGGCCAGCCCGCCGATCGCGGTGGCGATGTCCCGCGAGCCGCCCGCGGCCTCGGCCACGTTGCGGTTCATCTCGTTGGTGGTCGCCGTCTGCTCCTCGACCGCCGCGGCGATCGTGGCCTGGAAGTCGTTGATCTCGCCGATGACGGCGCTGATCCGGCTGATCGCCTCGACGGCGCCGGCGGTGTCGGCCTGGATGGCCTCGACCCGGCGGGAGATGTCCTCGGTCGCCCGGGCCGTCTCCTGCGCGAGCTCCTTGACCTCGCTGGCCACGACGGCGAAGCCCTTGCCGGCCTCCCCGGCGCGCGCGGCCTCGATGGTGGCGTTGAGCGCCAGCAGGTTGGTCTGCTCGGCGATGCCGTTGATCAGCTTCACGACCGTGGCGATCTCCTGCGAGGAGTCGCCGAGCTTGCCGACCGTGCGGGTCGTCGTCTCGGCGACGTCCACGGCCTGACCGGCCACGCGGGCGGCCTCGGCGGCGTTGTGCGCGATCTCCCGGATCGCGGTCTCCATCTGCGAGGAGCCGGTGGCGACGGTGTCGACGCTGGCGGCCACCTCACCGGCGGAGGCGACGACGGCGTCGGTCTGGTCGGAGGCGGCGCGGGAGAACTCGGCGATGCCGCTGGCGGCGGAGTCGAGCCGGGTGGAGGCACCCTGCAGCCGGCCGGCGGAGTCGCGGACGAGCACGAGCACGCCGCTGAGGGAGTCCAGCGTCCGGTCCAGCGAGCGGGCGACCTCGCCGAGCTCGCCGCCGCCGGCCTCGCCGGCGCGGACCCGCAGGTCGCCGCCGGCGACCTTGCCGAGCACCTCGCGGATCCGCTCGACCGGCCGGGTGACGCTGCGGGCGACGAGGACCGCGAGCACGATCGCGACGACCAGACCCAGGGCCATGATCACGAGGGTCAGGGTGCGGGCGGCGGCGTAGGCGTCGGCGGCGTCGGTGGCGGTCGCCTCGGCGTCGACCCGGGCGGTCTCGGTGGCCGCGGCGAGGGAGTCGGCGATCACGGCCTCGTTGGCGTTGAGGCGGGTGATGATCGCCTGCTGCTCCGCCAGGGGCAGGGTGCTGCCGGTCGGGGTCGCGCCGGCGACCAGCAGCTGCAGGTCGGCGAGGTAGGCCTGCGAGGCGCCGACGAACTCCTCGTAGGACGCGCGGGTCTCCGCCGACATGGGCAGCTCGGCCGCCGCGGCGGTGTCCTCGGTGAGCGTCTGCGCGGTCTCACCAGCCTTCTGCTGCGCGGAGGCGCGGCTCTCGGCCGGCAGGGTCACGATGTTGGCCCGCGCGGTGTGGGTCATGAGCTGCCACCAGTCGACCTGCAGCTGCTGCAGGCCGGCCACCGGCAGCGCGCCGTCGCTGTAGACCCGGTCGGCCCGGTCGCTGAGGCTGGCCATCCGGTCGATACCGAAGGCACCGATGCCGATCGTCGTCAGGGCGACGACGAGGATCGCGCCCAGCAGTCGCGTGCGCAGCCCCCACCCTCCCGTCACGGACTCGGCAGGAGGCGTCTGCGGGACGCGGGTCGGGGTGGTGCTCATGTGCTGCCCTCCGTGGCGCGCGATCGGTCGCGTTCCACATCGGCAGCCCGGCCGCGGGCTTGAGCCGGCTCAGAGCGAGGCGAGGAAGGCGGCCACGCCGTCGTCGTCGTTGGTGCCCGTGACGTCGGTGGCGGCGGCGAGCAGGTCCGGGTGGGCGTGCGCCATCGCGACGGCCCGGCCGCCGCCCTCGCGGACCCAGTCGAAGGCCGCGATGTCGTTGGGCATGTCCCCGAACACGACGACGTCGCCCGGGCCGACGCCGTGCCGGGCGGCGACCCGCGCCAGCCCGGTGGCCTTGGTGACGCCGCGGGCGGAGATCTCCGCGAGCGCGTCGGACGAGGAGTTGGTGACCGTCGCGCGGTCGCCGACGACGTCCTCGACCAGGGCGACGAACTCGTCGCGGCCCATGTCCTCGTGGCGGGCCAGCAGCTTGGCCGCGGGCACGGCGACGATCTCCTCCAGCGGCGCCTCGGCGACGCCGGGCGCGTCGACGTCCCAGCGCGGCCGGTAGACCGGCTCGTGCCGGAACTCCAGGCCGTACTCGACGGCGAACCAGGTGTCCGGCCGCACCCGGCGCAGGCCCTCGGTGACGTCGGCGAGCACGGCGGGCGGGAGCGCCTCCTCCTCGAGGATCTCGAAGGTCTCCAGGTCCAGCAGCACCGCGCCGTTGCAGCACACCGCGGTGCCCCGGCCCAGGACCTGACGGATGCGGTGCATCCACCGCGGCGGGCGGCCGGTGGCCAGGACGACCGGGACGCCGTCGGCCCGCCACCGCTCCAGCTCGGCCACGGTCGCCGGGCTCACGGTGTCGTCGGAGCGCAGCAGCGTGCCGTCCATGTCGCTGGCGATCAGCCGCGGGCGCCAGTCAGACACCGGCCAGCACCGCCTCGAGGTAGCGGGCCACGCCGTCGGCGTCGTGCCCGCCGGTGCGGCCCCGGGCGGCCGCGCGGACGGCCGGGTGCGCGTTGGCCACCGCGACCGCGTGCCCGCCGGCGTCGGTGACCGCGCCGATCATCGGCAGGTCGTTGGGCATGTCCCCGAAGACCAGGACGTCGCCCAGGTCCACGCCGTGGTGGTCGAGGGCGACGGCCAGGCCGGTGGCCTTGGTGACGCCCGGCGGCAGCACCTCGATGAAGCCGAGGCCGGCGTGGGTCAGCTCGGCCTCGGCCGGGTCGACGACGCGCCGGGCGCGGGCCAGCAGCTCGTCCTGCCCGAGCGTGGACGAGCGGAGGAACACCTTGAGCACCGCCCCCTCGGGGAGGACCGAGTGCCGGGGCAGCAGGTGCGCGGGCTCGGGGTAGGGCCAGTCGAAGCCGTGCTGCACGCGCAGCGCCGCCCGGGCCTCGGCCTGCTCGGCGGCGTCCTCGACGGCGAGCACGAGGTCCCCCGCCACCTCCTCGATCCGGGCGACGACGGCCTCGGCCTGCGAGCGCGGCAGGCCCACGGTGCGCAGCACCTCGTCGCGCTCGAGGTCGACGACGTAGCCGCCCTGCGCGAGGACGGCGATGCCGCGGCCGCCGAGCGCCGCCCGCACGCTGTCGACCAGCCGCGGCCCGCGGCCGGTGACCCCGACGACGGGGATGCCGGCGGCCCAGCAGGCGTCCAGCGCCGCGCGGGTGCGGGGGCTGACCTCGCCGGAGGAGTCGAGCAGGGTGCCGTCGAGGTCGGTGGCCACCAGGCGTGGCCGCCACGTCCCGAGCTCGTCGAGCACGCCGCCGAGGTCGACGACGTCACCGGCCTCCGGCACCGCCGCCCCGGGGACCGGGAGCGCGGCCGGCGGCTGGCTGCTCACGCGGGCACCGGCGCGGCCAGGGTCATGCCGGGGGTGAGGACCTCGTGGCCGCCCAGCCACGGCCGCAGCGCCGCCGGCACGTGCACCGAGCCGTCCGCGCGCTGGTGCACCTCGAGCAGGCAGGCGATGGTGCGGGCGATGGCGCACAGCGTGCCGTTGAGCGTGGCCGCCGTCTGCGGCCGCCCGTCCTCGTCGCGGTGGCGGATGGCCAGCCGGCGGGCCTGGAAGGTGGTGCAGTCCGAGGTGCTGGTCAGCTCGCGGTAGGTGCCCTGGCTGGGGAACCAGGCCTCGATGTCGTACTTGCGGGCGGCGCTGGTGCCCAGGTCGCCGGCGGCGATGTCGACCACCCGGTAGGGCAGCTCGAGCGCCTGGAGGAACTCCTCCTCCCAGGCGAGCAGCCGCAGGTGCTCGGCGGCGGCCTCCTCGGGCCGGCAGAAGCTGAACATCTCGACCTTGTCGAACCAGTGCACCCGGATGATCCCGCGGGTGTCCTTGCCGTAGGAGCCGGCCTCGCGGCGGAAGCAGGACGACCAGCCGGCGTAGCGGCGCGGTCCCGCCGACAGGTCGAGCACCTCGTTCGCGTGCATCCCGGCCAGCGCCACCTCCGAGGTGCCGACGAGGTACAGGTCGTCGCGCTCGACCCGGTACACCTCCTCGTCGTGCTCGCCGAGGAAGCCGGTGCCCTCCATCGCCTCGGGCTTGACCAGCGCCGGCGCGACGACGGGGGTGAACCCGGCGGCCACCGCGCGGGTGATCGCCAGCTGGGCGAGGGCGAACTCGAGCAGCGCGCCGGGGCCGGTGAGGAAGTAGAACCGGGCGCCGGAGACCTTCGCGCCGCGCTCCATGTCGATGGCGCCGAGCGCCTCGCCGACCTGCAGGTGGTCGCGCACCT
Organism: Geodermatophilus sp. SYSU D00663; assembly: GCF_054050655.1. NCBI lineage: Bacteria > Bacillati > Actinomycetota > Actinomycetes > Geodermatophilales > Geodermatophilaceae > Geodermatophilus > Geodermatophilus sp. SYSU D00663. The sequence continues at coordinate 87,369 of NZ_JBJGZT010000002.1, read as the reverse complement.
CGAAGTCGTAGGACGGCACCTCGCCCACGGTGCGCAGGGTGACCGCGTCGTCCTCGCCGCCGGGCGGGACGTCGTCGTGGACCACGTTCGGGATGGCCAGGTGGGCCTCGCGCAGCGCGGCGTCGGCCGCGCGCTGGGCCTCCTCGGCCTCCTTGACCTGGGCGGCGAGCGCCTTCGCCCGCTCCAGGACGGCGGGGCGCTCCTCCTTCGACGCGCCGCGCACCGCCTGCGAGGCCGCCTTCTGCTCCGCGCGCAGGTCGTCGGCGCGCTTGACGGCGGCGCGGCGGGCCTCGTCGGCGGCCAGGAGCGCGTCGACCCGGGACTCGTCGGCGCCGCGGGCGCGCTGGCTGGCACGGACGACGTCGGGGTGCTCGCGCACCAGGCGCAGGTCGATCACGCCTCGATCGTAGGTGGGCCGCCGGTGATCACCCCGCGCACGCGACGACGTGCACCCCGCGAGGGGCAGGGGCTGGGACACTCGGGGGCATGCGGTTCCTCGACGGTCAGCGCCCGCCCACCGACCTGACCTACGCCGACGTGTTCATGGTGCCCAACCACAGCACCGTCGGCTCCCGGCTCGAGGTCGACCTGACCACGCCGGACCGGGTGGGCACGACCATCCCGGTCGTCGTCGCGAACATGACCGCCATCAGCGGCCGGCGGATGGCCGAGACGATCGCCCGCCGCGGCGGCCTCGCGGTGCTGCCGCAGGACATCCCCGTCGACGTCGTCGGCGAGGTCGTCTCCTGGGTGCACGCCCGGCACCCCGTCTACGACACCGCGATCACCCTGTCCCCCGGCTCGACCGTGGGCGAGGCGCTGTCGCTGATGACCAAGCGCGCGCACGGCATCGTGGTGGTGGTCGAGGACGGCGTGCCCGTCGGCGTCGTCACCGACGGCGCCTGCCAGGGCGTGGACCGGTTCAGCCAGCTCTCGCAGGTCATGGCCGAGCACCCGCTGACCATCCCGGCCGGCACCGAGCTGCCGAAGGTCTTCGACGTGCTGTCCGAGGAGCGGGTGAGCGCCGCGCCGGTGGTCGAGGGCGAGCGGCTGGTCGGCGTCATCACCCGCAAGGGCGCGCTGCGCTCGACGGTCTACACGCCCGCGGTCAACGCGCAGGGGCAGCTGCTCACCGCGGCCGCCGTCGGCATCAACGGCGACGTCGCGGGCAAGGTGTCCGCGCTGCTGGCCGCCGGGGTCGACGTGCTCGTCGTCGACACCGCGCACGGCCACCAGGAGAAGGCGGTCGAGGCGGTGCGCGCGGCCCGGTCGGCGGCCGGGTCGGTGCCGGTGGTGGCGGGCAACGTGGTCACCGCCGAGGGCACCCGCGACCTGGTCTCGGCCGGGGCCGACGTCGTCAAGGTCGGCGTGGGCCCGGGCGCCATGTGCACCACGCGGATGATGACCGGCGTCGGCCGGCCGCAGTTCTCCGCCGTCGAGGAGTGCGCCGCCGAGGCCCGCCGGCTGGGGAAGCACGTGTGGGCCGACGGCGGGGTGCGCCACCCCCGCGACGTCGCCCTGGCGCTGGCCGCCGGCGCGGCCAACGTGATGGTCGGCTCCTGGTTCGCCGGCACCTACGAGAGCGCCGGGGACATCCACGACGACGGCAGCGGCCGGCTGTACAAGGAGTCCTTCGGGATGGCCTCGGCGCGTGCGGTCAAGGCCCGGACGGCGCAGCAGAGCGGTTTCGACCGCGCCCGCGCCGCGCTGTTCGAGGAGGGCATCTCGTCGTCGCGGATGTACCTCGACCCCGCCCGGCCCGGCGTGGAGGACCTGGTCGACGGGATCGTCGCCGGGGTGCGCTCGTCGTGCACCTACGCCGGGGCCCGCACCGTCGACGAGTTCCACGAGCGGGCGGTGGTGGGGGTGCAGAGCACGGCCGGTTACGAGGAGGGCCGCCCGCTGCCCACCAGCTGGTGAGGCCGCTCCCCCGGGAGGTCTTCGAGTCCCTGGTCGCCGACGCGCTGGACGCGGTGCCGGCCGACCTGATGGCCCTGCTGGACAACGTCGTCGTGCTGGTCGAGGACCGCAACGAGGACGAGCCGGACCTGCTGGGCCTCTACGAGGGGTACGCGCTGACCGAGCGCGGCTGGCAGTACGGCGGCGCGCTGCCGGACCGGATCATGATCTACCGCGAGGCCATCTGCGACGTCTGCTCGACCGCCGAGGAGGTGGTGGAGGAGGTGACGGTCACCGTCGTCCACGAGATCGCCCACCACTTCGGCATCGACGACGAGCGCCTGCACGAGCTGGGCTGGGGATGACGGGAGGACCCCGTCCCCCTCACCCCCCGCACGCTCGGGGCGAGCCCCTGGACGGGGCCGTTCCAGCACCTCACCACCGCGTACCGTGATCACCGTGCCATCCGACGTCGCCAGGGGCAGCGGGCTGCCGATCAAGATGCTGCACGACCGGATCCTCGTGGCCCTCCGCAGGGAGGACGGGGAGCGGCGCTCGACCGGCGGCATCCTCATCCCCGCGACCGCGCAGGTCGCCAAGCGGCTGGTCTGGGGCGAGGCGCGCGGCGTCGGCTCGAGCGTGCGGCAGGTGAAGGTCGGCGACCAGGTGCTGTTCTCCCCCGAGGACCAGCACGAGGTCGAGGTCCACGGCGAGGAGCTGATCATCCTGCGCGAGCGCGACGTGCACGCCGTCGCCGCGGAGCGGATCGAGGAGTCCACCGGCCTGTACCTCTGACGCCGTGGGCACGCACCGCGGTCCGCGGGTGGGCCGCGGCACGGTGCGTGCACACGCGGAGGACGGCGCCCGGTCCGCGCGGGTCACTCCCTAGGCCTGGGCGTGGCGGGCCACGACGTCGGTCATCGCGGTCAGCCAGCGGCGGACGACGGCGACCTCGGCGTCGGTGAAGTCCTCCAGGGCCGCGAGCAGCTCCCGCTGCAGCCCGCCGAAGTGGGCGGCGCCGGCAGCCGTCGTCGGCGCGGTCATCTGCAGGACGACACGGCGCCGGTCGGCCGGGTCGCGCACGCGCTGCACGTGACCGGCCCGCTCCAGCCGGTCCACCAGCGCGGTCACTGACGCCGAGCTCAGCCCCACCGCGGCGCCCAGTCCGCCCGCGGTCAGCGGCTCCCCGGCCCGGGCGGCGTCCATGATCGCGATGACGGCGCGGACGTCGGTGCGTCCGAGACCGTGCCTGTCGGCGAAGCGTTGTCCGACGGCGTCGAGTTCCACCGTGAGCCGCCGCAGCAGCAGGGGGACCTCCGCCCGCTCGCCGTCGTTGCGCACCATCGACCCACCCCCTAATGTCTCGAACACCGAGATTATCGGCCCCCGAGAGGATCTCACCATGGCCCGTCGGGTCCGCTGGTTGCTCCCCCTGCTCGTCCTGCTGGCCTGGCTGGGCGCCGCCGGCCCGCTCGGCTCGCTGAGCGGGCAGCTCACCGGCCTGCAGGAGAACGACACCGCCGCCTTCCTCCCCGACAGCGCGGAGTCCACGCGCGTCGCGGAGCTCTCCCAGGCCTTCTCCCCCACCGAGGCCATCCCGGCGGTCCTGCTGTGGGAGGCCGACGGGCCTCTCGACCCGGCCACCCTCGACGCCGTCGGGCGGGCGCTCGCCGAGGCCACCGCGGTCGCCGAGGACGCCGGCGCCCTGGCCGGGCAGGCCTCGCCGCCGATCCCGTCGGAGGACGGCGAGGCGGTGCAGGCGGTGCTGCCGCTGACCCCCGAGCTGGGCGACGAGATCGTGGCCGTGGTCGAGGACCTGCGCGCCGCGATCGCCGTCGACGGCACCGACGCGTTCGTCACCGGACCGGGCGGCATCTTCGCCGACTTCGCGAACGGCTTCGCCGGCATCGACGGGCTGCTGCTGGCCGCGGCCTTCGGCGTCGTGCTGCTCATCCTGCTGGTGGTCTACCGCAGCCCGCTGCTGCCCTTCCTGGTCATCGGCACCGCCGGCCTGGCGCTCACCGCGGGCAACGCGGTCGCCTACCTGCTCGCCGACGCCGACCTGATCACCGTCAACGGCCAGAGCCAGGGCATCGCGGCGATCCTGGTCGTCGGCGCGGCCACCGACTACGGGCTGCTGCTGGTCGCCCGCTTCCGCGAGGAACTGCAGCGCGAGCCGTCCCGGTTCACCGCGATCCGCGTGGCGCTGCGCCGCTCGTGGGAGCCGATCGTGGCCTCGGGCGCGACCGTCGTCCTCGGCGTCCTCTGCCTGCTGTTCTCCGACCTCGCGTCCAACCGCGGGCTCGGGCCGATCTCGGCGGTCAGCGTGGCGCTCGCCGTCGTCGCCGCGCTCACCTTCCTGCCGGCCGCGCTCGCGCTGCTCGGGCGGGCGGCGTTCTGGCCGTTCCGCCCGCACGTCGGCGACCAGCCGCGCGAGGGCCGCGGGTGGCGGCGGGTCGCGGCGCTGGTCGGCCGCCGGCCGCGGCGCGTCCTGGCCCTCAGCACGCTGGCGCTGGTCGCCGCGGCGGTGTTCGCGCCCACGTACGACGCGAGCGGCATCACCTTCAGCGACGCCATCCGCGGCGGGTCCAACGGCGTCGACGGGCAGGAGGCGCTGGCCCGCCACTTCGACGCCGGCTCGGGCAGCCCCACCGTCGTCGTCACGCCGGAGGGGACGTGGCCGGAGGTCGCCGAGGTCGCCGCGGCCACCGAGGGCGTGGCGTCGGCCGTCCCGTTCACCGGCGGCCAGCCGGGCGGCGACCCTCTCGTCGTCGACGGGCTGGTGCGCCTCGACGTCACCCTCGCCGTCCCGGCCGACAGCACCGAGGCCATCGACGTCGTCCAGGACCTGCGGTCCGCGCTCGACGACGCCGACCCGGCCGCGCTCGTCGGCGGCGACACCGCGAGCAACCTCGACGCCCGGGAGACCGCCGCGCGCGACCTGCGCGTGATCGTGCCGAGCGTGCTCGTGGTGATCACCGTCGTCCTGGCGCTGCTGCTGCGCTCGCTGGTGGCGCCGCTGCTGCTGGTGGCGACCGTGGTGCTCAGCGTCGGCGCGACGGTCGGCGTCGCCGCGCTGCTGTTCGACGGCGTCTTCGGCTTCCCGGGCAGCGACCCCGGCATCCTGCTCATCGGGTTCGTGTTCCTCGTCGCCCTGGGGATCGACTACAACATCTTCCTCATGACCCGGGCGCGGGAGGAGTCCGCGCGGCAAGGCACCCGCGACGGCGTCCTGCGCGCGCTGGCCGTCACCGGCGGGGTCATCACCAGCGCCGGGATGGTGCTGGCCGCGACGTTCGGGGCACTGGCGGTGCTGCCGCTGCTGTTCCTCACCCAGCTGGCGTTCCTCGTCGGGTTCGGCGTGCTGCTCGACACCTTCGTCGTCCGCTCGCTGCTCGTGCCGTCGGCGGTGGCGCTGCTCGGTGACCGCACCTGGTGGCCGAGCCGCCTGTCCCGCCGCCGCGCCACCGCCCCCGAGCGCGAGCTGGAACCCGCCTGACCGCCCCTCCGCAGGGACCCGCCGCGGGCCTGCGGGCGGTGGGGGCAGGAGGGTCCTCCGTCAGACCTCGCCGGCGCGCAGGCGGGCGAGCCACTCGCCCGCCTCGGTGAACGCGGCGTCGGCGGCCTCGGCGGGCACCGGTCGGTTGGTGCGGCCGTCGGCGCGCGGGTAGGAGCCGAGGAAGCGCACGTCCTCGCAGACCCGGTGCAGCGCGGCCAGCGCCTCCCCCACCCGCGCCTCGGCGACGTGCCCCTCGCAGTCCAGCGAGAACGAGTAGACCCACAGCCGGTCGCGGGTGGGCCGGGACTCGATGCGGGTGAGGCTGATCCCGCGGACGGCGAACTCGCGCAGGACGTCGAGCAGCGCGCCGGTGCGGTCGGCGACGACGGCGACCAGCGAGGTCTTGTCGTCACCGGTCGGCTCCGGCAGCGCCCCGGGGCGGGACACGAGCACGAAGCGGGTGACCGCACCGGGGAAGTCGGCCACGTCGTCGGCCAGCGGGACCAGCCCGTACCGCTCGGCGGCGATCGGCGCGCACACCGCGGCGTCGGACCCGCCCTCGGCGACCGCCCGGGCCGCGGCCGCGGTGGAGGAGGCCGGCAGCGTCGGGACGCCGGGCAGCCGCTCGGCCAGCGTGCGCGCGGTCTGCGCCAGCGCGTGCGGGTGGCTGACGACGGCGCGGACGTCGCCGAGCCGGGTGCCCGGGCGCGCGGCGAGGACGAAGGAGACGGGGAGGAACACCTCGCGGGTGATGACCAGCGGGTCGCCGTCGGTCAGGCCGTCCATCGTGGCCGGGACCGAGCCCTCGACCGAGTTCTCCAGCGGCACGAGGGCGGCGTCGGCGTCCCCGGCGCGGACCGCCGCCAGCGCGGCCGCGACGCTGGCCGCGGGCCGGCGCACTCCCTCCCCGGGGGCAACGGCGCTGCTCAGCGCGGCTTCGGCGAAGGTACCCTCGGGCCCGAGATAGGCGAACCGCGTCGGAGGCGTCTGGGGCACCCGACGAGGGTAGTGCGGTCGGGCCGGGGCGCAGTCCGGGTCCGGGGGGAACTGCCTCGCCGCCGGCCCGTGCGGCCGGCCACCCGGCGTCGAGGAGGAGGGATGCGTGACCCCCGGCCCCGCACCCGTCACCGACGGTGACCTCGATGCTGCACTGCGGCGCCTGCTGACCGCGAGCAGCCGGGACGACGCCGACGCCTTCCGGGACGGGCTCGACGACGCCGAGGCCGCGTTCGGCGCGGCGAGCGACCCCCGCTGGGCGGCCTGGCGGCACGCGCTGGGCGCCCGCCGCGGCCTGCTCGACGGCGACCGGGACGCCACCGGCGCCGAGGTGGCCGCCGCGCGCGACGCGCTGGGCGCCTGTCCCCCGTCGGCCTCGACGGCCCTGGTCCTGGCCTACCTGGCGCACGTCGAGGCGACCGCCGACCACCCGGACGCCGCGATGCTGCTCGCCGTCGACGCGAGCCTGCTCACCGAGCAGCTGTCCCCTCCCGCCGAGGAGCCCTCGCGCGCGTTGTCCCAGGCGCACCTGTGGCTGTCGCTCACCCTCACCGCGCTGGACCTCGAGGAGCTCGCCGTGGCGCAGGCCGAGCGCGGGCACCGGGTGGCCGCCGCGCTGGCCGACCCCGCCGACCGGTGGCAGCTGCTGCAGCTGCGCGCCCAGCAGAACACCGAGCTGGCCCAGACGCTGCGCCGCCGCGGCGAGGCCGGGCGGGCCCGCGAGCTGGCCGGTGCCGCGCTGGCCTGCGCCGACGACGCCCGCGCGCTCGACGTCGAGCCCGATCCCGGCGACCTCGCCCTGCTCGACGTCGTCCAGGCCTGGGCGCTGGCCTGCCACGACGACCTCGACGACGCCCTCGGCCCCCTGCGCAGCGTGCACCGGCGGGTGCACCGCGCCGGCAGCACCTGGCTGCGCGGCTACGCCGACCTGGCCCTGTCCCGGCTGCTGTCCCGGCTGTCGCAGGTGCACACCGGCGGCGGGCACGGCGAGGAGGCCGCCGACCTGCTCGTCGACGCCGCGGGGGCCTTCGCCGCCACCGCCGACCGGCGCCGCTACCGGCAGTGCCTGCTCGAGCTCGGCCAGGTCACCGCCGCGATGGGCCGGCCCGCCGAGGCGCTGCACTGGCTGGACGCCTACCGCGCGGACACCGGCCGGGCGCACGCGCGCAGCCGGGAGCTGTGGGCGGAGATGTTCGTCCGCCGCAGCCGGCTGCGCGAGGTCGAGCGGCAGGCCGCCGTGCTGCGCCGGCACGCCCTCGAGGACCCGCTGACGGGGCTGGGCAACCGGCGCAGCGCCGAGCGCCGGCTGGCCGGGCTGCGGCTGGGCGCCGAGCCGCTGTCGCTGGCCGTCGTCGACGTCGACCGGTTCAAGGAGGTCAACGACGACACCTCCCACTCGCACGGCGACGAGGTGCTGCGCCGGGTGGCGACGCTGCTGCGCGAGCACAGCCGCGTCGGCGACGAGGTCTACCGCTGGGCCGGCGACGAGTTCCTCGTCGTCCTGCCCACGGCCAGCCCCGCCCAGGCCGTCGCCGCCGCCGAGCGGCTGCGCGCCGCCGTGGCCGACGCCGACTGGGCCGACCTCGCGCTCCCCGAGCCGATCACCGTCAGCATCGGCGTGGCCACCGCGCCCGCGGCCGAGGACGACACCGCGCCGGTCGGCTGGCGCTCGCTGTTCGACACCGCCGACCTGCACCTGTTCTCCGCCAAGCGGGGCGGGCGCAACCGGGTCCGCGCGCCGGGCCTCGTGGACGGGAGCACGGCCGACGGGAGCACGGCCGACGGGAGCACGGCCGACGGGAGCACGGCCGACGGGAGCACGGGGGACGGCGGGCCCGCCGGCGACGCGGCCGGGGGGACGCCGTCGTGAGCGCCGGCCGCGCCTGGGACGCCAGTGACGCGACGGGCGACGGGACCGGCGCCACACGGCGCGCCCGGCCCGCGCTCCCCGTGGAACCGCACGACGGCGTGCACAGTGCGGTGGTGCCACCGGGAGCCCTGCACCACCGGGTGACCGCCGCCCTCGCCAACTGGCAGCTCGACGACGCCGAGCGGCTGCTGTCGGTCGTCGACCCGTCGACGCCCTACGGGGCCGGGCCGTCCGGCGCCGCCACCGGGCACGACGGCGAACCCTCCCTCGGCCGCGCCTGGGCCGACACCCTGCGCGCCGAGCTGCTGGTCCGCCGGCTGCGCGTCGCCGGCTTCACCCTGGTCGGCGAGCCGCTGGACGCGCCGGAGGCGACCGAGTCGCTGGACCTGCACGCCGGCGTCGCGGGCCTGCTCGAGCGCGGCGACGACCGCGCCGCCGACCGGGCCTCCGGCGACGGCGACCCGCGCTCGGAGTCGGCCGCGCACGCCGCCGAGGCCATCGCCCTGGTGCGCTCGGCCAAGGCGGCCTTCGACGCCACCGACGACGCCGTCCAGCGCGCCGCGGGCCTGGCCCGGCACGCCCGCATCGAGCTGCTGTCGCGGCGGATCGACGCGGCGATGGACGAGGCGGTCGAGGCCGCCAGCCTGCTCGACCCCGCGCTCCCGCCCGACGCGCTGCTCGTCGACACCCTCGGCACGCTGGCCGGCGTCCTCGCCGACCTCGAGCTCATGCCGCTGGCCCTGGACTACCAGCGCCGCTCCCTGGAGACGGCCGCCGCGGCCGCCGGGCAGGGCACGCTCGGCCCCGACGACGCCGACCCCGACGTGCTGGTGGCGCGGGCGGCCACGTGCCTGGGCGCGCTGTGCGCGGAGCTGGGCGAGGCGCTGCTCGACGACGGCGAGCCCGAGGCCGCCGGGACCCACTTCGCCGAGGCCCGCGAGCTGGCCGAGCAGGCGCTGGCCCAGCTGCCGCCGGACGCCGACGGCGTGGTGGCCGCGCAGGTGGTGCACGGCTGGGCGCTGGTGGGGCTGGGCGAGCCCGCCGCCGCGGCCGGGCCGCTGCGCGCCGCCGTCCGCACCACCAGCGCCACCGGCGACCGCGCACTGCTCGCCTCGGCGCTGCTGGGGCTGGGCCGGGCGCTGCGCCGCCAGGGCGACGGCCGCAGCGCCGACGAGCAGCTGGCTCGGGCGCTGGCGCTGGCGACCGAGCACGGCCTGCCCCGGCTGCGGCGGGCGGCGCTGCGCGAGCTGTGCACGCTGCACGCCGAGCTCGACGACGCCGGCCGCGCGCTGCCCTACCTGCAGGCCTACCTCGCCGACGAGCTGGACCGGGTCGACGAGCGGCGCACCCGCTGGGTCGAGCTGTTCGGCCGGCGCAAGAGCCTGCTGGAGAACGAGCGCGCCGCCGGGCAGCTGCGCCGCCAGGCCTACGAGGACCCGCTCACCCACCTGCCCAACCGGCGCTACGCCGAGGCGCGGCTGGACGGGCTGCTCAGCGCGGGCACCACGCCGGCGCTGGCGGTCGTCGACGTCGACCGGTTCAAGGCCATCAACGACGCCGTCGGGCACCCCGGCGGCGACGCGGTGCTGCGCGCGGTCGCCGACCTGCTGCTGGCCGGGTGCCGCGACACCGACGAGGTGTGCCGGTGGGCCGGCGACGAGTTCGTCGTGCTGCTGCCCGACACCACCGCCGAGCAGGCCGAGCGGGCACTGGAGCGGATCCGCCGCGCCGTCGCCGCGCACGACTGGACCGCGCTGGGCCTGCCCGTGCCGGTGACGATCAGCGTCGGCATCGCCTCGGCCACCCGCGGCGACGACCGCCGCACGCTGTTCGCCGCCGCCGACGGCGTCCTCTACGACGCCAAGCGCAGCGGCCGCGACCGCGTCGTCCGGCTGTCGGCGGTCACCCAGACCCGCGCCCCGGACACGCCCGCGGAGCCCCCGCCGGCGCCGGCCCGGCCGGCCGCGCGCGCGTCGGTGCAGGTCGGCCCGGTGCAGTCCTCGCCGCTGGACCCGGTCGGCGGCTTCGCCGCGCTGCTGGCCGACCCGCCGCTGTCGCTCGGCAGCGCCGGCCAGCCCGCGCTCGCCCCGGCGCCCCCGGCCGCCCCGGCCCGCCCGGCGCCGGCCGAGCCCGACGTCGTCTGGGGCGTGGGCCGGTCCACCGAGCAGGTGCTGGCCCTGGTCCGGGAGACCCGCGCGGCGCACCCGGACCGGCCCGCGCTGGTCGTCCGGGCCAGCGCCGACACGCTGGTCGCGCTGGCCGCCGCGTACGACGGCTCCACCACGGTGGACGCGGCGGCGATGTCGGCCGCCGTCGGGCCGATCCCCGAGCCGCTGGGCCGGGTCGGCGTCCTGTGCGCGAGCACCGCCGACGCCTCGGTGGCCGCCGAGGCCGCGTTCGTCGCGCGGGTGACCGGCACCGAGGTCGTGCGGGTCGACGACGTCGGCGGCAGCCGGCTGCGCCCCCTGCTCACCGACCGCACCCTGCTCGACGACGTGGACTGCCTGGTCGTGGTCGCGGGCCTGGACGCCTCGCTGGCCGGCACGGTGGGCGCGATGACCGACGTGCCGATCGTCGCGGTGCCCACCTCGACCGGTCAGCCGGGCTCGTTCGGCGGGTTCGGCGCGCTGCTGACGATGCTGAACTCGGCCTCGCCCGGCGTCGTGGTCAGCAACATCGACAACGGCCACGCCGCCGGCGTCTTCGCCGCCCGCATCGCCCGCCGCACCGCCAGGTAGGGAGGGGCGCCACGTCGGGTGGCGAGCCGCCCTGCGGAGGACGGCGGACCGGTCGCGGGGCCGGAGGCTCCCGGCCGGGACGGCGTGGCAGGGCTCAACGCCGCTCGGGGACGGCACCTGGCCGCGGTGTCGGCCGGAAGGCCGACCACGTGATCGGCACGACGGCGAGGAACAGCGCCGCGACGGCGAGCGCGGAGCCCAGCGCCCAGGCGGCGAACACCAGCAGCGACGCCAGCTCGATGCCCAGGCCCGCGACCGAGGTGACCGTGGCCCGCGCCGCGCCGGGCACCTGCTCCTGCAGCCGCGCCTCGCCCACCACCAGCACCGCCAGGTACAGGCCGTAGGACAGCGCGACGGCGGCCAGCGCGACGGGCGTCCCCGCGAGCGCCCCGGCCGCCAGCAGCGCCGCCGAGACGGCCAGCAGGACCGGCAGCGCCCGCGACGGCAGCCGCCCCAGCCGGCCGGCCAGCGCCGCGCCCGCCGCGCCGGCCAGTGCGACCCCCAGCACGGCGGTGGGCACCAGCTCGGTGGGGACGCCGCGGTCGCGGGCCATGACCGGGAAGTACTCCTCCAGCGCGTCCAGCCCGCCGAGCAGCGCGACGGCGACCACGGTCAGCCGCAGGGACGGCCGGCGCAGCGCCTCGCCCACGGCGGCACGCAGGCCCGGGCCGCCGTCGTCGTCCCCGGTGGGGGTGGTCTCGGGGAAACGGGTGGCCAGCGCCGCGGCGGCCAGGCACACCCCCACGCTCGCCCAGCCGACCAACGCGTAGCCGCCGGCCTCGACGAGCACGCCGGCCAGCAGCGCGGTGGGCACCTGCACGAGAAGCTCGGTCGCCGTCATCGCGCCCTGGACGCGGACGAACTCCTCCTCCGCGCCGACGGCGGCCAGCGCCTCGTAGACCAGCGCCTCGGCGGCACCGGAGACCAGCGCGCCGCCCACGCCCCACACGACGAACCCGGCGGCGAAGCCGGGCAGCCCGGGCGCCACGGTCCAGAGGACGAAGCCGACCGCCTCCAGCACCCCGGCGAGCACCAGCGCGCCGCGGCGCGACCAGCGGTCGGCCAGCACCCCGGTGGGCACCTCGGCGACCAGGCCGGTGACCGACCACAGCGCGAACAGGCCCGAGACCTGGGCCGGGCCCAGCCCGGTGTCGAGGAACAGCAGCGCGTAGAGCGGGTAGACGGGCGCCAGCCCGGACAGCGCGGTCCAGGCCACGGCCAGGCGGGCCAGCGGCCGGGCGGGCGACGGCGGTACGGCGGACGACGGGCGTCAACGGAACGGCACGGGACGACGGTAACGAGCCCCACACCCGGGCGCACCGGGTTTCACGGGGCCCGTCGACTAGCCTGGGCGGCCGAGGAGGGGAGTAGCCCCCCGTCCGCTGGTCGACACGCTGGCGCGCTCCCCCGGGAGCCGCCCGGTCAGCGGGCCCGCGCCCCGCGCGGGTGGGCGAGACCTCCGGCCTGAGCAGTCGTCGCGCTGCCGGTCGGAGGCGTGCGCCCCCGCCCGGCCGTGCCGAGCGGAAGAGAGACCCACCCGTGATCGTCTGGTCCGTCGTCGTGACGGCGTTCGCCCTCGTCCTGCCGGTCGAGCTCCCGGACAAGACCCTGTTCGCCAGCCTGGTCCTCGCCACCCGGTTCCCGCCGCTGCCGGTGTTCGTCGGCGTCGGCACCGCCTTCGGCCTGCAGGTCGCCATCGCCGTCACCGCGGGCAGCCTGCTGTCGCTGCTGCCGGAGGCCCTGGTCAGCGGCGTCGTGGCGGTGCTGTTCCTCGTCGGGGCGGTCCTGCTGTGGCGCAGCGCGTCCGAGGGGCCCGAGGACGGCGGGGAGGCGGCCGACGCCCGGGAGCGGACGTCGTTCCTGCGCGCCGCCGCGATCTCCTTCGGCGTGCTGTTCGCCGCGGAGTGGGGCGACCTGTCCCAGCTGGCCACCGCGGGCCTGGCCGCCCGGTTCGACGCGCCGGTGTCGGTGTTCGTCGGCGCGTGGGCGGCGCTGCTGACCGTCTCGGGGCTCGCGGTGTTCCTCGGCAGGGCGCTGGCCGACCGGCTGCCGGTGGCGCTCATCCGCCGGGTGGCCGCGGGGCTGTTCGTCGTCTTCGCCGTGTTCGCCGCCGTGGAGACCGTCCGCGCCCTCACCTGATCGGGGGACGGCCGCGGGCCGGGCGGTGCGGACGACGGGCGCGAGGGCCGTTGCCTCCGCCATGACCGTCTCCACCCCGCCCGACCGCGACGCCGGCGCCGCCGACCTCGACGTCCGCGCGCTCGCCCGGGACGCCGAGCTGGCCGCCGTCGTGCGCGTCGCCGCGGACCTGGCGGGCGTGCGGTACGCGACGGTCAACCTGCTCGACGCCTGCGAGCAGCACCAGCTGGTGCCGCACGGGTTCCTGGGCTCCTCGTCGCCGCGCGAGGAGTCGCTGTGCGCGGCGATGAACGCCGGGAGCCCGCGGGTCCGGGTGCACCCGGACCTCGCCGCCGAGCCGCGGTACGCGGGCAACCCGTGGGTGGACGGCCGCCGCGCCCGCGTCCGCGCCTACGCCAGCGCGCCGCTGGTCGTCGACGGGGCGACGGTGGGCACCCTGTGCGTCTTCGACTCCGAGCCGCACGCCTTCGCCCCCGGGACCGGGGACCGGCTGGCCGACCTCGCCGCGGTCGTGGTGGCGCTGTTCCAGCGGCGCCGGCAGGCCCGCCAGCTCGCCGCCCTCGCCACCGCCAACGCCGCCGCCCGCGACCAGGCCCGGGCCGCCGCGACGCACGCCGCCCGCTCCGAGGCCTTCACCCGCGCGCTGCTGGAGGCGCTGCCGGTCGGGGTGGTCGCCGCCGACGCCGACGGGCGCATCACGCTGGTCAACCGGCTCGGGCGGCAGTGGCACGGGCTGCCCGAGGGGCACGCCGGCCAGGTCGAGGGCGTCCGGCTCACCGAGGACGTCGTCGAGGCCTTCGGGCTGCGCACCCCCGACGGACGCCGGCTCGGCCTGGCCGAGGTCCCCCTGGCCCGCGTCCACGCCGAGGGCCGGGTCCGCGACGCCGACATGGCGATCGACCTGCCCGGCGCTCCCCTGCGCGTGGTGCGCGCCTCCGGAACCCGCATCCGCGACGCCGCGGGCCGGCCCACGGGCGCCGTCGTCGCGATGATGGACGTGACCGCCCAGCGTGAGCTCGAGGCCCGGCTGCGCGAGGCCGCCCTGCACGACGCGCTCACCGGCCTGCCGAACCGGGCGCTGCTGCTGGACCGGCTCGCGCAGGCGCTGCAGGTCCAGGCGCGCGAGGGCCTGGCGGCCGCGCTGCTGTACTGCGACCTCGACGGGTTCAAGGCCATCAACGACACCCTCGGCCACGCCGCCGGCGACGCCGCCCTGCTGCGGATGGCCGCGGCGCTGCGGGGGGCGGTGCGCCCGGGCGACACCGTGGCCCGCATCGGCGGCGACGAGTTCGTCGTGCTGTGCCCCGGCACCGGCACCGAGGACGCCGCCCGGCGCCTGGTCGACCGGATCGCGGCCACCCTCGCGACCCCCACCGACGGCGGGCCGCCGCTGCGCTCGAGCACCGGCGTCGCCCTCTCCCGGCAGGGTGACACCGCCGACAGCCTGCTGCGCCGCGCCGACGCGGCGATGTACGAGGTCAAGCGCTCCCGCCGCCGCTGACCTCCGCGCCGGGGACGGGGCTCGGGCGGTGCTCGACCCTGCCGCCGCAGCCCGGGCGCCGTCCCGGACGGGCCCGGCAGCCGCTCAGGGCAGCGTGGGGATCCAGTCGGCCAGCGCCCGGCCGATCGCGTGCGGTGAGTCCTCGGGGACGAAGTGCGAGCCCGGCACGGTCACCTCGGTGACCGACGGCCACTTCCGCACCAGCCCGCGTGCCCGCCCGGTCAGCAGCCACCCGGGCTCGGCGTCGACGAACAGCTTCGGGACGGCGCTGGTCCGCAGCCAGTGCCCGTACCGCGCGACGACGTCGTGGACGGCCGGTGGCACGTTGGCGATGGGGAGCTGGCGCGGCCACTCCAGCGTCGGCCAGCGGTCCTCGCGCTCGCGGAACGGCTGCCGGTAGCGCTCGTGCGCCTCCGGGGGGAGTCCGCGGAGCACGGACGCCGGGAGGATCCGCTCGACGAAGACGTTCTTGTCGAGGACGACGACCTCGCCGTCCTCGCTGCGCATGGCCCGGAAGATCTTCCGGCCGTCCGCCGGCCAGTCGGCCCAGGTCATCGGGGTGACGATCGCCTCGGTGAAGGCCAGGCCGCGGACCGCCTCGGGGTGGCGGTGCGCCCAGGAGAAGCCCAGCGCCGAGCCCCAGTCGTGCAGCACGAAGGTGACCCGCCGCTCCACCCCGAGCGCCTCGAGGAGCCCGTCCAGGTGCGCGGCGTGCGTGGCGAAGGAGTAGGTGCCCCGCTGCGGGTCGGGCAGCTTCCCGGACTCCCCCATGCCGACCAGGTCCGGCGCGATGCAGCGGCCGAGGTGCTGCACGTGCGGGATCACGTTGCGCCACAGGTAGGACGACGTCGGGTTGCCGTGCAGGAAGACGATCGGGTCGCCCTCACCCACGTCGACGTAGGCCATCTCGGTGCCCCGGACGGTCACCCGCTGCCGGGGGAAGGGGTCCTCGGGCGAGACGTCCTCAGCGGCCACCCCGGCATCCTCGCCCAGGCGCTGCTCCTCCGCCGTCCGGGGACCGCGCCCGGCCCTGACGCGACGATCGCGCTTGACCCTGACGCAGCGTCAGGCTGTGCACTCGTCGCCGTCAGGGAGGAGGGACCCGGGGTGAAGGTGGGCGAGGTGGCGGCGCTGGCCGGCGTCACGGTGCGCACGCTGCACCACTACGACCGGATCGGGCTGCTGTCGCCGTCGGGACGCACCGCGGCCGGCTACCGCCGCTACTCGGCGGCGGACCTGGACCGGCTGCACCAGGTGCTGCTCTACCGCGAGCTCGGGTTCCCCCTCGAGGAGGTCGCGGCCCTGCTGGACGACCCGTCCGCCGACCCCGCCGAGCACCTGCGCCGGCAGCACCGGCTGCTGCGGGACCGGCTGGAGCGGACACAGGCGATGGTCGCGGCCGTCGAGAAGGAGATGGAGGCGAGGCAGATGGGGATCGCACTGACCCCGGAGGAGCGGTTCGAGGTGTTCGGCGAGCACGACCCGGAGCAGTACGAGGCCGAGGTGCAGGAGCGGTGGGGCGACACCGACGCCTACGCCCAGTCGAAGCGGCGGACCGCGGCCTACACCAAGGAGGACTGGCTCCGGATCAAGGCCGAGGGCGAGGACCTGGTGCGGCGGATGGCCGAGGCGCTGCGGGCCGGCGTCGCGCCCGGCTCGCCGCAGGCGATGGACCTCGCCGAGGAGCACCGGCAGCAGGTCACGCGGAACTTCTACGACTGCCCGCCGGAGGTGCACGCGGCGCTGGGCCGGATGTACGTCGAGGACGAGCGGTTCACGGCCACCTACGAGCGGGTCGCGCCGGGCCTGGCGCAGTGGGTGAGCACCGCCGTGCAGGCCAACGCCGCCCGCCAGGGCTGAGCCCGAGGGGCGGCAGGGACGGCCGTCCCCTGCCACCCCCGGGGCTCAGACGCGGACCAGCAGCTCGCCGTGCAGCATGGCGAGCCAGCCGTCGTCCGCGGCGGCCCAGCGCAGCCACGCGGCGGCGAGCTCCTCGAGCTCGTCCCGCGTGGCCAGGCCGTAGCCCAGGGCCTGCTCCGCGAACGCCGACGCCGTCGCGCGGCCGACCCACGAGCGGCCCCACCACTCCCGCTCGGCCGGTGAGGCGTAGCACCAGGAGCCGGTCGTCGCGGTGGTGTCGCGCAGGCCCGCGGCGTGCGCCCAGGACAGCAGCCGCCGGCCGGCGTCGGGCTCGGCGCCGTTGGCGCGGGCGACCGAGTGGTAGAGCTCCAGCCACCGGTCCAGGCCGGCGTCGGCGGGGAACCAGCACGTGGCGGCGTAGTCCACGTCCCGGACGGCGAGCAGCCCGCCGGGGCGGCAGACACGGGCCATCTCGCGCAGCGCCGCCACCGGGTCGGTGAGGTGCTGCAGCACCTGGTGGGCGTGGACGACGTCGACCGAGTCGTCGGGCAGGTCGAGGGCGTACACGTCGCCGACGGCGAAGGTCACCGCGACGCCCTCCCGCCCGGCGAGGTCCCGGGCCTCGCCGAGCGGGTCGGCCGAGACGTCGAGGCCGAGCACCCGGCCGGGCGCGACCCGGCGGGCCAGGTCGACGGTGATCGTGCCCGGCCCGCACCCGACGTCGAGCAGGTCGAGCCCGGGGCGCAGGTGCGGCAGCAGGTACGCGGCGGAGTTCTCCGCGGTGCGCCAGCGGTGTGACTGCAGGACCGGTTCGGCGTGCCCGTGCGTGTAGGTGTCCACGCCGGCATCCTGCTCCGTTCGTCCCGTACAGCGGAACGGTCATCTCACTGAACGGGATGGGACCGGACGGGGCGTCAGGTCCGCGGCTCGCGCCCGGCCGGCTGCCGCGGCTCGCTGAGCAGCGGCGTGGGCGCGCGCAGGGGCACGCGCACCGGGGTGGTCGTGACCGCCTGCGCGGCGCCGTCGACGACGACGGTCATCGGCCCCTCCCCGCGCACCAGCGTGAGCGTGGTGCCCTGCTGCGTCGTCTCGACGCGGAGCACGCTGCCGCGCCAGGTGACGTGCCACGCCGTGCGGGACAGCGACGACGGCAGCAGCGGCGCGATCTCGAGGTCCCCGTGGTCCTCGCGCATACCCCCCAGACCCGCGGTGAGCGCCAGCCAGGCCCCGGCCACCGAGGCCAGGTGCAGCCCCTGGGCCGTCCCCTGCCGGACGTCGCGCAGGTCCACGAGCGCGCACTCGCGCAGGTAGCGCAGGGCGAGGTCGGGGTGCTGCGCCTGCGCGCACACCACCGCCTGCACCGCGGCCGACAGGGAGGAGTCCCGCACGGTGCGCGCCTCGTAGTACTCGAGGTCGCGCGCCACCTCCTCGTCGGTGAACTCGTCGCGGCACCACCACAGCGCCTGGACGAGGTCGGCCTGCTTGAGCACCTGCCGCCGGTAGAACGTGGCGTAGTGGTTGTGCTCCTGCACCGGGTAGGCGTCGCACTGCTCCTCGAAGGGCCACTCCTCGTACGACGTGAAGTTGGCGTTCATGGGGTGCACGCCCAGCCCCTCGTCCCACGGCACGTGGACCGCGTCGGCCGCGGCCCGCCAGGCGGCGGTCTCGGTGTGGTCCACACCGAGCTCCGCGGCCCGCGCCTCGTACCTGCGGCAGGCGTCGGCCGCGCGCCGCAGGTTGGCCCGCGCCATGAGGTTGGTGAAGACGTTGTCGTCGACGACGCCGGTGTACTCGTCCGGACCGGTCGTGCCGAACAGGTGCCACGCCCCGGCCGCGTCCTCGTGCCCCAGCGACATCCACAGCCGCGCCGTCTCCACCAGCACCGGCAGGCCGCCGACGTCGTCGAGGTCGGCGCCGGTGGCGTTCTCGTACAGCCAGAAGGCGCGGGCGACGTCGGCGTTGACGTGCATCGCCGCCGTGCTCGCCGGCCAGTACGCCGACACCTCGGGCCCGCTGATGGTGCGCCACGCGAACGCCGCGCCCGCCCGGCCCAGCGTCCGGGCGCGCTCGCGGGCGGAGCCGATCGTCTCCGCCCGCCACCGCAGCAGGCGGGCCGCCGTGTCCGGGCGCAGCAGGGTCAGTGCCGGCAGCACGAACCCCTCGACGTCCCAGAAGGTGTGGCCGCTGTAGCCCATGCCGGTCAGGCCCTTGGCCCCGACGGGGGCGCCGGAGATGCAGGCGGCGGAGCAGAACAGCTGGAAGACGCTGTAGCGCAGCGCCTGCTGGAGCTCGGGGTCGCCGTCGACCTCGACGTCGGCCGTGGCCCAGAACTCGTCGAGCACGCCGCGCTGCGCTGCCAGCAGGCCCTCCCACCCCAGGTCGAGGGCGGAGGCCAGCGCCGCGGACGCCTGGCCGACGAGGGAACCCGCCCACGCGTCGAGCGACCAGGTGTGCGCGACCACCTTGGTGATCGCGAGGGCCCCGCCGGCGGCCAGGTCGGCGGCGACCGTGGTGACGACGCGGTGCTCGTCGGCGTCGGAGCTGACGTGCCCGCGGTCGACCACGTGGTCGACCGCGGCCGCGACCGTGATGCCCGACCGCCGGGTGCGGGCCGCGAGGGTGCCGCCGGTCGCCGCGGAGGCGTGCACCAGCGGCTCGAAGGCGTTGTCGAGGCACTCCGCGACGCGCGGGTCGTCGTTGTCCACGCCCGTGGGCGTCACCGCCCCGCTGGCCAGCTCGGACCGCACGACGACGTGCGCCGGCCCGTCCAGCGCGCGGACCTCGTACCGGACGGCGCAGATCGACCGCTCCGCCAGCGAGACCAGCCGCCGCGAGGTGACCTCCATCGTCGTCCCGCGCGGCGTCGTCCAGCGCACGAGCCGGTCGAGCGTGCCGGCGCGCAGGTCCAGCGTGCGCTCGTGGACCTCCGGCCGGACCTCCCGCACGTCGAGCGGGATGCCGTCGACCAGGAGGCGCAGCGGCGTGCCGTCGGTGACGGTGAGCAGCGCCTGCCCCTCGCCGGGCTGGCCGTAGCCGCCCTCGGGATAGGACAGCGGGTGGGTCTCGTAGACCCCGGACAGGTAGGTGCCGCGCATGCCGAACGGCTCGACCTCGTCGAGCGTGCCCCGGATGCCGACGTAGCCGTTGGACAGGCTGAAGAGGGACTCGGCGACGTCGAGCGTCCCGGTGTCCACGTGCGGCTCGCGGACCGTCCAGGGGGCGACGTCGAGTCTGGGGGCGCTCACGGCGGGTCCTCGCGGTCTCGGAGGGCTGTCGGGGGCACCCGGCCGGGTCCCGCTCCCCGTCCTACCGCCCGGCGCGCACCCGCGCGACCGGCGGCGGCACAGGACGCTCCCCGCACGCCGGGGGGCCGCGGGTGCGGACCGCCTCCTATGCCCCGGCCAGGACGGACTCCGCGACGGGCACGGCGGCGGCGCGGTCGGCGGGGACCAGGCCGAGGCGCACCCGCCGGTCGAGCAGGTCGGCCACGCTCCGCGCCCCCTCGGCCAGCGCGCCGAACCGCAGCTCCCCCACCGTCTCCGGACGGCCCCCGACCACCGGCTCCGTCCCCAGCGCGGCCACCCGCGGCGCCTCGGTGCCGTACCGGGCGACCAGCCGCGCCGGGGCGGCCACCCGCGCCAGCTCGGCCGGGGACGCCGCCCCGACCAGCGGCAGCCGGGCGGTCGGCGAGCGGCGCGCGCCCCGGCCCAGCCGCGCGACGACGGCGTCGACGGCCTCGGCGGCCATCGCCCGGTAGGTGGTCAGCTTGCCGCCGACGACCGACAGGACCGGTCCGTCCCACCGCAGCAGGTGCCGCCGCGAGAGGTCCGCGGTGGCGTCGCCCGGCCCCGCCCCCGCCGACCGGGGCAGCACCAGCGGCCGCAGCCCGGCGTAGGAGCCGACGACGTCGTCCCCGGTCAGCGGCACGGCCAGCACCCGGTTCACGGTGTCGAGCAGCTGCCGCACCTCGGCGTCGGCCGGCACCGGGTCCTCGTCCGGGACCGGTCCGGGCACCGGCTCGTCGGTGAGCCCCAGGTACACCAGCCCGCCCGGCTGCGGCAGCGCGAACACGTACCGGGAGCGCGAGCCGGGCAGCGGCACGGTGAGCGCCGCGACCGGGTCGCCGAGCCGGCCGGCGCGGACGACGAGGTGCGAGCCGCGCGAGGGCGCCAGCCGGATGCCCGGCGCCAGCGCCTGCGCCCACACGCCGGTCGCGTTCACCACCGCGCCCGCCCGCACGGTCAGCGCCGCGCCGTCGACCTCCACCGCCACCTCGCCCCCGTCGACGGCGGTCACCCGGGCGCCGGTGAGCACCCGCGCGCCGTGCGCGGCCGCGGTGCGGGCCAGGGCGACGACGAGCCGGGCGTCGTCGGTGAGCTGACCGTCCCAGAACACCGCGCCGCCGCGGCCGGGGCGCACCGCGGGCGTCAGCCGCGCGACCTCCGCGGCGCCGGCGCGGCGGGTGCCGGGCAGCGAGCCGCGCCCGCCGCGCACCGACCGGCGCACCGCGTCCCCCAGCCGGCCGCCCAGCGCGCCGACGGCGCTGACGTCGCGGCCGGCGGCGTCGGGCACCAGGAACGGCAGCGCCCGGACCAGGTGCGGCGCGGTGGTGCGCATGAGGACGGCGCGCTCGCGGGCGCTCTCCCGCGCCAGGCCGACCTCGCCGTGCGCCAGGTAGCGCAGGCCGCCGTGCACCAGCTTGCTCGACCACCGGCTGGTGCCGGCGGCGAGGTCGGTGCGCTCGAGCAGCGCCACGGACAGCCCGCGGGCGGCGGCGTCGAGGGCCACCCCGGCGCCGGTCACGCCCCCGCCCACGACGACGACGTCGACACCGCCGGCCAGGGCCTCGAGGTCGGCCGCGCGGCGCTCCGGGGTGAGGTCGGGCCCGCCGGTCACGTGCGGGGTCCCGGTCGGAGCACCGGCAGACTGTAGCCGTGTCCGAGCAGCCGGAACTGACCGTCCAGGGGTGGGGGCCCGGCAGCTCCCGGGTGGCCACGGTGGCCGAGCCGGGGGACGCGGCGGAGGGCTCCCTCGAGCTCACCCGCGACCCCGACCTCGCCACCGCGCTGCCCAAGGCCGCGCGCCGCCACCTGGCCGGGGAGCTGGGCTGGGAGCCGCGGCCGACCCCGCCGGTCGCCGTCGCCGACATCCGGCTGGCGCCCTCGCGGCTGCCGGCCGACGTCCACGACGCGCTGGTCGCGCTCCTCGGCGCCGACCACGTGCGCACCGACCGGGAGGCGCGGCTGCGCCGGGCCGGCGGCAAGAGCTACCTGGACCTGCTGCGCCGGCGGGAGGGCGACGCCTCCGACGCGCCCGACGCCGTCGTCCTGCCCGGCAGCACGGAGCAGACCGCGGCGCTGCTGGCGCTGTGCGCCGAGCACGGGGTCGTCGTCGTCCCGTTCGGCGGGGGCACCAGCGTCGTCGGCGGGCTGTCGGGGATGGACCCCGACGACCGGCCCTCGCTGTCGGTCGACCTGTCCCGGATGGCGGCGCTGACCGACGTCGACGTCGCCTCGTCGCTGGTCACCGCCGGCCCCGGCATGCGCGGCCCGGCGCTGGAGGAGGCGCTCGGGGCCCACGGGCTGACGCTGGGCCACCTGCCGCAGAGCTGGGAGTACGCCACGCTCGGCGGCTACGCGGCGACCCGCTCGGCCGGGCAGTCCTCCACCGGCGTCGGCCGCTTCGACGACCTCGTCGCGGGCCTGACCCTGGCCACGCCGTCGGGGGTGCTGGAGCTCGGCCACCCGCCGGCGTCGGCGGCCGGACCCGACCTGCTCGGCCTGGCGCTGGGCTCGGAGGGCGCGCTCGGGATCATCACCGGGCTGCGGCTGCGGGTGCGCCCGGCGCCGCGGGCCCGGCTGTACGAGGGCTGGTCGTTCCGCACCTGGGCCGACGGGCTCGCCGGGCTGCAGCGGCTGGCGCGGCACGACCTGCTGCCCGACGTCGTCCGCCTCTCCGACCCCGACGAGACCCGCGCCACCCTGCTCAACGCCGGCGGCACCGGCGCCCGGCTGCTGCGCGGCGTCCTGCGGGCCCGCCGCCGCGGCGAGGGCTGCCTGCTCGTCGTCGGCTGGGAGGGCCTGCCGCAGGTGGTGCGGGCCCGCCGCCGGGCGGTGCTCCCGGTGCTGCGCGAGCACGGCGCGGCGCGGGTCGGCCGCCGGGTGGGCGAGTCGTGGCGCCGGCACCGGTTCGCCGCCCCCTACCTGCGCGACCGGCTCATGGACGCGGGCCTGCTGGTCGAGACGCTGGAGACGGCGGCCACCTGGACCGCGCTGCCGGCCGTCTACGACGCCGTCCGCACCGCGCTGCAGCGGTCGCTGGGCCGGCCCGGCAAGCGGCCGCTGCTGATGACGCACGTGTCCCACGGCTACGCCACGGGCGCCTCGCTGTACGTCACCGTGCTCGCCGACCGCGACGACGACCTGCCGCTGCAGCAGTGGCTGACCGCCAAGCGGGCGGCGACCGAGGCGCTGCTGGCCGCCGGCGGCACGCTCACCCACCACCACGCCGTCGGTGCCGACCACCGCCCCTGGCTGGAGCGCGAGGTCGGCCCGCTCGGCGTCGAGGTGCTGCGCGCGGTCAAGGCCCGGCTGGACCCCCAGGGCATCTGCAACCCCGGGGTCCTCCTGCCCGACTGACGCCGCGGATGATCAGCTGAGCTCACCGCCGCGCGTCCTGGCTCACCGTGGGGGGTGAGCCAGGACGCCGCAGGATCAGCTCACCTGATCGTGCTCGTCTCCGGCGGGGTCCAGCCCGGCGGGGGCAGGGCCGGCGGGATCCCCATCCGCCGCCGCAGCCAGGCCGGCGGCCGCGGGCGGGGCGGCTGCTCAGGCACCCCGGCCCCGCAGCGCGTACCCGGTGGAGAAGACGTCGTCGGGGTCGACCGCCCGCTTGACGGCCAGCAGCCGCTCGGCCGAGGCCGGGTCCCAGGCGGCGAGGACCTCCTCGGGACCGCTGACGTCGCCGAGGAAGTTGACCATCCCGCCGGGCGCGGCCCACGGCGCCAGCGCGGCGAGCACGCCGCGGCCGACCGCGGGCACCACCTCGGCCAGCTCCGGCACCATCGGGCCGATCACGAACACCGACCAGGCGGCGCCACGGCCCGGGACGGCGTCGGGCACCCGCGCCGGGCGGGCGAGCGCACCGCCCATCTGGCGGATCTCGGCCATGACCAGCGGCACCTGCACGTCGGGGCCGGCGGCGGCGAGGAACGCGTCCACGGTCTCCCCGGTCAGCTCGGCGAGCAGCATCCCCTTCTCCCAGCCGGGCATCGGGTCGGTCGGGTCCATGTGCACCGCGTCCAGGGCCGTGGTCGGCATCGGCCCGACGCCGCCGAGCAGCACCTCCCCCGCGGCCTGCATCGGCGCCACCAGCGCGGTCCCGAGCTCGGGGTCCTCGCCGGCGTAGACGTAGCGCAGGTGGACGACGGTCTGCCCGCGCAGCGGCGGCGGCAGCTCCTCCACCGGAGGCAGCCGCAGCACGGCGACCGAGGTGCCGACCTCCTCGGGCAGCGTCGGCGCCCAGGCGCGGTAGGCGTGCAGCACCGCGGCCGCGTCCCTGCCGGCGAAGAACAGCCCGCCGGCGACCAGCGCCGGCACGCGGAACAGCTCGAACTCCAGCGCGGTGACGACACCGAAGTTGCCCTTGCCGCCGCGCACCGCCCAGAACAGCTCGGGCTCGGTCTCGGCGCAGACGGTGCGCAGCACGCCGTCGGCGGTGACGATCTCCACGCTCACGACGGCGTCGGCGGCGAACCCGTGCCGGCGGCCCAGCGGCCCGAGCCCGCCGCCGAGGGTGTAGCCGACCACCCCGACGTCGGACGACGAGCCGCACAGCCCGGCCAGCCCGTGCTCGGCGGCGGCCGCGACGACCTTCTGCCACTTGACGCCCGCCTCGACCCGCGCGGTGCGGCGGGCCGGGTCGACGGCGACGCCCTGCATGCGGCGGGTGGTGATCATCAGCGCGCCGTCGGCGTTGCGGACCGGGCCGTGGCCGGTGGCCTGGACGGCGACCGGCAGGCCGTGCGCGGCGGCGAAGGAGACGGCGGCCGCGACGTCGGCGGCGCAGGTGGCACCCACCGCGACGGCGGGCGTGTGGGTGACGGCGAGGTTCCAGGCCGCGACCTCGGCCGCCATGCCGTCGTCGCCCGCGACGTAGACCGGCCCGTGCACCCGGCCGCGCAGCTCCGCGACGGCGGCGGGGTCGAGGGCGGCGGGCACGGCGTCGTCGAGCGGTGTGCGCGGGAGCGGGGCGGCGGCGGGGGTCTCGGTCAGGCTCATGTCGGGTCCTCGGGGCAGGGGGGATGGCCGGGGACCACCGTGGCCACCCCGCCTTGACCGCCACTTGCGCCCGACTTGAGGCGCACGAACCCCTCCCCAGGCGGCGCGCGACCTGTCACGATGCCCGATCGTGCGGTTCCGCGTCCTCGGTCCCCTCGAGGTCACCGGTCCCGACGACCGCCCCGTCGACGTCGGCGGGGCCAAGCCCCGCGCGCTGCTGACCCTGCTGCTGGCCGAGGCCGGCCGGGTGGTCCCGATCGACCGCATCGTCACCACGCTGTGGGGCGACGAGCCGCCGCCCACGGTCACCGGGACCCTGCAGGCCTACGTCTCGCACCTGCGCCGGGTGCTCGAGCCCCAGCGCGGGCCGCGCGAGGCGCCGACGGTGCTGCTCACCCGGGCGCCGGGCTACCTGGTGCAGGTCGGCGCCGAGGACCTCGACAGCCTGCGCTTCGCCCGCCTGGTCGAGGAGGGCGACCGCGCCGTCGAGGCCGGCGACCCCGCCGGCGGGGTCGCCGCGCTGGACCGCGCGCTCGAGCTGTGGCGGGGCGAGCCGCTGGCCGAGCTGGGCGACGGGCCGGGCGCGGCCACCGACCGGCTGCGCCTCACCGAGCTGCACGTGCGCGCCCGCGAGCGCCGGTGCGACGCGCTGCTGGCCGTCGGCCGCGCCGACGCCGCCGTCGCCGACCTGCAGCGCCTGGTCGCCGAGCACCCGCTGCGCGAGCGGCTGTGGGCCCGGCTGGTCACCGCCCTCTACGCCGCCGACCGGCAGGCCGACGCGCTGGACGCGCTGCGCCGCTGCACCGAGCTGCTGCGCGACGAGCTGGGCATCGACCCCGGCCCCGAGCTGCGCGACCTCGAGCAGGCGGTGCTCCGGCAGGACCCCAAGCTCGCCTCACGGGTGCCCCGGCCGGTGCTGTCGGTGGTCCCGCCGCCGGCACCCACCGCGCTGGCGGTCCCCGGCGACGAGACGCTGGTCGGCCGCCGCGCCGAGCTGGCCCGGCTGCGGGCGGCCGCCGAGCAGGTCGCCGCCGGGCGGCCCGCCGTCGTCGTGCTGGCCGGCGAGGCCGGCATCGGCAAGACCCGGCTGGCCGAGGCGGTCGCGGACACCACCCGGGCCGCGGGGTGGGCGGTCGCCGAGAGCCGCTGCGCCGACGACGCCGGCGCCCCGGCCCTGTGGCCGTGGACGCAGGCGCTCGAGCAGCTGGGCCAGGAGCCGCCCGCGCCCGCCGGGGACGACGGCGACGACGCCGACGCCGCCCGGTTCCGGCTGTTCCAGGAGCTGCGCGGCAGGCTCACCGCCGCCGCCCGGCAGCGGCCGGCGATGGTCGTCCTCGACGACCTGCAGGGCGCCGACACCACGTCGGTGCAGCTGCTGACCCTGCTGGCCCGGCACCTGCCGCGGGTGCCGCTGCTGGTCGTCGTGACCGTGCGCAGCGTCGGGGAGGACCTGCCCGAGGCGGTCGCGGACTGCCTGGCCCGGCTGGCCCGCGAGCCGGCCGCCACCACGATCACCCTGCAGGGCCTGGACGCCGAGGACGTCGGCTCGCTGCTGGCCGCGCAGCTGGGCTCTGCCGGCGACCCGGGCCTGGCCGCCACGGTGCACGACCGCACGGCGGGCAACCCGTTCTTCGTCGTCGAGCTGTCCCGCTGGATGCGCGGCGGCCGCGACCTGCACGCGGTGCCGGTGCCGCCGTCGGTGGGCGAGGTGCTGCGGACCCGCCTGGCCCGGCTGCCCGCCGGCGCCCGCCCGGTGCTCGAGCTCGCCGCCGTCGCCGGCCGGGAGGTCACCCTCGACCTGCTCGAGGCCGCCGGGGAGCCGGCCGAGGCCGCGCTGGCGGCCCTGGACGCCGCGGTCGCCGCGGGCCTGGTCGTCGAGGGCGGCACGCCGTGGAGCTGGCGGTTCACGCACGCGCTGGTGCAGGAGGTCCTCGCCGACGACCTCCCCGCGCTGCGCCGGGCCCGCCTGCACGCCCGGCTCGGCGAGGCGCTGGAGCGGCAGGTGGCCGGCGGCCGCCCCGACGACGCCGTGGTCGAGCGGCTGGCGCACCACTTCGTCGAGGCCGCGCCGGTGGCCGGCCCCGCCGCCGGGCTGCGGTGGTCCACCGCCGCGGCGGCCAACGCCCGGGCCCGCCTGGCCGACGGCGAGGCCGCGGTGCACACCCGCCGCGCGCTGCGGCTGGTCGACCCGGCGCAGCCCGGCGCGGTCCGCACCCGGCACGACCTGCTCACCGCGCTGGGCAACGACCTGCTGCGCAGCGGCGAGCGCACCGAGGCCCACCAGGTGGTCGGCGAGGCGATCGCGCTGGCCCGCGAGCTCGGCGACCCGCGCTGCCAGCTGGAGTCGGCCGCGGTCTGGGGCGAGGTCACGCTGTGGAACTGGCGGCCGCACGGCGTCGTCGACGCCGAGATGGTCGCCCTGCTGGAGGACCTGCTCGAGCACCGCGACGAGATCGCCCCGGACGCGACCGAGGCCGAGCGGGACCGGCTGACCGCGCGGCTGCTGGGCACCCTCGGCGTCGAGCTGGCCTTCAGCGAGGACCTGCAGCGCGGCGTGCGGTACGCCGAGCGGGCGGTGGCGCTGGCCCGCGGCGTCGGCGACCCGGAGCTGCTGGGCCGGACGCTGAACAACTACTCGCTCGCGGTGTGGGGCCGGCCCGGTGCCGCCGAGCTGCGGCTGGCCGCGACCGACGAGGCGCTGGCCCTGGCCGGGCGCGGGCTGCCGCGGCGCACCGAGTTCTACGCCCGGCTGCACCGCGCGGCGATCCGGCTGCACCTCACCGACCGCGCCGGTTTCGAGGCCGACCTGGAGGCCGGGCGGCGGCTGGCGTTCTCGCTGTCGGGCCCGGAGGTGCGCCCGCACGTGCTGTGGCAGCAGGCCGGCGCCGCCTGGCTGGCCGGGGACGCCGCCCGCGCCGAGGACCTGACCACCGAGGCGCACGAGCTCTACCGCCGGGTGACGCCCCACTCGCGGCACGCCTACGCCGCGCACCTGTTCGCGCTGCGCCGCGGCGACCACCGGCTGCCCGAGGCGATCGACCTGCTCGTGGAGACCGGCGACGAGGGCAACCCGCTGCTGCAGCTCATGGCCGTGGTGGCCGCCGCGGAGTCCGGCGACCTCGCGGTGGCCCGGCGGCTGCGCGCCCGCTGGGGCCGCACCCAGATCCGCGACTGGGCCAGCGACGTCGCGGTGCTGCTGCAGGCCGAGGCCGCGCTGCACCTGGGCGACGAGCCCGAGCTGACCGTGGCCACCGTGCAGCTGCTGCCCTTCCGCGGGCGGCAGGCGGTGCTGGGCACCCCGGCGTTCAGCCTGGGCGCCTACGACGAGCTGCTGGGCCGGATCGCCGAGCGCACCGGCGACACGGTGGCCGCCCGCGACTGGTGGACCGGCGCCCGCGAGCAGGGCCGGAGGGTCGGCTCGCCGCACCAGGTGGCGCTGGCCGAGTCCCACCTGGCCCGGGTGCCCGCCGAGCAGGCGCACCGGCCGCCGCGGCGCCGGCGCTCCGAGCCCCCGACGCCGCGCCCTGCCGTGCACCCACCGGTCGAGGAGCGTCCCGCCTAGTGCGGCCCGGCGCCCCGCCGTTCCCGTTCCCGGGGCCAGCGGGCGACGGCGTCGGCGAGGACCTCGCGCAGGAACGCCAGGAAGTCGCGCGTCTCGGCGAGCCGCCGGCCACCGGGCCGGTCGGCGCCGAGCAGTTCGATGCCGGACGCCGCGACGTCCTCGAACCGCCGGAGCGTCTGCAGCTCCGCCGTGACGGCACGGGTCCAGAGGTTGGCGTCGTCCAGCACGTACAGGTCGCTGCGCGTACCGGGCTCACGCTCGCGCACCAGGAAGCCGACCTGGACCAGCTGCCGGACGGCCCCGCTGATCGCCGCCGGGCTGACCTGCAGGCCCTCCGCGAGCTCGGCGGCGGTGTAGCGGTCGGCGTCGTCGGCGAGCGCGTAGGCCATGACCCGCGCCTGCATCGGCTGCATGCCCGACTCGCGCAGCACGAGCGCGAACCGCTCCACGAACCGCAGGAGGGTCGCCCGCTCGGCGTCCAGGTCGTCCGCAACCGCCACGCCGCCCATCGTACTGGGCCTCCTGGCGCTCAATACTGTTCACGAAATAGTGAAAAGTCTGTAAGTTCACGGCCATGACGGCGATCTCCATCGCGGGACTGGTCAAGACCTTCGGCGCCACGCGCGCCCTGGACGGGCTCGACCTCGAGGTCGACACCGGTGAGGTGCACGGCTTCCTCGGCCCGAACGGGTCCGGCAAGTCCACGACCCTCCGGGTGCTGCTCGGCCTGCTGCGTCCCGACGCCGGCCGGGTCCGCCTGCTCGGCGGCGACCCCTGGCGCGACGCCGTGGCCCTGCACCGGCGCCTGGCCTACGTGCCCGGGGACGTGACCCTGTGGCCGACCATCTCCGGCGGCGAGGCCATCGACCTGATCGGGCGGCTGCGCGGCGGGCTCGACCCGCGACGTCGCGCCGAGCTGCTCGACCGGTTCGACCTCGACCCGCGCAAGAAGGCCCGCACGTACTCGAAGGGCAACCGGCAGAAGGTCGCCCTGGTGGCCGCGCTGGCATCCGACGCCGACCTGCTGGTGCTCGACGAGCCGACGTCCGGACTCGACCCGCTCATGGAGGCGGTGTTCCAGGAGTGCATCCGCGAGGTCCGCGCCGAGGGCCGCACGGTGCTCCTCTCCAGCCACATCCTGGCCGAGGCCGAGGCCCTGTGCGACCGGGTCAGCATCATCCGGCACGGCCGGACGGTGCAGAGCGGCAGCCTCGGCCAGTTGCGGCACCTGACCCGCACGTCCGTCGTCGCCGAGACCGCTCGCCCGGCGAGCGGCCTGGCGGCGCTGCCGGGCGTCCACGACCTGCGGCACGAGGACGGCCGGGTCCGCTTCGACGTCGACACCGACGCGCTGGACGGCACCCTCAGGTACCTGACCACGCTCGGTGTCGTGGCCCTGACCAGCACGCCGCCCACGCTCGAGGAGCTCTTCCTGCGGCACTACGGCGACGAGCTGGCGGAGAACGGCGCCCCCTCCGGGTCCGAGGCGGTGCGGTCGTGACCACCCGGCTGTCGGAGGCCCCCGCCCGGCCGGTGCCGCCGGTGACCGGGACCCGGCCGTCGACCACCACGGGCACCGGCACGCTCCTCCGGTTCGCGCTGCGCCGTGACCGGGTGCGGCTGCCGGTGTGGATCGCCGCCGGCACGTTCCTGGTGGCGCTGCAGTCGGTCTCGAGCCAGTCGCTCTACGACACCGCCGAGGCCCTGGCCGCCTACCGCGCATCCGTGGGCAGCAACGCGGCGACGATCGCCCTGGCCGGCCCGCCCGTGGGGCTCGGCACGGTGGCCGGGGCGGTCGCCTTCGAGATCTCCGCGACCGTGATGCTGGTCGCCGCGCTGATGGCGACGTCCACCGTCACCCGGCACACCCGGGCGGACGAGGAGGCCGGCCGGACCGAGCTGGTCCGGTCGGCGCGCGTCGGCCGGCACGCACCGCTGCTGGCCGCCGTCCTCCTGTCGTCGCTGGCGTGTGCGGTGCTCACCGTCGCCGTCTGGACCGCCGCCACGGCGACCGGACTGCCGGCCGTCGGCTCCCTGTTCCTCGGCGCCTCGTTCGGGGCGTGCGGGCTGGTGTTCACCGGGATCACCGCCGTGGCCGTGCAGGTGACCGGACACACCCGGGCGGTCCACGGCCTGGTGGGTGGGCTGTTCGCGGTGTCCTTCGTGCTCCGTGCGCTCGGCGACGTCGAGGGCAGCTGGGTGGTCTGGACCTCGCCGATCGGCTGGGCGCAGGCCACCCACCCGTTCTCCGACGACGCCGTCGCACCGCTGGTGCTGTGCGCGGTCGTCGCCGTGGCGCTGGTCCTGGCCGGGTTCGCCCTGCTCGACCGCCGCGACCTGGGCGCCGGCCTCGTCCAGCCGCGGCCGGGCCCGGCGCACGCCCCGTGGTCGCTGCGCTCGCCGCTCGGCCTCGCCGTCCGCCTGCAGCGGGGGGCGTTCGTCGCGTGGACGCTGGGCCTGGCCCTGCTGGGGGTGGTGCAGGGCGCCCTCGCGGAGTCCGTCGAGACGCTGGTCGCCGGCAACGAGCAGGCGCTGGCCGTCTTCGGCGACCCGGACGTCGGCGAGCTGGTGGACGCCTACCTCGGCACCACGTTCGGCGTCACGGCACTGCTGGCCGGCGCCTACGCGGTCTCGTCGGTGCTGCGCGCCCGCGGCGAGGAGTCCGGCCAGCGCGCCGAGCCGGTGCTGGCGACCGCCACCAGCCGGTCCCGGTGGCTGGGCAGCCACGTCGCCGTCGCCCTGGCGGGCTCGGGGCTGGCCCTGACGGCATCCGGTCTCACCACGGGCGTCGTGCGGGTGGCGCAGACCGGCGAGGCGGCCGCCCTGGGCCGGATGGTGGGTGCCGCCGTGGCGTACGTGCCGGCGGTCTGGGTGGTCGCGGGCACCGCGGTGGCGCTGTTCGGGCTGCTCCCCCGGGCGGCGACCGCGCTGGCGTGGACCGCCGTCGGCGTCTCCCTCGTCCTCACCCTGTTCGCCGGGTCGTTCGACTGGCCGGGCTGGGTCGGTGGCCTCTCCCCGTTCGGCTGGGTGCCCCTGATGCCGCTGGAGCCCTGGACCGCAGCGCCGGTGCTCGTGCTGACCGGGGTCGCCGCCGTCCTGCTCGTCGCCGGCTCCACGGGCTTCGCCCGCCGGGACCTGGCGACCGGTTAGAGGGTGGTGGCCCGGCCGCCGTCGACGGGGATGACGGCGCCGGTCACGTACGCCCCGGCCCGGCTGGCCAGGTAGACGACGACGCCGGCCATGTCGTCGGGGCGGCCGATGCGGCCCAGCGGCGAGCTGGCGGCGATCTCGTCGCCGCGGGCGGCCAGGGTGGCGGCCATCATCTTCGACTCGAACGGCCCCGGCGCGACGGCGTTCACGGTGATCCGCCTGGGCCCCAGCTCCTTGGCCAGGTGCCGGGTGAGCTGGTGCACCGCGGCCTTGCTGGAGGAGTACGAGTAGGTCGGCAGGACCGGCACGTGCAGCCCGTCGATGCTGCCGACGTTGACCACGCGGGCCGGGTCGTCGTCGGTGGCCGCGGCCTCGAGCAGCGGCAGCACCGCCCGGGTCAGGAAGAACGGCGCCTTGACGTTGAGGTCGAGGACCTTGTCCCACGCCGAGGCGGGGAAGGTCTCGAGCGGCTCGCCCCAGGTGGCGCCGGCGTTGTTGACCAGCACGTGCACGCGCTCCTCGCGGCGGCCGACCTCCTCGGCCAGCCGGACGCACTCGGCCTCGGTGCTGATGTCGGCGGGGATCGACTCCACCCTCCCGAACGCCGACAGCTCCGCCACCGCCTGCTCACCTGCCTCGGGCTTGCGCGAGCTGACGTAGACCGACGCCCCGGCCTGCAGCAGGCCGCGCGCCATCATCAGGCCGATGCCGCGGGTGCCGCCGGTGACGACGGCGACCTTCCCGGTGAGGTCGAACAGGTCCACGCGGTGCCTCCTCCTGTGGCGGTGCCGTGCGCCGGCCGGGCCACTGTGCCAGCCTCTCCCCCCGTGACCACCGCGGCCCCCAGTCCCCTCGGCGTGACCAGCGAGGTCGGCCCCCTGCGGACGGTGGTCCTGCACCGGCCGGGCGCCGAGCTGCGCCGGCTCACGCCGCGCAACAACGACCAGCTGCTCTTCGACGGCGTCCCGTGGGTGGCCCGCGCGCAGGAGGAGCACGACGCGTTCGCCGCCGCCCTCACCGACCGCGGCGTCGAGGTGCTCCACCTCGACCGGCTGCTGACCGACGTCCTGGACCACCCGACGGCCCGCGAGGAGCTCGTGGCCGCCGCCGTCGACGACCCGCGCCTGGGCGCCACCCTCCAGCGCACGGCCGCCGGCCACCTGTCCGGCCTCGCGGCCGACGACCTCGCCGGCGCGCTCATGGCCGGCGTGGCGCACCACGAGCTGCGCGGCGGGCGGGGCCTGGCCTACGAGCTGATGGACCGGCACGACTTCGTCGTCCCGCCGCTGCCCAACCTGCTGTTCACCCGGGACTCGTCGGTGTGGGTCGGCGACCAGGTCGCCGTCACGTCGCTGGCGATGCCGGCCCGGCACCGGGAGAGCACGATCCTCCGCGCCATCGCCACGTACCACCCGCGCTTCGCCGGCGCCGAGCAGCTCTACGACTCCTCGCTCGAGCACCTCGAGGGCGGCGACGTCCTGCTGCTGGCCCCCGGCGTGGTGGCCGTGGGTGTGGGCGAGCGGACGACGCCGGGCGGCGCCGAGCGGCTCGCGCGCCGGGTGTTCGCGCGGGGGCTGGCGCACACGGTGCTCGTCGTCCCGATAGCCCAGGAGCGGGCGACCATGCACCTGGACACCATCGCCACGATGGTCGACGTCGACGCGATGGTCATGTACCCCGCGGTGGCGGACACCCTCGTCGCCTGGACGGTCACCGCCGACACCCCGCCCGACGACGCCGACACCACCGACCTCGTCGTCCGCGGCCCGGCGCCGTTCGTGGTCGCCGCGGCCGAGGCGATGGGCATCGACCGGCTGCGGGTGATCGACACCGGCCTGGACCCGGTCACCGCCGAGCGCGAGCAGTGGGACGACGGCAACAACACCCTCGCGCTGGCCCCGCGGCTGGCGGTGGCCTACGAGCGCAACACCGTCACCAACGCCGCACTCGAGGCCGCCGGCATCGAGGTGGTGCGGATCGCGGGCTCGGAGCTCGGCAGCGGACGCGGGGGGCCGCGGTGCATGTCGTGTCCCGTGTGGCGCGATCCGCTGTGACCCCTCCCGGACCGGCCGCGAGGTCCGTACGGTGCCGTACCGGGTCTCCTCCCCGGAGGTCCGGACGGGAGGACCCGCCGTGAGGGGCAGCAGGGCGTGACCGGCACGCAGACGCGGCGGCGCGGCGGCCGCATCGCGGGGCTCGGCGGGGGGCTGGTCGGCTGGCTCGTCTTCGTCGAGTTCACCAGCGGGGTGCTGCAGGGCTACTACGTCCCGCTGCTCACCGACGTCGCCCGCCACCTGGGCATCCACGACGCCGACGTGAACTGGCTCGAGGCCGCCCAGCTGATGACGTCCGCGATCGCGGTCCCGGTGCTGGCCAAGCTGGGCGACCTCCACGGCCACCGCCGGATGCTGTGGACCTCGGCGGCGGTGGTCGCGGCGGCCACCGTCGTGCTGGCGTTCGCGCAGGACTTCGGCGTCTTCCTGGTGGCCTGGGCGGTGCAGGGCGTCTACGCCGCCTGGCTGCCGCTGCAGGTGGCGCTCATCCACTCGCGGTCGCGCGGGCAGGCCGACGCGGCCGCCCGCACCCGCCGGGCGACGGGGCTGGTCGTCGCCGCGCTCCAGGCCGGCGCGATCGTGGGCGCGCTCGGCGGCGGGCAGGTCGGCGACGCGCTCGCCGGGCGGTTCTGGCTGGTGCTGCTGCTGCCGGGCCTGCTGGTGGCCGGCGTCTGCGTCGTCGTGCTCACCCGCGTGCCCGAGAGCACCGACCGGCGGGCCGGCGACGTCGACGTCCCCGGGGTCGCCCTGCTCAGCGTGGTGCTGCTGGTGATCACGGGCGGGCTGAGCTTCGTCCGGGTCAACGGCGCCGGCGAGGTGTGGCCGTGGCTGGTGACCGCGGCCGGCGTGCTGCTGGTCGTGCCGTTCGTCCGGTACGAGCTGCGCCGCGCGGACCCGCTGGTCGACTTCCGCGTGCTGCGCTCCCCCAGCACGTGGCCGGTGCAGCTCACCGCCGGGCTGTTCGGGGTGAGCGTGCT
Organism: Geodermatophilus sp. SYSU D00663; assembly: GCF_054050655.1. Lineage (NCBI taxonomy): Bacteria > Bacillati > Actinomycetota > Actinomycetes > Geodermatophilales > Geodermatophilaceae > Geodermatophilus > Geodermatophilus sp. SYSU D00663. The sequence goes on along the minus strand of NZ_JBJGZT010000002.1, from coordinate 52,845 downwards.
CGGCGCGCAGGGGCCGCTGTCGACGTTCGCCCGCACCGACCCCGACACCTACGGCTACGGCCTGGGCCTGTCGACCAGCCAGGTGTCGATCGTCATCGGCGGCTACGTCGTCTCGATGCTGGTCGGCGCGAGCTCGTTCTCCCGGGTCTCCGCGGCCACCACGCCCAGGGTCACGCTGATCGGCGCCGCCACGCTCACCGGCCTGGGCTACCTGCTGCTGGTCCCGCTGCACGCCACGCTGCCGCAGGTCCTCGGGGCGATGGTGGTCGCCGGCCTCGGCTCGGGGGCGCTGGTGGCGGCGCTGCCCGCGGCCGCGGCGGCAGCGGCGCCCGCCGGTCGCACCGGCGTCGCGACCGGGTTGACCAACACGACCAAGGTGCTCGGCGGCAGCTTCGCCTCCGCCGTCTTCGCCGTCGCCCTGGCCGCCGGCGCGCCGGCCGCCGCCGACGGGTCCGAGGGCACCGCCGGGTCGCTGTCGGGCTACGTCACGGTCTGGGTGGTCTGCGGGGTGACGGCGTGGCTGGCCGCGCTGTCGCTGGTCTTCGTGCCGCGCCTGGCCTTCTCCGACCGGCCCGAGGCCGTGGGCGTGCGGGAGGTCGCGTGAGGACCGCCCCGCTCCTGCTCGGTGCCGCGGCCGCCGCCGGCGCCGCGGCCGCGCGGCGGGTCGCCCGCTTCCGGCCGGTCCCCGCGCCGGTCGAGCCGGCGGACGCCTCGGGTCTGGACCCCGACGCCGCCGCGGCCCGGCTGGCCGAGCTGATCCGCGTCCCCACCGTCTCCTCGCGCGACCCCGGGCAGGCCGACGCCGCGGCGTTCGAGCGGTTCCGCGAGCGCCTGGCCGAGCTCTACCCGCACACGCACCGGGCGCTCGAGCGCGAGCTGCTGCCCGGCGGGTCGCTGCTGTACCGCTGGCGCAGCGGCACCGACGCACCGCCGCTGGTGCTCATGGCCCACCACGACGTCGTCCCGGTGACCGGCCAGGACTGGTCCCGCGACCCGTTCTCCGGCGCGGTCGAGGACGGCTGGGTGCACGGCCGGGGCGCCGTCGACGACAAGGGCTCGCTGGTGGCGGTCCTCGAGGCGGTCGAGTCCCTGGCCGCCGGGGGACACACCCCGGCACGCGACGTGTACGTCTTCTCCGGCAACGACGAGGAGGTCCTCGGCGTCGGCGCCCAGGAGGCGGTGGCCGTGTTCCGCGGGCGGGGCATCCGGCCGTGGGCGGTGGTCGACGAGGGCGGTGCCGTGGTGACCGGCGTCTTCCCGGGCGTGCCGGGGCAGATCGCCGTCGTCGGGCTGGCCGAGAAGGGGCTGCTCGACTGCGAGCTGGTCACCACCGACCCCGGCGGGCACGCGTCCTCGCCGACGTCGGGCGGTGCCCCGGCCCGCCTGGCCCGCGCGATCCTCCGGCTGGACGCCGCGCCGTTCCCGGCCCGGCTGCACGACGTCGTGCTGGCGATGGTCGACGCCGCGGGCCGCCACGCCCCCGGCGCCCACCGCGCGCTGTTCGCGCACGCCCGCCCGCTGCGGCCGCTGCTCGCGACGGCGCTGGCCCGGGCGAGCCGCGAGGCCAACGCGCTGGTGCGGACGACGGTGGCGGTGACCGAGCTCGAGGGCAGCAGCGCGCGCAACGTGCTGGCCACCCGGGCGCGGGCACACCTGAACGTCCGGATCGCGCTGGGCGAGACCGTGCAGTCGACGGTCGAGCGGCTGCGCCGGGTGGTCGCCGACGACCGCGTCGAGGTCCGGGTGCTGTCGGGCAGCGACCCCTCACCGGTCTCGCGGACCGACACCGAGGCCTACGCGGCGCTCGGGGCCGCGGTGCGGGCGGTGTACCCGGGGGCCGCCGTCGCGCCGTACCTGATGGTGCAGGCCAGCGACGCCCGGCACTTCGCGCAGATCAGCGACAGCGTCTACCGGTTCATGCCCTTCGACCTGTCCCGCGGCGAGCTCGACGCGCTGCACGCCGCCGACGAGCGGATCAGCGTCGCCGCCCTGCACCGGGGCGCGGTCTTCTTCCGGCACCTCATCACGCACCTCTGAGCGCGCTCGTGCTCTGCCCCCGGAAGTGGGCAGAGCACGAGCGGCGGCGGGAGGAGGCCCTACCGGAGCGTGATCTGGCGGGAGAGCAGGCCGGCGCGGGCGCGGCGCTCGTCGGCGGTCAGCGGATCGGTCACCGTCAGCGCCTGCTCCAGGCGGGTGGCGAACTCGGCCGCGGGGCCGGCCCACTCCTGCGCGGGGGTGTCGGCCGGCAGGTCCCACACCGGGACGACGAGCCCGTGCGCGCGGAAGGCGCCGGCGTACCGGGTCCCCTCGCCCAGCAGCAGCTGCTCGGACGCCGAGAGCCGGGCCAGCGCGTCGAGCAGCGGCTCCTCGGCCTCGGGCCGCACCCAGCGCAGGTGCGCCCGCTCGTTGCCCGGCCGCACCCAGTAGGCGGCCCCCAGGCCCTCCAGCCGCTCGGTCGGCAGCACCGCCTCGTTGGCCCGCTCCAGCCCGGCCTGCGCGGCGGGGTTCGGGTCGGTGCCCTCCAGCCAGAAGCCGAAGTCGGGGTGCACGGTGACCTCGAGCGGGACGGTGGGGTCGAGCAGTTCCTGCAGCCGCGGCCCGGCCGAGCCGGCCGCGCCGATCGAGCCCGGGTCGACCGGCGCGCCGGCCGGCGAGTCCAGCGCGGCGGCGAGCGCGGTGCCGATGTCCCTGCTGACGTCGTCGGAGGAGGCCTGCAGCTGGACGCCGAGCAGGATCTCGCCGTTGCTGCGGACCAGCGCCGGCGCACCGCCGGGCAGCACGCTGGCGAGGGTCACGTCGCGGCCGTCGGTGGTCCTCAGCGGCGCCGTGGCGGCGGGCACCAGCTCGCGCAGCGCCACCCAGTCCGGCTCGCCGGGCAGGCCCTCGAAGGGGCGGGTCACCGGGGGTGCGTAGCCCGAGCCGTGGCAGTGCTTGTACCGGCGGCCCGAGCCGCACGGGCACGGGGCCTTCGGGTTGATCCCACCCTCGACGGCGGCGGGCGCGGAACGGCGGCGGGTCGCGGAACGGGCCATGCGGCCCAGGGTATGTGGGGCCGGGACGGGGTCCCGCGGGCCATAGGCTTCGGCGTCGTGACCTCCCTGGCGGCACCGCTCGACCTCACCGACCCGGCCGTCGTCGCCGACCCCTACCCCGCCTTCGCCGCCGCCCGCGCCGTCGCCCCGGTCCAGTGGCACGAGGGCCTGCGGCTGTGGCTGGCGTTCACCCACGCCGAGAGCAACGCCGTCCTGCGGGACCGGCGGCTGGGCCGGATCTGGCGGGACCGGGAGCCGGAGGAGCGGTTCGGGCAGTTCAACCTCATCCACCGCAACGCCGTCCTCGAGATGGAGCCGCCCGACCACACCCGGCTGCGCCGGCTGGTCAGCGCGGCCTTCGCCCGCGGGCACGTCGAGCGGCTGCGCCCGTGGGTCGAGCACCTGGCCGGCGAGCTGGTCGACGGGCTGGTGGAGCGCTCCGGCGGCAGCGAGCCCGTCGACGTCCTCTCGGGGATGGCCGAGGAGCTGCCGGTCGCGGTCATCGCGGAGCTGCTCGGCGTCCCGGAGGCGGACCGGCCGCTGCTGCGCCCCTGGTCCAACGCGATCGTGAAGATGTACGAGTACGGCCGGACCGCGGCGGTCGAGGACGCCGCCGAGCGCGCCGCCGCGGAGTTCGTCGCCTACCTGCGCGACCTGGCCACCGAGCGCCGCCGCGCCCCCGGCGAGGACCTGCTGTCGCACCTGGTCACCGTGCGCGACGCCGACGGCGACCGGCTCACCGAGGACGAGCTGGTCACCACGTGCATCCTGCTGCTCAACGCCGGCCACGAGGCGACGGTCAACGTCAGCGGCAACGGCCTGCTCGCGCTGCTCGAGCACCCCGACCAGCTGGCGCGGCTGCGGACCGACCCGACGCTCCTGCCGACGGCGGTCGAGGAGCTCATGCGGTTCGACTCGCCGCTGCAGCTGTTCGAGCGCACCGCGACCGCCGACGTCGAGGTCGGCGGCGTCACCGTGCGGGAGGGGGAGAAGGTCGCCGCGCTGCTGGGTGCCGCCAACCGCGACCCCGCCGTCTTCGCCGCCCCCGACACCCTCGACGTCGGCCGCAGCGACAACCCGCACATCTCCTTCGGCGCGGGTGTGCACTTCTGCATCGGGGCGCCACTGGCCCGCGTGGAGCTGCAGGCCTCCTTCGGCGCGCTGCTGGGGCGCACCAGCGACCTGCAGCTCGCCCGCCCGGCGCGGCGCCGTCCGGAGTTCGTCATCCGCGGCCTGGCCGAGCTGCCCGTCGTCCTGACCCGGTAGTGGCCGCGACCGCGGAGGTGCTCGGCCGGCTCCGGGAGCTGGCCGACCCGTCGCGGCTGGCCGGCATGGCCCGTCACGGCGTCGGCGGCGCGCAGACCCTCGGCATCACGGTCGCCGAGCTGCGCACGCTGGCGAGGGAGCTGGGCCGCGACCACGCGCTGGCCGCCGGGCTGTGGGGCTCCGGCGTCCACGAGGCCCGGATCCTGGCCGGCATGGTCGAGGAGCCGGCCGCGGTGGACGCCGCGCAGCTCGACGCGTGGGCGGCCGGGTTCGACTCCTGGGACCTGTGCGACCAGGTCTGCCAGAACCTCGTGCGGCACACCCCGTTCGCCTGGGACCGGGCGCTGGCGTGGAGCGGGCGGCCGGAGGAGTTCGTCAAGCGCGCCGGGTTCGCCGTCATGGCCGGGCTGGCGGTGGCGGACAAGGGCGCGGACGACGACCGGTTCGAGCCGTTCCTGCGCGCGGTCGCCGAGCGGGCCGACGACGACCGGCCGATCGTCCGCAAGGGCGCGAGCTGGGCGCTGCGGCAGGTCGGCAAGCGCAGCCCCGGCCTGCACGGCCGCGCCGTCGCGACGGCACGGGAGCTGCGGTCGGGCGGCCCCGGCGCCCGCTGGGTCGGCACCGACGCCCTGAGGGAGCTGGAGCGGCGTCCTCCGCGGTGACCGGGCCGTGACCGGATCGTGACCGGATGCGACTGGGGCGGGCCGGCCCTGCCGATGCGTCTCCAGGGTGGGACGGAGCGGCGAGGAGGACCGGTGGCAGCAGAGCAGGACGCGGAGTTCACCGCGTTCGTCAGGGACGCCGGCCCGGCGCTGCTGCGCACCGCCTGCCTGCTCACCGGCGACCGGCACCGCGGCGAGGACCTGCTGCAGACGGCACTGGCGCGCACCTACGCCCGCTGGGCGCGGGTGCGGGAGACCGACGACCCGACGGCCTACGTACGCCGGGTCGTCGTCAACAGCCACCTCAGCTGGCGGCGGCTGCTGAGCAGTGGCGAGCAGGTGGTCGAGTCGCTGCCCGACCGCTCCGACGGCCGCGACCTGCAGGCCGCGTACGCCCAGACCGACGAGCTGCGAGCCGCGCTGCTGCACCTGTCGCCGCGGGTCCGCACCGCTGTCGTCCTCCGCTACTACGAGGACCTCAGCGAGGCCGACACCGCCCGGCTCATGCGGTGCTCGACCAGCACCGTCAACAACCACGTCACCCGCGGGCTCGCCGTCCTCCGGACGCTGCTCGCCCCCGCCGGCCTGACCACCCCCACCGCGGCACCCGTGTCGAGGAGGTCCTCGTGACCGACGTCGAGTCCCACCTGCGCGCCCGGCTGGGCGCCGTCGCCGAGGACCTGACCGGCCCTGACGACACCGTGTCGGCGCCGGCGGCCATCGCCCGGTACCGGCAGCGCCGGAGGACCCGGGTCGTGCTGACCGCCGCGACCGCGGCCGTCGCCGCCGTCGTGGTCGCCGTCCCCGCCGCGGTGGGCGGGCCCGCACGTGGCTCCGGCGAGGTCGCCGGTGCGGACCGCACACCGGCACCCACTCCGACCTCCACCCCGGACCGTGAGGCCGAGGTCGCCGCTCGTGAGGCGGCCGAGGCGGCCGCGCGCGCGGCAGCGGCGTCCCGGTCGGCGCAGTGGGCGGCCGAGGCCGCTGCCGCCCAGGCGGCCGCACAGCCCGAGCTCGACGCCGTCGTCTCGGAGCTCGGCGGCCCGGTCACGCTGGGCTCTCCGGCGGAGTGGGACCGGTGGCTGCCGGACGGCAGGCCGTACCCCGGCGACGACCTCGAGGACGACCTGTCCACCTGCCCGGTCCTGTCCGCCCGGCTCGGTGAGGTCACCGGCCGGGAGATGAGCTACTGGGCCGGGACGCTGCCCAACGGGCCCGCCGGGTGCACCTGGGTCCCCGTGCCCCTGGTGTACGACACCGTCGACCACGACACCGTGGTCAGCGTCGGCTTCCTCGCCGACGGGACCACCGTGGAGGAGTACGCCCGGGACGCGCGGCAGGGCCCCGGCCAGGGCGTCGCACCGTGCCCGCGGGCCGACGTGCCCTCCGCGCCCGGAGGTGCTCTGCTGCTGCGGTGCGAGTCGTCGGGCACGACCAGCTACACGCTCGTCGTGCCCGACACGCGGCTCGAGGGCGGGGTCTGGTTCCTGGTGGTCTCCACCGACGAGCGGGCGACGGCCCCCGCGGCCGACGTCCTCCCCGCGCTGGTCGAGGGTGTGACCGCCGCGTTCGGCTGACCGGCCGGCACCTGTGGATCGTGAGCGCGGTCACTGGCACGATGCCGCCATGCGCGGCCTCATGCAGGACTTCCCTCTCACGATCGACGCGATCTTCCGGCACGTCGAGCAGCACTACGGCGACGGGACGATCGTCACCGGCAGCCCGACCGGACCGGTGCGCAGCACCTACGCCGAGTGGGCCGATCGGACCCGCCGGCTGGGCGGGGTCCTCGACACCCTCGGCGTCAGCGAGGACGGCCGGGTCGGCACCTTCGGCTGGAACAGCCAGCGGCACCTGGAGCTGTACTTCGCCGCGCCGGCCACCGGGCGGGTGCTGCACACCCTCAACATCCGGCTGTTCCCCGAGCAGCTGACCTACATCGCCAACCACGCCGAGGACGAGGTGGTCTTCGTCGACCGCACCGTCCTGCCGCTGTTCTGGCCGCTGGTCGACACGATGAAGACGGTCAGGCACGTCGTCGTCATGGACGACGGCGGCGACAACGAGATCCCCGACGACCCGCGCGTCCTGGACTACGAGACGCTGCTGGCCGAGGCGCAGCCGGTCGACTTCCGCGTCGAGGACGAGAACCGCGCCGCCTCGATGTGCTACACGTCCGGCACCACCGGCAACCCCAAGGGCGTCGTCTACAGCCACCGCTCGACGTTCCTGCACACGATGGGCGTGATGCAGCCGAACGCCTTCGGCCTCGGCATCCAGGACGTCGCCATGCCGGTCGTGCCGATGTTCCACGCCAACGCCTGGGGCATCGCCCAGGCCGCCCCGGCCGCCGGCGCCTCGCTGGTCATGCCCGGGCCGATGATGCAGCCCGAGGCGCTGGCGAAGCTCATCGTCGAGGAGGGCGTCACCTTCACCGCCGGCGTCCCCACCATCTGGCAGGGCGTGCTGCCGCACCTGGCCGGCAAGCCGCACAAGCTGCGCGACATCGGCTGCGGCGGCTCCGCGGTGCCCAAGGCGCTGTCGGAGGCCTACCGCGAGCAGGTCGGGCTGCCGATCCTGCAGGCCTGGGGCATGACCGAGACCCACCCGGTCGCCTCCTCCGGGGTCCTGCCCAAGCGGTACGCCGACGCCGACGACGAGACCAAGGCGGCCCAGCGCGCCCGCGCCGGCATCCCGTTCCTCGGTGTCGAGGCGCGCATCGTCGACGCCGAGACCCTCGAGCCGCAGCCGTGGGACGACAAGGCCACCGGCGAGCTGCAGGTCCGCGGCCCGTGGTGCGCGAAGGACTACTACAACCCCGACGCCGGCGTCGTCCTGACCACCGACGACGGCTGGATGCGCACCGGCGACGTCGCGGCGATGGACCCTTTCGGCTCCATCCGCATCGCCGACCGCACCAAGGACCTCATCAAGTCCGGCGGCGAGTGGATCAGCTCGGTCGACCTCGAGAACGCGATCATGAGCCACCCGAAGGTCAAGGAGGCCGCGGTCGTCGGCATCCCGCACCCGAAGTGGGACGAGCGGCCGCTGGCGTGCGTCGTCCTCAAGGACGGCGAGGAGGCGACCGAGGAGGAGATCCTCGAGCACCTGAAGCCGCTGGTGGCCAAGTGGTGGATGCCCGACGCCGTCGAGTTCATCGACGAGGTGCCCAAGACCAGCGTCGGCAAGTTCTCGAAGAAGGACCTGCGCACCCGTTTCGCGGAGTACGCGCCCAGGTCCTGAGTCGGGGTCCTAGCGGACGAAGGGCGGCCGGCCGGTCTCGCTCACCAGGGGCCGGCCCGCCGCCTCCCACTCCCCCATGCCGCCGCCGACGTTCACCGCGTCGTAGCCGTTGAGGTTGAGCCACGCGGCGACCCGCGCCGAGCGTCCGCCGCTGCGGCAGACGACGTAGACCGGGTCGCCGTCGGGGACCTCGTCGAGCCGGGCCGGGACGTCGCCCATCGGGATGTGCGTGGCGCCCTCGGCGTGCCCTGCCACCCACTCGCCGTCCTCGCGGACGTCGAGGAGCACGGCGTCCTCGGGCACCTCGGCGGCGGACACGGTCGGGACCTGCTGGGGCATCATGCGCCCGATCCTCCCAGCCCCGGCGCAGAGACCAGGCCGCGCCGGGGGCTGGGAGGATCGGGCCGTGACGTCCGCTCCCCCCGCGCCCCCGGTCCGCGAGCCGGCCTGGTCGCTGTCGCGCTCGGCCATCTGGCTGTGGGTCACCCAGGGCGTCATCGGCACGCTCGTCTACGGCGTGCTCGTGGCGGTGCTCGTGCTGACCGTGCCGGCGTCGGTGGGCGGGCCGGTGCCGGTCCTGCGGTGGCTGCTGCCGGTGCTCCTGGTCGGGTACGCGGTGGTGGCGATCGGGGTGCGGCCCTGGATCCGCTACCGGGTGCACCGCTGGGAGGTCACCGCGGACGCGGTGCACACCCTCACCGGCTGGCTGAGCCGCACCTGGACGCTGGTGCCGGTCGCCCGGATCCAGACCGTCGACGTCACCCGCGGCGTGCTGCAGCAGCTCTACGGGCTGGCCAGCGTCGCGGTGCTGACCGCCTCGTCGCAGGGCACCGTCCGGGTGCCGCACCTGGAGGTCGCCGTCGCCGAGCGGGTGGCCGACGACCTGGCCCGCCGGGCCGAGCAGGTGCGGGACGAGGCCACGTGACGGACCCGGTCCTGACGGCGCCCGAGACGACCGCCCCTCGGCGCACCTCGCCGCTGGTCGTGCTCGTGCACACCGTCACCTTCCGCCAGGCCCGGCAGGTGGCGCCGGCGGCGATCCCCGTCGTCGCCGCGGTGGGCGTGGACGGGCCGGGGGTCGTCGTCGCGCTGGTCGTGGCGGTGACGGCGCTGTCGCTGCTGTTCGCCGCGCTGACGTGGTGGCGGACCACCTACCTCGACACCGCGTCCGCGGTGGTCGTCACGCGCGGCCTGCTCGCGCGGTCGGTGCGCACGGTGCCCAACGACCGGATCCGCGGCGTGGAGGTCGAGGCGCCGGCGCTGCACCGGCTGTTCGGGCTGGTCCGCGTCCGCGTCGACGCCGCGGCCGGCACGCTCACCGGCGGGGACGAGGAGGTCGTCGTCGACGGCGTCCCGCGGGCGGAGGGCGACCGGCTGCGGACCTCGGTGCTCACCCACCGGCGAGCCGCGGCGGTGTCCCCCGGCACGGACCCGTCCGCCCCGCCGCCGGCGGAGCCGGCCGAGCAGGAGCTGGCCCGGTTCGACCGGCGCTGGCTGCTGTACGCGCCGCTGGTCGCGAGCTACCTCGCCGTGCCGCTGGCCGCCGTCGGCGCGCTGTCGCGGCTGCTGCAGGAGCTGCCCCGGGACCTGCGCCCCGACCTCACCGGCCCCGACCTCACCGACGTCCGCGTCCTCGTCGTCACCGCGGTGGTCGCGGTGGTGCTGCTCGCGGTCGGGGCGGTCGCCGGGGCGGCGGTGGTCAACTGGGGCTTCCGGCTGGTGCGCCGCGGGGGCTCGCTGGTCGCCGTCCGCGGGCTGGTGACCCGGCGGCACACCGAGCTGGAGGTGGACCGGATCCGCGGCGGCACCCTCGCCGAGGGGTTGGGCATGCGGCTGGTGCGGGCCGCGCGGGTCAACGCCCTGGTCACCGGCCTGGGCGCGGCCAGCCGGCGCGGCCAGCTGTTCCCCCTGGGCCCGCGCGCGGAGGCGGTGCGGCTGCTCGGCCTGCTGGTCGACGACCCGGGCCCGCTGGCGCCGCACCCGCCCGCCGCCCGCCGGCGGGCGGTGGTCCGCGCGGTCGGCGCCGGGCTGCTCGTCGCCGCGGCCGGGGCCGCGCTGACGGTCCTCACCGGCTTCTGGGGCGTGCTCGCCGCCGGGATCGTGCTCACCGTGCTCGGCGTGCCGCTGGGCCTCGGCCGCTACGCCGCGCTCGGCCACGCCACCGGGCCCGGCTCGTTCAGCGTGCGCAGCGGGCTGCTGGTGCGCGAGCAGGCGGTGCTGCAGCGGCGGGCCGTCGTCGGCTGGCAGGTCCGGCAGACCTGGTTCCAGCGGCGCGCGGGCCTGGCCACCGTCGTGGCCTGCGTCGGCGCGGGCAACGGCGGCTACGCCGCGGTCGACATGGCCGCCGACGACGTCGCGGCCTTCACCGTCGCCGCGTCGGGACCGTGGGCCGCGGCGCCCGGCACGGGAGCGCCCCGCCCGACCGGCTGACCGGGGAGGTCGCTGGCCCGTCGGGGCCAGGTCACCGGAACGCGGGAGTGTCGATCATCTGCCCGGGTAGCCCGGCGCTCGATGACCGCTGCCACGCGGTACGCCCGCTCAGCGCAGGCCGCCGCCGGCCCCCTTGCCGAGGCCGACGCGGCCGGCCAGCGCGGCCGCCTCCACGCGGGTGGCCACCCCGAGGCTGCGCAGCAGCGAGGCGACCAGCCGCTTGGCGGTCCGCTCGGACACGTGCAGCGTGGTGGCGATGTCGACGGTGCTCGTGCCGTCGGCCACCAGCCGCCACAGCCGGCGCTCGTCGCTGGTCAGCCGGTCGGCGACGGTCTGCTCGCCGGTGGGCGCGGCGTCGTCGAGCAGCTGGCGCAGCAGGGCCTCGGGGATGACCGACCAGCCGTCGAGCACCGACAGCAGCGGGCGGACGAGGTGCTCCGGATCCGCGGACTTCGGCAGGAAGCCCGCCGCCCCCGCCCGCAGCGCCTCGAGCGCCGCGTCGGCCTCGGCCAGCCCGGACAGCGCCACCACGCGCACCGCCGGGTCGGCCCGCCGGATGGCCGCGATGGCGCGCACGCCGCCCGGGGGCGGCATGTGCAGGTCCACGACGGCGACGTCCGCGTGGTGGCGGCGCACCAGCGCGGCGGCCGCCGAGGCGTCGTCGGTGGTGGCCACCACGCGCACCCGGCCCTCGCTCACACCGGGGAGCAGCAGGGACAGCCCCCGGCTGAACAACGGGTGGTCGTCCACCACGACCACGTCCACGTACGTCTGACGCCCAGCCCCGGCGTCGGTCGACCCCACGACCCTCCTCACCTGGCCCGATGCGTCCGCGCACCGGGCTCCCCGCACCCGGAGGTGCCCGTGACCCTGGCCCCCGACACACCCCGTACCGTCCGGCCCGGTTCCGGACGGCTGCTCACCGACCTGGCTCGCGTGGTGCGCGAGCACGTCGTCCGCGCCGCCCGCGGCCCGCGGCCGGGCCAGGAGCCGCCACCCACACCGGAGGGCGCGCTGCTGCGGGCGATGTGCCACGACATGCGCAGCCCGCTGGCCTCGCTGGAGGCGCTGCTCGGCTCGCTGGACCGCCAGCCCACCCAGCGCGAGGAGCTGCTGGAGCTGGCCCGCGCGCAGACCGCCCACCTGTCCTCGATGCTGCGCACCGCCGACGCCTCCGGCGGGGCGACGCGGCAGGCCCCGAGCGGCCGGCGGCTCGGCGACGTCGTCCGCGCGTCGGTGGCCGCCTCCGGGCTGCCGCCGCGGCAGCTCACCCTGGCGGTGCAGGAGTGCGCCGCCGGGGTGAACGTGGCCGACGCCCGCGTGCAGCGGATCCTCACGAACCTGCTGGAGAACGCCCACCGGCACGGCGACGGCGCCCCCGTGCTGCTCACGGCGGTCCACCGCGACGGCTGGGTCCGGCTGGCGCTCACCCAGGACGTGGCGCACCCGCAGCGGGTCGTGCAGTACCTGCGCCACGACTCGCCGCCGGTCGACCTCACGGGCCTGGGCCTGTGGTCGGTGCAGCGCCACGCGCACGACCTCGGGGGCGCCGTCGTCTGGGCCACCTCCGACGCCGGCCTCACCCTCTGCGTCCAGCTCCCCGACCGGTGAGGTCCCCCTCCTGACCGAGTCCCCTGACGTGAGCCGCCCCGCGAGGCGGCGCGAGGAGTGGGGCCCGGAGGCCGGACGACGTGGCACCGGAGGGCCACGGGACGGCACGGGCGGGCCACCCCGCGGGGGCAGATCCGGGGTGTCGCCGCAGCGGCGGCGGCGCGACGACGCAAGCCGAGTGAGGGAGAACCCGTGTTCACGCACACCCACGCCCTGCAGTACGAGGCCAAGCCCGACGGCCCCGACCCGGACTTCGCCCGCAAGATGCAGGAGATCCTGGGCGGTCAGTGGGGCGAGATGACCGTCGCCACGCAGTACCTGCTGCAGGGCTGGAACACCCGCCTGCCCGGCAAGTACAAGGACATGCTCCTCTCGATCGGCACCGAGGAGCTGGCCCACGTCGAGATGATCGTGACGATGATCGACCGGCTGCTCGACCACGCGCCGCTGAAGCCGGACTCGGCCGACCGCACCAAGGAGGCCGCGGCCGGCTACGGCCAGCACAACCCGCAGCACCTGATCCAGAACGGGCAGGGCGCGTCCTACATGGACTCGATGGGCAACCCGTGGTCCGGCGCGTACGTCACCGCCTCCGGCAACCTGATGGCCGACTTCTACTACAACGCCACCGCCGAGATGCAGGGCCGGCTGCAGGTGGCCCGGCTCTACAACATGACCGACGACCCGGGCGTCAAGGACATGCTGCGGTTCCTCATCACCCGCGACCACATGCACCAGCAGCAGTGGCTGGCCGCCGTCGAGCAGCTGAAGGAGGACGGTCTCGAGGGGCTGCCGGTGCCCGAGGCCTTCCCGCTGTCGGACGAGGTCGGCGACCTGGGTTACACCTTCATCCAGGCCTCCGACGGCCCCGAGGCCGCCAACGGCCGCTGGGCCTCCGGCCCCGCGCTCGACGGCACGGACAACCAGTTCCGTGCCGCGGCGATCGAGGCGACGGCCGACGCCCCGACGCTGGTCCCGGGCGACCCGCGGCTCTACGACACCCCGCAGACCGAGGCCCACACGCTGCTGCAGAAGGCCAAGGACCTGCTCAAGTGAGCCGCTGAACTCCCGATTCCCGCGCCGTCGCCGCGCCCCAGAACGGCAGTCCCCGGAGGTCCCCGTGCACCTGCCCACCCCCGCCGTCGTCCTGACGGCGGTCTACGCCGCGGCGCTCGCCGTCGCCGTGGCCGGCGCCGCCACCGGCTCGGTCCGCGAGGCCCTGGCCGGCCTGGTGGTCCTCGCCGCCGTCGTCACCCGCTGGGCGCTGCGGCGCTCCCGCCGCGCCGCTCCCTCCACCGCGGCGGCCGTCGTCGCCGTCGACGCCGCGCTGCCCGACACCGCCCTCCCCGAGGCCGTGCCCGCCGCCCGCGCCGCCTGAACGCGCGAGGCGCGCGCCCCGTCGGGGACGCGCGCCTCGGCAGGTGAGGTGCTGGAACGGCCCCCTGGCAGGGTCCCGCCCCGAGCGGAGCGAGGGGTGGGGGGCCAGGGGGTCCTCTCAGTGGGCGACGGCCTTCTCCGCACCGATCCCGGTGAGCGAGCGGACCTCCAGCTCGGCGGTCTTGTCCAGGTCCGGCTTCTCCTTGGACAGGACCGTGCCCAGCCAGCCGAGGAAGAACGACAGCGGGATGGACACGATGCCGGGGTTGTTCAGCGGGAACCAGTGGAAGTCCACGTCCTGGAACAGCGACGGGGACAGCCCGGTGGCCGGGTTGACCGGCGCACCCGACACGACCGGCGAGAAGACGATCAGCACGATGCAGGCGATCAGGCCGCCGTACATCGACCACAGCGCGCCCTGGGTGGTGAACCGCTTCCAGAACAGCGTGTAGAGGATCGTCGGGAGGTTCGCCGACGCCGCGACGGCGAAGGCCAGGGCCACCAGGAAGGCGATGTTCAGCCCGGCCTGCAGGGCGAGGATGCCCAGGCCGATCGAGATCGCCCCGATGACGACGGCGGTGATGCGGGCGACCCGCACCTCGCCGTTGGGCGGCACGTTGCCCTTCTTGATGACCGACGCGTAGACGTCGTGCGCGAACGAGGCCGACGCGGTGATCGTCAGGCCGGCGACCACCGCGAGGATCGTCGCGAACGCGACGCCCGCGATGATGCCGAGCAGCACCGTGCCGCCGAGCTCGAAGGCCAGCAGCGGCGCGGCGGAGTTGACCGCACCGGGTGCGCCGAGGACGGTCTCCGCGCCGACCAGGGCGCCCGCGCCGTAGCCGATGACCAGGCTGAACAGGTAGAAGATGCCGATCAGCCAGATCGCCCAGACCACCGAGCGACGGGCGTCCTTCGCCGTCGGCACGGTGTAGAAGCGCATGAGCACGTGCGGCAGGCCCGCCGTGCCGAGCACCAGGGCCAGGCCCAGCGAGACGAAGTCGAGCTTCGACGTGCTGGTCGCGCCGTACTGCGCGCCGGGCGCCAGGACGTCGCGGCCCTCGACCGCGTTGGCCTGCGCGCCGCCCAGCAGCGAGGACAGGTTGAAGCCGAACTCGCCGAGCACCCACAGGGTCATGACCAGCGCGCCGGCGATCAGCAGCGAGGCCTTGATGATCTGCACCCAGGTCGTGCCGCGCATGCCGCCGACCAGCACGTAGATGATCATCAGGGCGCCGACGAGGACCACGACCAGCGCCTGCGCGGCCTCGCCGGTGACCCCCAGCAGGAGGGTCACCAGCCCGCCGGCGCCCGACATCTGGGCCAGCAGGTAGAACAGCGACACCGCGAGCGTGGAGATGGCCGCGGCGGTGCGCACCGGGCCCTGCCGCATCCGGAAGGCCAGGACGTCGGCCATGGTGAACCGGGCGGTGTTGCGCATGAGCTCGGCGACCAGCAGCAGCGCCACCAGCCAGGCGACGAGGAAGCCGATCGAGTACAGGAAGCCGTCGTAGCCGTAGACGGCGATGGCCCCGGCGATGCCGAGGAACGAGGCAGCCGACAGGTAGTCGCCCGCGATGGCCAGGCCGTTCTGGGTGCCGCTGATGTTGCGGCCCGCGGCGTAGTAGTCCGCCGCGCTCTTGTTGTTGCGGCTGGCCCGGAAGGTGATGACCAGGGTGACCAGCACGAACGCGCCGAAGATCGCGATGTTGAGCGCCGGCGTCCCGATGGTGGCGTCGGCGGCGAGCACGTCAACGGGCACGCGTGGCCCCCTTCCCGAGGTCGGTGGCGGCGCGGTGGCCGGCGGCGTACTCGTGGTGCTCGAGCCGCTCGCGCATCTCGTCGGCGATCGGGTCCGTGCGCCGGTTGGCGTGCGACACGTACACGTGGGTGATCACGAACGTCGACAGGAATTGGCCGAGCCCCAGCAGGAGCCCGAGGTTGACGTTGCCGAACACCCGGGTCGCCATGAAGTCCGGCGCGTAGGTGGAGAGCAGGACGTAGAGCAGGTACCAGGCCAGGAAGGCCACGGTCATCGGGAACGCGAAGGCCCGGAAGCGCCTGCGCAGTTCCGTGAACTCCGGCGAGTCCTGTGCCTGCCGGTACTCCTCCGGCGTCAGCAACCGCCGTTCGGCGGGTTCGGTCACGGCTGTGCCCCCTCGTGTCGACCTGTTCCGGACGTGTGACGGCGCTCACCATAGGTCGGCGACGGTTGAGTCGGAAATGATCGAAACTATCGGTGCGGAGCCGTGACCTGAGCTTCCGACCGCCGTAACGCCGCGGTAGTGCGCCGGCGGTGCACTGGACGGCATGACCGCGACGGCAGGCACGTCGACCGGACGGTCGACGGGGTGGTTCCCGGTGGCCCGCGCCACCGAGGTCGGGACGACGCCGGTGCCGGTGGGCGCCGGGGGACGCGCGTACGTCGTCGTCCGGCTGCGGCCCGGCGGGGAGGTCAGCGCCTTCCCGGCCCGGTGCCCGCACCGGCTGGTCCCGCTGGCGGCGGGCGCCGTCGTCGGGGGCCGGCTGCAGTGCCCGTACCACGGCTGGCGCTTCGACGCCGACGGCCGCTGCGTGGACGTCCCCTCCCTCGGGCCCGACGGCAGCCCGCCGCCGCGGGCGGACCTGACGGTGCCGTGGGCGGTGGAGGAGCGGCACGGCTGGGTCTGGCTCGCGCCCGAGCGGACCGTCGTCGCCCTCCCGCCGGCCCCCGCCGCAGAGCCGGTGCCCGAGCCCGCTCCGGCCCCCGGGCCGCCGCCGGGGCCGGTGTTCGGCAACCTCGACCCGTCGCTGGAGCACGCCTGGCACCCGGTCGCGCTGTCCCGCGAGCTGCGGCCCGGTGGCTGGTTGCAGGTCCGGCTGCTCGGCCGCACGTGGGCGCTGTCCCGCGGCGCGGACGGCCTGTCGGCGGACCCGCCGGCGTGGGGCGTGCGCGAGCGGTTCGGCGTCGTCTGGCTGGCGCCGGCCGAGCCCCGCGACGTCCCGCTCGAGCTGCCCGAGGACGGCGACCGCCGCTTCGTCCGCGGCTGGCTGACGCCGGTCCGCTCGGCCGGCCCCGCCGGACCGCTGGCCGACGCCCTCCTCGATCCCACGCACGGCCCGTTCG
Organism: Geodermatophilus sp. SYSU D00663; assembly: GCF_054050655.1. NCBI lineage: Bacteria > Bacillati > Actinomycetota > Actinomycetes > Geodermatophilales > Geodermatophilaceae > Geodermatophilus > Geodermatophilus sp. SYSU D00663. The sequence goes on along the minus strand of NZ_JBJGZT010000002.1, from coordinate 36,118 downwards.
TGCACGGCGATCCCGAGGACGGCGCGCCGGCCCCCGAGGTGACGCCGGAGCCGGGCGGGTTCACGAGCGTGCGCGAGCAGGGCGCGACGGTGGCCACCGCCGTCCACCGCGCGCCGTTCCAGCTGCGGCGGCGGCTGGAGTCCCCGGCCTCCGGCGCGGCGACGACGACGCTGTTCCTCCTGCAGCCCGAGGACGCCGACTCCACCCGCGTCCACGCGTGCGTGCTGCTGCGCGCGGGGCACGGCGAGCCGCTGCCGGGGCCGGACGTGGTGGCCGCCGAGGTCGCCCGCACCCAGCGGGCGCTGGCCGAGGACCTCGAGCTGCAGGCGCAGCTGGCCAGCACCGGGCTGCCGCTGTCGGCGCGCGACGAGCTGCACGTGCGCTCCGACCGGCACGGCCTGGCGCTGCGCCGCGCCCTGGCCGACTTCGCCGCCGGCCGCTGAGGCACCGCCCTTCCCCTGCGGTGCCCGACCTCGCCGCGCGCGGTGGGGACGGGCACCGCGGGCCGGGGTCCGTGGCGCCGTCGTCAGGCCGACTCGAGCCGCTCGCCGCACGCGGGGCAGCGGGTGGGCGGGTCCTCGTCGGCCATGCGCCCGCACGCCGGGCACACCCGCGCCAGCCAGCACGCCGGGTCACCGCCCTCCTCGGGCACCTCCCGCCGGGACGGCGTCCCGCTCACCGCGCCGGCGAACTCCCCGAGTGCGGCGAGGACCGGCTCACGGCGGTCATCGGGCAGGGCGGCGACGGCGGCCCGCAGCTCGGTCAGCCGCAGGGCGTCGTAGCGGTCGAGCAGCTCCTCCCCGGCGGCGGACAGCCGGAGGCTGACCGAGCGGCGACTCGCCGGGGAGGGGCGGCGCTCCACCCAGCCCGCCGTGACCAGCCGGTCGACCAGCCGGCTCGTCGTCGAGATGCTGCCGCCGACCCCGGAGGCGAGGTCGGCGAGGGAGGCGCCCGACCGCGCGCGCAGGACGGTGAGCGCCCGCAACTGCACGACGGAGACCTCCCCCAGGCGTGCGGCCGCCCGGGTGGAGACCCCGACGACGGCCCGGGCCAGGCCGAGCAGCACCTCGTCGTCCACGCCTCCCCCTTCATGTTGCATTACGGCAACAGTTGGCATCGTGCACCGGTCGAGGGGCACACCCTACGGCACCGACCCCGAGACGAGGAGGACGACGATGCCCCGCACCGCACTCGCGATCCCCGCCGCCCTGGTCCTCACCGTGTGTGCCTGCACCGCCGAACAGCCGCTGTCGACCCCGGCCCCCGAGGTGGCGGGCGGCGCGATCGGTCCCGATGAGGCCGTCACCGGCGACCTGTCGGTGCTGCAGGTCCAGCTCGAGTACCCGCTCGACGGGCTGTACGAGGAGGGCGAGGACGCCCGGCTGTTCCTCGGCATCGCGAACTCCGGCGCCGAGGACGACACCCTGGTCGCCGTCGAGGGTCCCTTCGCCGGGGCCGTCGACGGGGACGGCGGCGCGTTCGCGATCGCCGTCCCGGCCGACGACAACGTCTATGTCGGCGCGGAGGGCGCCCCGTCGGTCACCCTGGTCGGCCTGGAGCGGTCGCTGCGGTCCTCGCAGTCGATCCCGGTGGCCCTCGAGTTCGCCCGCGCCGGGGAGGTGACCGTCGACGCGATGGTGGCCGCCGAGCGCCAGCACCCCGAGCCGCCGTACGACTTCCCCGATCCCGCGGAGGACCCGAGCACCTGACCCTCCGGCGCCGGACGGTGACGCGGGTCGCGGCGGCCGCCCGGGCGCGGCTGGGAACATGGACGTCGTGCCGTCGCCCGCCCTGCGCCGAGACCGAGCGCGCCGCACCGCCCTGACCGCCGCCGCCCTGGCCCTCCCCGCGGGCTGGCTGGCCCGTGCGCTGTGGGGGCTGCCCACGGCGATCGGTGCCGGCCGGCGGGAGATCCGGCCCACGGCGGCCGGCTCACCGCAGTGGTCGCACGGGAAGTTCCACAACACGCTGCCCACGCCCACGCTGCCGCCGCCCAACGCCCGCCGCGGCCTGCTCCGGCAGTGGCACGACGACCGGCACGTCGGCCTGCCGGCCCGCCCGGTGCCGCTGGCCCGCCCGGAGGTCCCGGCCGAGGCCGGCGAGCTCGCCGTCACCTGGTTCGGGCACTCGAGCGCGCTGCTGGAGGTCGACGGCGCCCGCGTGCTGGTCGACCCGGTGTGGGGGCACCGCGTCTCGCCGTCGCCGGTGTTCGGCCCCACCCGGCTGCACGAGCCGCCGGCGCCGGTGGAGTCCCTCCCCCGCGTCGACGCCGTGCTCGTCTCGCACGACCACTACGACCACCTGGACCTGCCCACGGTGCGGGCGCTGGTCGAGCAGCAGGACGCGCCGTTCGTCGTGCCGCTCGGCGTGGGCGTGCACCTGCGGCACTGGGGCGTGCCGGAGGACCGCGTCGTCGAGCTGGACTGGGACGGCGCGACGACGGTCGGCGACCTGACGATCACCTGCACCGAGGCGCGGCACTTCTCCGGCCGCTACCTCACCCGCGACACCACGCTGTGGTCGTCGTGGGTGGTGGCCGGGCCGCGGCACCGCGTCTTCTTCGGCGGCGACACCGGCTACACCCCCGCCTTCGCGGGCATCGGCGCCCGGCTGGGCCCCTTCGACCTCACGCTGCTGCCGATCGGCGCCTACAACGAGGCCTGGGCGCACATCCACATGGACCCCGAGGAGGCGGTGCGCGCGCACGGCGACCTCGGCGGCGGGGTGCTGCTGCCGGTGCACTGGGCCACGTTCAACCTCGCCTTCCACCGCTGGGACGAGCCGGTGCAGCGGCTGCTCGCCGCTGCCGGGCGCTCGGGCGTGCAGGTGCTCGTGCCGCGGCCGGGCCAGCGGGTCGACGTCCTGGCGCCGCCGCCGCTGGAGGACTGGTGGACCGCGGTCGGCTCGCCCGGGCCCGGCACGGGCGCGCACGACGACGCCGGCGTGAGCGGCACCGTGCTCGCGCGGGTGCTCTCCCGGCTGATGGCCCTGCGGGCCGGCTGACGCCCAGGCGCTGCGGCGCACGACCAGCTCCGGGGGGAGGAACCCCGTCCCCTCGGCGGTCGCCCCGGTGAGCCGGGCGCGGGTGGGCACGGCCCGCACCGCCGCGCCGGCGATCCGCTCCACCGGGTGCGTCGCCGTCGTCAGCCCGGTGACCCCGGCGACGGGGACGTCGTCGGACCCGGCGACCGCGGCGTCGCCGGGACCTGCCGGCCGTGCCGGTCCAGCACCGCCAGGACGCCGAGGGCGACCCCGTCGCAGCCGGCGAGGAGCGCGTCGGGGTCCGGCCAGCGGGCGAGGACCTCCTCGGCCCCGGACCGGGACCGCTCTCAGCGCAGCAGCTTGCTCATCCGCCGGTCGGCCAGCGGCTTGCCGCCGGTCTGGCAGGTCGGGCAGTACTGCAGCGAGGTGTCGGCGAAGCTGACCTCGCGGACGGTGTCGCCGCACACCGGGCACGGCAGGCCGGTGCGGGCGTGCACCTGCAGCCCCGACCGCTTCTCCCCCTTGAGCGTCGCCGCCGCCTGGCCGACCTGGCGCTCCAGCGCGTCGGTGAGCGTGGCCCGCAGCGCGTCGTACAGCCGGACCAGCTCGTCGTCGGAGAGCCTGTCGGCCATCTTGAACGGCGAGAGCCGGGCGGCGTGCAGGATCTCGTCGGAGTAGGCGTTGCCGACGCCGGCCAGCACGGTCTGGTCGGTGAGCGTGCCCTTGAGCTGCGCGTGCCGCCCGGCCAGCAGCGCGGCGAACTGCTCGCGGTCGACGGCGAGGGCGTCGGGGCCGAGCCGGCCGATGCCGGGGACCTCCGACGGCGAGCGGACCAGGTGGACGGCGAGGCTCTTGCGGGTGCCCTGCTCGGTGAGGTCGAAGCCGTTGCCGTCGTCGAGGTGGACGCGCAGGGCGAGCGGCCCCTTGCCGGGCCTGGGCGGCGCGGTGGGCAGGCCGGTGCGCCAGTGCAGCCACCCGGCGCGGGCGAGGTGCACGACCAGGTGCAGCCCGGAGACGTCGAGGTCGAGGAACTTGCCGTGCCGGGCTGCGCCGGTGACCTCCAGCCCGGCCAGGGCCGACAGCGGCGGGTCGAACGTCTTGAGCGCCTGCAGCGCGGTCAGGTCGGCGCGCGCGACCACCCGGCCGACGGCGTTCTCGCGCAGGAACGCGGCCAGCGCCTCCACCTCGGGCAACTCGGGCACCCGGCCATGATCCCCGCCGTCGCCGCCTCCCGTCGTCCCCGGACGGGTGCACTCCCGCGGAAGTGCGCGGCGCCCGTCCGCGCGGCGCTCACCCGACGAACGACGTCCGGTCGGTGACCGTCGCGGTCGCGCCCGGCTCGGCGCGGGCGGCGTCGGCGACCGCGGCGGCCACCGCCTGCGTGACGGCGGGGTCGAACACGCTCGGGATGATGTAGTTGGCGTTGAGCTGGTCGTCGCGGACGATCGCCGCCAGCGCGTCGGCCGCTGCCAGCAGCATCCCGGTGCTGATCTCGGTGGCGCGGGCGTCCAGCAGCCCGCGGAAGACGCCGGGGAAGGCCAGCACGTTGTTGATCTGGTTGGGCAGGTCCGACCGGCCCGAGGCGACGACGGCGGCGTGCTGCCGGGCCCGGACCGGGTCGACCTCCGGCGTCGGGTTGGCCATCGGGAAGACCACCGCCCGCTCGGCCATGGCGGCCAGCGCCTCCACCGGCAGCACGTTGCCGGCGCTCACCCCGATGAACACGTCGGCGCCGGCCAGCGCGTCGGGCAGCTCGCCCCGCACGCCCGCGGCGTTGGTGCGCCGCGCGAGGTCGGCCTTGGCCGAGGACAGCCGCTCGTCGTCCGGCGAGAGGATCCCCTCCCGGTCCCACACGAGCACCTGCCCGGCGCCGGCGGCGAGCAGCAGGTGCACGATCGCCGTCCCGGCGGCGCCGGCCCCGGCGACGACGATCCGCACGTCGGCCAGCCGCTTGTCCACCACACGCAGGGCGTTGCGCAGCGCGGCCAGCGCCACGATCGCCGTCCCGTGCTGGTCGTCGTGGAAGACCGGGACGTCGAGCCGCTCGCGCAGCCGGGCCTCGATCTCGAAGCAGCGCGGCGCGGCGATGTCCTCGAGGTTGATGCCGCCGAAGCCGGGCGCGATGAGCTCGACGGTGCGCACGATCTCGTCGACGTCCTGGGTGTCCAGGCAGATCGGCCAGGCGTCGATGTCGGCGAACCGCTTGAACAGCGCCGCCTTGCCCTCCATCACCGGCAGGGCGGCGCCGGGCCCGAGGTCGCCCAGGCCCAGGACGGCCGACCCGTCGGTGACGACGGCGACGGTGTTGCCCTTGATGGTCAGCCGGCGCACGTCCTCGGGGTGCTCGGCCAGCGCCAGGCACACCCGCGCCACCCCGGGCGTGTAGGCCATCGACAGGTCGTCGCGGGTCTTGAGCGGCACCTTGGAGGCCACCTCGAGCTTGCCGCCGAGGTGCAGCAGGAACGTGCGGTCGCTGACCTTGCGCACGGCCACCCCGGGCACGGCGCCGAGCGCGGTGACCATCTCCTCGGAGTGCGCGGCGTCGGCGGCCGAGCAGGTCACGTCGACGGTCAGCCCGTCGGGCCGGGAGTCGACGACGTCGATGGCGGTCACCGCGCCGCCGGCCTCGCCCACCGCCGTTGCGATCCGGCCGATGCTCGCCGGGTCGCCGTCGGCGGTCAGCCGCACGGTGATCGAGTAGGAGGCCGAGGTGACCGGCCCGCGCGGGACGGCGGCCGGCTCGCCGAGGGCGGTCGGGTCCGCTGCTGTGTCGCTGCTCACACCCCGATCGTGACACCGCCGGGCGCGCGCCGCGTCAGGCGCCGGGGACCGGCTCCAGCACGACCTCCAGGCCGCCGTCGGCGGCGGCCGCCACCAGCGCGGCCCCGTCGAGCGGCGGTGGGCCGAGCAGCGTGGCCAGGGCGGCCTGCGGCCCGGCCGGGACGGCGACGACGACCACCCGCGCCGCGGCGTCCCCGCCGCCCACCGACCAGGGCACGCCCCGCGGGCAGACGACGGCCGAGCCGGCCGGGCGCGGCCGCGCCGGCCCGGAGCCGACCGCGACCAGCGGGCGGCCGGCGGTGACGACGAGCACCACGTCCGCGCCCCGGGCCACGAGCCGGCGCGGCGGGCAGCCGGGCGGGACGGTCACCGCCTCGGCGGCGGGAGGACCGGGCGGGGGGACGGCGTCGAGCGGCTCCATGCCCCGCACGGTGCGCCCGCGCGCTGGTGGGCCGCTGGTCCCGCCCCCGCCAGCGGCCGACCAGTCCCCGACCAGCACCGGCTCCGACGGTGGGCGCCGATCGAGACCGACCTCCCCTGGAGCCGCCATGAGCACCGCCCCGTCCCTGTCCGCCCCGTCCCCGTCCGCCCCGCCGGCCGCGCCCGCGGCCCGCCCGTCGCCGTGGCGGGAGATCGGCGTCTTCCTCGGCGCCACCGCCGGCCTGCTCACCCTGACGACCGCCGTCGCGGCGGCCGCGGACGCCGACGTCGCGCACGTCGACCAGGAGCCGCCGCTGGTCCAGGCGCTGCTGTTCGGCCAGGCCCTGATCCCCCTGGTGGCCGCCGTCCTCGCCCGGCTGGTCACCGCCGGGACGCTGCGCCGGCCCGGCTGGGGCTTCCGCCGGACGTCGTGGCGCAACCTCGGCACCGCCTGGCTGTGGGCCCTGCTGCCGACGCTGGCCGCCGGCGGCCTGCTGTGGGCCACCGGGCTGGCCGGCTTCGCCTCCGAGGGGCTGACGCCGACGGTGGCGCTCGGCCTGACGGTGCTGGTCCTGCCCTACGTCGCCCTCGCGCTCGCCGAGGACGTCGGCTGGCGCGGCCTGCTGGTGCAGCGCCTGGCCGAGGTCGCCGGCCCGCGCACCGTCGTCCTGGTCAGCGGGCTGGCCTGGTCGCTGTTCCACTGGCCGCTGGTGCTCTTCCTCGGCGGCGCGCCCGCCGGGATCCCGGTGCCGTTCGCGCTGCTGTGCCTGACCGTGGGCACCACCTCGCTGGGCGCCGCGCTCGCCTCGATGCAGCTGCGCTGGGGCATCTGGCCCGGCGTGCTGGCGCACGCGGTGCTCAACGCGCTGCTCTACCACGTGCTCGCCCCGCTGACCGCCGACAGCGGGCCCACCGAGTGGCTCTCCACGGAGACCGGCGCCGCGGGGGCCGTCACGCTGCTGCTCGCCGCGCTCGCCTGGTGGCGGGTCGCGCCGCTGCGCCGGTCCCCCGACGGCGGCACGCGAGCCGCCTGAGCCCCGGGAGGGCCCGGACCACCTACCCTCCCCGGCCGTGGACCTGCGGCTGGACGTGCTCGGGCCGACGCGGCTGCTCCGCGACGGCGCCGCGGTGGACCTCGGCGGGCGCCGGCCCGCCGAGGTCCTCGCGCTGCTCGCCGCCGCCGAGGGCCGGACCGTGCCGGCGGCCGCGCTGGCCGACCGGCTGTGGCGCGGCGTCCCGCCGGCCACCGCGACGACGACCCTGCAGGGCCACGTCAGCCGCCTGCGCCGGCTGCTTGACCCCGGCCGCGGCGCCCGGGACGCCGCCGTGCTGGTCACCCGCGGGGACGGCTACGCGCTGGTCCTGCCGCGCACCGCCGTCGACGCGCACGCCTTCGCCGACCTGGTCACCGCCGGCACCGCCGCCGACGACCGGGAGGCCGCCCGGCTGCTCACCGAGGCGCTGGCGCTGTGGCAGGACCGGCCCTACGCCGACGTCGCCGACGTGGCGGACGTCGTCCCGGCGGTGGCGCGGCTGGAGGAGCTGCGGCTGGTCGCCGTCGAGCGGCTGGCCGAGGCCCGGCTGGCGCTGGGCGCGGGCGCGGAGCTGGTGCCCGACCTCACCGCGGCGGCCGCCGTCGCCCCGCTGCGGGAGCACACCGCCGCGCTGCTGGCCCGGGCGCTGTACCGGGCCGGGCGGCAGGGTGACGCGCTGGACGTGCTGCGCCGCACGCGGGAGCGGGTCGCCGACGAGCTGGGCCTGGACGCCTCGGCCGAGCTGCGCGACGTCGAGGCCGCCGTCCTGCGCCAGGACGCCGCGCTGGCCGCCCCGGCGCGTACCCCGGCACCCGCCGCCGTGCAAGCGCCACGGGCCGAGCCGGCCGGGGACGGCTTCGTCGGCCGGCCCGGCGAGCTCGCCGCGCTGGCGGCGGCGTGGGCGGCCGCGGGCGCGGGCCGCGGCACCGCCGTCGTCGTCACCGGCGAGCCGGGCATCGGCAAGACCCGGCTGGTCGAGGCGTTCGCCGCCCGCGCCGGGGCCGCCGTCCGCTGGGGGCGGTGCGCCGAGATCGGCGGCGCGCCGCCGTACTGGCCCTGGCAGCAGGTGCTCGGCGGGCTGCCCGAGGCGGCGCTCGGCGCGGACACCGGCGCCCGCTTCGCCCTCGGCCTGGACACCGCCCGCCGGCTGCACGCCCTCGCCGCCGAGCGGCCGCTGCTCGTCGTCCTCGACGACCTGCAGTGGGCCGACCGCGACTCCCTGCACGTGCTCGAGGTGGTCCTGTCCCAGCTGCACGGCAGCCGGCTGCTGCTGGCGGTGACCTGCCGCGAGGAGGCCACCGCCGACCCGGTGCTCACCCGCGTGCTGGGCCTGGCCGCCCGGCTGCCCGGCGCGCGGCGGCTGCGACTGGCCGGGCTGGCCGCCGACGAGGTCGCCGACCTGGTCACCGGGCTGCGCGGGGACGCCCCGGCCGGCGCCGTCGTCGCCGCGCTGGCCGAGCGCACCGGCGGCAACCCGTTCTTCGTCACCGAGCTGGCCGCGCTGCCGCCGTCGGCCGGGGAGGCCGTGCCGGCCGGGGTCCGCGACGTCGTCCGGCTGCGGCTGGCCGCGCTGCCCGCGCCCGCGCGCGACGCGCTGGCCGCAGCCGCCGTCGCGGGCCGGGACGTGCCGGTCGGCCTGCTGGCCGCCGTCGTGTCCGGCGACGACGGCGGGGTGACGACGGCACTGTCCGCGGGCCTGCTGGTCGAGACCTCCCCCGGCCGGGTGCGCGTGGCGCACGACCTGGTGCGCGAGGTGCTGCTGACCGACCTCGGGCCGGTCGAGCGGGCGCGCGTGCACGGCCGGACGGCCGACGTCCTGGAGGCCGGGCCCGCGGCGGCGACCGCGGCCGGCGCCATCGCGGTGCACCGCAGCGAGGCCGCGGCCGGCGGGCCGGACCCGGTGGCCGCCCGCGCGTGCCTCCGGGCCGCCCGCGAGGCGCTGGACCGGGCCGGCGTGGAGGAGGCCGCCGCGCTGGCCGACCGGGGGCTCGCGCACGTCCCGCCCGGGGAGGCGGCACTGGCGGCGGACCTGCACCTGCTGCGCGGCCGGGCGCTGCGCAGGCTGGGGCTGCTGGAGGAGAGCGGCGCGGCGCTGCGCGCGGCGGCGGACCTCGCCCGCGGGATCGGCGACGCGCCGCGGCTGGCCCGCGCCGCCGTCGCCTCCGCCGGCGGCGGGCTGGGTGGCTACTGGGCGTCGGTCGGCGCGCCGGCGGCCACCGACGTCGCGCTGCTGGAGGAGGCCGCGGCCGGCGCCGACGCGCTGCCGCCGGAGCTGGCCTCGGCCGTCCTCGCCGCGCTGGCGGTGCAGCGGTCCTCCACCGGCGAGGCGGGCGGCCGGGAGCTGGCCGACCGCGCGCTCGCCGCGGCCGGCGACGTCCCGTCCGCGCGGCCGCGGGCGCGGGTGGCCCGGTTCGTGGCCGACTGGACGCCGGCGCACGCGGCGCAGCGGGTGGAGCTGGCCCGGGCGCTGCTGCGCGAGTCGGCCGGCGACCCCGCCGCCGAGGCCACCGCCCTGCACCTGCTGCGCTGCGCGCTGACCGAGACCGTGCAGGCCGACGAGGCCGCGGCGGTGTCCCGCCGGTTCACCGAGCTGGCCACCCGGCGCGGCGACGGCGACCTGCTGCAGCTGGACGCCTGGTGGTCCGCGGGGCTCGCGCTGGCCCGCGGCGACGCCGACGGCGCCCGCCGGCTGGCCGACGCCGCCGTCCGCGAGGCGCCGACCACCTCCCCGGCCGCCGCCGACGTCACCCGGATGTCGCGGCAGACGATCGAGGGCATCGCCGCCTGGCACGAGCGCCGGATGGGCGCGCTGGTGCCCGAGGTGGTCGACCTGGCCGCGACCGTCGACGCCGGGTTCCTGTCGGTCCTCGCGCTGGCCCACGCCCAGGCCGGGCGGCGGGAGCAGGCGCACGCCGTCGTCGAGCGGTGGCTCGCGTTCCCCGCGCACGGCGCCCGCGAGCCGGTGCGGGCGGTGCTGCTCGCCGACGCCGCCCTGGAGCTGCGCGACCGCGACCTCGCCGCCGCGCAGCTGCCGGCGCTGGAGAGCTACGGCGACACCGTGGTGGTGCTGTGGGCGGGCACGACCGTCCTCGGTCCGACCGCGCTCTACCGCGGCGGCGTGCTCGGGCTGCTCGGCGGGCCGGGCGCGGCGGCGGAGCTGCGGCGGGCGCTGGAGATCTGCGACGCGTTCGGCCTCGCGCCGTTCGCCGCCCGCGCCCGCGCGCTGCTGGCCGAGCACGGCTGACCCACCGTGCACGTCCGCGGACGCGCCCGGTGGGGTCAGTCCCGGCCGCGCAGCCGGAACGGCCGGTCGGCGGCGAGCGGCTCCCGCGCCCAGGCCACCAGGCCCGCGACGTCGATCCCGTGCGGCGGCGCGGCCGCGTAGGGCGCCACGTTGCCCGCGCCGCGCTCGACCAGCCGGGCGGCGCCGCGCCCGTTGCCGCGGGCGGCGTGGGTCAGCCCGACGGCGAGCTGCGCCAGCCCGCGCCACAGCTGCCGCTCGTGCTCGGGCGCGGCCTTCCACGCGTCCTCCAGCACCTCGTGGGCGTGGAACGGGCGCCCGGCGTCGAGCAGCCGCTGCGCCTCGGTCAGCGCCTCGTCCGGCGTGCGCGGCACCCCCTCCGGCGCGCGCTCCTCGCCCACCGCGCCGCGGGGCAGCGGGCGGCCGAGGGCGTCGCGCGGCCGGGCGTTGCGGGCCCGCCCCGCGGCGTCCCGGTCCCGGGGGGCATCCACCGGACGATCCTCGCGCGAACACCGGACGACGGCGCGGTGCGTCCTCCGGCCCCGGGGGTTGTCACAGGCGCCGTGTAGTGCATGGATGTCAGCCGAGGACGGCCCCTGCGCGAGGCCGCCCCCGCACCGACCCGCGGTCGTTCGCGACCGGTCCGGACCTGGAGGGGGTGGGCCCCGTGGGCCCTGCCGTCGAGGAGCGCACCGCGCTCGACCTCGAGACCGCCGTCGCCACCGTCACCGCCACCGCGCTGCGGCCCGGTCCGGTCGGCCGGGTCGGCCTGGAGCTCGAGGCGCACCTGGTCGACCTCGACGCCCCGGCCGCCCGGGTGCCCTGGGACCGGGTGTGCGCCGCGGTGGCCGGGGTGCCGCCGCTGCCCGGCGGCAGCCGGGTGACCCTGGAGCCCGGCGGGCAGGTCGAGCTGTCCGGGCCGCCGCTGCCCGGCGCCGCGGCCGCGGTGGCCGCGCTGCGCGCCGACCGCGCCGTCCTCGCCGCCGCGCTGGCCCCCCACCGGCTCGGGCTGGCGCCGGTGGGCGCCGACCCGCTGCGCCGCCCGGCCCGGGTGAGCCCCGCGCCGCGCTACCGCGCGATGGAGCGGCACTTCACCGCCGTCGGCTGCGGCCCGGCCGGGACGGCGATGATGACCGCGACCGCGTCGCTGCAGGTCAACCTGAACGCCGGCCCGCGCAGCGGGTGGAGCCGCCGCGTGGCGCTGGCCCACCAGCTCGGCCCGGTGCTGGTCGCCGTCTCGGCGTGCTCGCCGCTGCTCGGCGGGCGGGTCACCGGCTGGCGCTCGACGCGGCAGCAGGTGTGGGGCGCCCTCGACCAGGCGCGCTGCGGCCCCATCCTCGGCGGCGCCGACCCGGCCGGCGAGTGGGCGGCGTACGCGCTGGCCGCGCCGGTGATGCTGGTCCGCGACCCGGACACCGGCGACGCCGAGCCGGTGCTGACCCGCACCCGCTTCGCCGACTGGGTGACCGGCGCGGTCCCGCTGGGCGGGCGCCGGCCCACCCCGGCCGACCTGGACTACCACCTGTCCACGCTGTTCCCGCCGGTGCGGCTGCGCGGCTACCTGGAGATCCGCTACCTCGACGCCGCCCCCGAGCCGTGGTGGCCGGCGCTGGCCGCGGTCACCGCGGCGCTGCTCGACGACCCCGCCGCCGCCGACGCCGCCGCCGAGGCGACCGCGCCGGTCGCCGGCGCCTGGACCCGCGCCGCCCGCGACGGGCTGGCCGACCCGGAGCTGCGCGCCGCCGCGGTGCGCTGCCTGGCCGCCGCGCTGCCCGCCGTCGACCCGGACCTGCGTGACGACGTCGCCGCGCTCGCCGGGCTGGCCGGGCGCGGCCGCGGCCCCGGCGACGTCCTGGCCGGCGCCGCCGGCGCCGGCGGCCCCGCGGCCGCCCTGGCCGCCGCCACCGAGACCGCCCCGCAGACCGCCACCGAGACCGCCCCCGTCGACCCGGAGGTGCACCCGTGAGCACGACGCACGAGCGGCTCGCCCGCGAACTGGAGACCGCCCGGCAGCGGACGCTGCTGCTCACCGACCTCGACGAGCCCGAGCTGCTGCGCCAGCACAGCCCGCTGATGAGCCCGCTGGTGTGGGACCTCGCGCACGTCGGCCAGCAGGAGGACCTGTGGCTGCTGCGCCACGGCGACGCCCGCCGCGCCGGCCTGCTCCCGCCCGCCGTCGAGGCGCTCTACGACGCCTTCACCCACCCGCGCGCGGTCCGGGACCGGCTGCCGCTGCTGCCGCCGGTGGAGGCGCGCTCGTTCGTCGCCGAGGTGCGCGGCCGGGTGCTCGACCGGATCGGGCGCGCCGGGCCGGACGACGACCCGTTCGACGTCGCGATGGTCGTCAGCCACGAGGCCCAGCACACCGAGACGATGCTGCAGACGCTCGGGCTGCGCGTCGGTCCGCCGGTGCTGGGCACGGGCGGCCCGCTGCCGGCCGGCCGGCCCGGGGTGGCCGGGACGTCGGTGCCCGTGCCCGCCGGGCCGTTCGTGATGGGCGTGGACGCCGCCGACGAGCCGTTCGCGCTGGACAACGAGCGCGGCGCGCACGTGGTCGACGTGCCCGCCTTCCGCATCGGCCGGGTGCCGGTGACCAACGCCGAGTACGCGGCGTTCGTCGCCGACGGCGGCTACGACACCCCCGGCTGGTGGTCGCCGCGGGGCTGGGCGCACCGGCAGGAGGCCGGGCTCGAGCGGCCGCTGTACTGGGGCCCGGGCGGCGCCCGCACCCGCTTCGGCGTGCTCGAGGACGTCCCGCCCGACGAGCCGGTCCAGCACGTCACGTTCTTCGAGGCCGAGGCGTACGCGGCGTGGGCCGGCGCCCGGCTGCCCACCGAGGCGGAGTGGGAGAAGGCCGCCGCGTGGGACCCGGCGACCGGCCGCCGGCGCCGCTGGCCCTGGGGCGACGCCGGCCCGACGCCGGCGCTGGCCAACCTGGGCGGGTCGGCGCTGCGCCCGGCGCCGGTGGGCGCCTACCCGGCGGGTGCGTCGGCGTACGGCGTGGAGCAGGCGGTCGGCGACGTCTGGGAGTGGACGTCGTCGGGCTTCGAGGCCTATCCCGGGTTCACGCCGATGCTCTACGCCGACTACTCGGCGCCCTTCTTCGGCGGCGACTACCGGGTGCTGCGCGGCGGCTCGTGGGCGGTGGACCCCTCCATCCTGCGGCCGTCGTTCCGCAACTGGGACCACCCGGTGCGGCGGCAGGTGTTCAGCGGCATCCGGCTGGCGTGGGACGTCGACGAGGCGGGTGCCTGACCGTGTGCCGTCACCTCGCCTGGCTGGGGCGGCCGCGGTCGGTGGCCTCGCTGGTCCTCGAGCCGCCGTCGTCGCTGCTGGCGCAGTCCTGGGCGCCGCGGCGGCAGCGGTACGGCACCGTGAACGCCGACGGCTGGGGCGTCGGCTTCTTCGCCCCCGGTCGGGCGGAGCCGGTGCGGTGGCGCTCGGCGCGGCCGCTGTGGGCCGACCCGTCGTTCGCCTCGGTGGCGCCGGTGCTGGAGTCCGGGTGCGTGGTGGCCGCGGTCCGCTCGGCGACGGTGGGCATGCCGCTGGAGGAGAGCGCCGCGGCGCCGTTCACCGACGGCCGCTGGCTGCTGTCGCACAACGGCCGGGTCGACCGCGCGGTGCTCCCGCCGGTGCGCGACGCCGAGTCGACGGTGGACAGCGCGCTGCTGGCCGCGCTCGTGTTCTCCCGCGGCCCGGACCGGCTCGGCGACACCGTGCGCGAGGTGGCCGCCGCCGACCCCGCCGCGCGGCTCAACCTGCTCGCCGCCGACGGCACCCGGCTGCTGGCCACGACCTGGGGCGACACGCTCTCCGCCCTGGTCACCGCCGAGGGGACGGCGGTGGCCAGCGAACCCTGGGACGACGACCCCGCGTGGACCGACGTGCCCGACCGCTCGCTGGTCGAGGTGACCCCGGACGGCCTGACCGTCACCCCGCTGACCTGACCCGCCCGCGAGCCGAGGAGACCCGTGACGACGACCCGCCACCTCGCCCCCGCCGACGTCGCGGCCGCGCTGCGCGCCGACGCCCTCGCCGGGCTGACCGCGACGCCGAAGGCACTGCCGCCGCGCTGGTTCTACGACGCCCGCGGCAGCGAGCTGTTCGACGAGATCACCCGGCTGCCCGAGTACTACCCGACCCGCGCCGAGCGGGCGGTGCTGGCCGCGCACGCCGGGGAGGTCGCCGCGGCCTCCGGCGCCGAGGTGCTCGTCGAGCTGGGCAGCGGCACGTCGGAGAAGACCCGCCTGCTGCTGGACGCGCTGACCCGGGCCGGCACGCTGCGGCGGTTCGTCCCCTGCGACGTCGACCCGTCGGTGCTCGCCGCCGCCGCGGAGGCGGTCACCGCCGAGTACCCGGGCATCGCCGTCGACCCCGTCGTCGGGGACTTCACCGCGCACCTGGGCCTGCTGCCCCGCGGCGGGCGGCGGCTGGTGGCCTTCCTCGGCTCGACGATCGGCAACCTCGAACCCGGCCCGCGGGCGGCGTTCCTGGCCGAGCTGGCCGGCACGCTCGCGCCCGGTGACTCCTTCCTGCTCGGCACCGACCTGGTCAAGGACCCCGGCCGGCTAGTCCGCGCCTACGACGACGCCGCCGGCGTCACCGCGGAGTTCAACCGCAACGTGCTGCGGGTGCTGGACCGCGAGCTCGGCGCCGACTTCGACCCGGCGGCGTTCGACCACGTCGCGGTGTGGGACCCGGCGGACGAGTGGATCGAGATGCGGCTGCGCGCGCGGACCGCGCAGGTGGTCACCGTGCTGGCGCTGGACCTGACCGTGCGCTTCGCCGCGGGCGAGGAGATGCGCACCGAGGTGTCGGCGAAGTTCCGCCGGGAGGGCGTCGAGGCCGAGCTGGCGGCGGCCGGCCTGCGGACGACGCACTGGTGGACCGACCCGGACGGCGACTTCGCCGTGTCCCTCTCGGTTCCGGCCTAGTCCCGCCTTTCGCGCGCGGAAGGCGGGACCTGCATCCGGACCTGCGGGGACGCCGGAAGAGGAGGTGTCAGCACCCCGACACCGGAGGACCCCGTGACCCGGACCCGCACCCTCGGCCTCGCCACCGTCGCCGGAGCCGGCGCGCTCGTCGCGCTGGGCGCCACGCCGGCCGCAGCGGCCGACACCGCCACCGTCTCTGTGCTGCACGCCGTCCCGGACACCCCGGTCGACGTGTACGCCAACGGCGAGCGGCTGGTCGACGACTTCCAGCCCGGCACGCTCACCGACCCGCTGTCGCTGCCGGCGGGCTCCTACGACCTGGCGCTGTTCCCCGCCGACGCCGCCGACGGCTCGGGCACGCCGCTGCTGTCCGCGGACGGCGTCGCGGTGCCTGCCGGCGCGAACGCCACCGTGGTCGCGCACCTGACCGCGGAGGGGCAGCCGGCGCTCACCCCGTTCGTCAACGACACCGCCGCGGTCCCCGCGGGCCAGGGCCGGGTCGTGGTGCGGCACGTGGCGGCCGCCCCGGCGGTCGACGTTCGCGCCGGCGGCCAGGTGGTCGCGCCGGACCTCGCCAACCCCGACGAGGCGTCGCTCGAGGTGCCGGCCGGCACGGTCAGCGCCGACGTCGTCCTGGCGGGCACCTCCACCGTGGCGCTCGGCCCGGCCGACCTCGCGGTCACGGAGGGCGCCACGACGGTCGTCTACGCGTGGGGCTCGCAGGACGCCGGCTTCGAGCTCGCCGTCCAGACGATCGGCGGCGGGCACTCGGCGCCGTCCGGGGTCCCCGGCGGCAGCGCCGGGCTGGCCGACGACGACGGCCTGCCGCTGCCGCTGCTCGGCCTGTCCGCCCTCGGCCTGGTCGGCGCCGGCCTGGCCGCCCGCCGGCTGGCCACCACCCGGGCCTGACGTGCGACCCGCCGCCGCCGGCGTGGCCCTGGGCCTGGCCCTCGCCGTGGGCGTGCCCACCGCGTGGGAGCTGACCCGGCCCCCGGCGGCGGCGGGCGCGCCGGTCGAGCAGGTGCTCGGCACACCGGCCGCTCCCCCTCCGGCGCCGGGGCCGGCCGTCCGCGACGCCGCCCCGGCGCCGGCACCCGCTGTCGTCCCGCCCGTCCGGCTGCAGGTGCCCGCGCTCGGCGTCGACGCGCCGGTCGACCCGGCCGGGGTCGCCGGCGACGGGCAGATGGCGCTGCCGGACGACGTCGCCCGGGCCGGCTGGTACCGGTTCGGCCCGGCACCCGGGGCGCCCGGCTCCGCGGTCCTCGCCGGCCACGTCGACGACGCCGAGCAGGGCCTGGGCGCGCTTGCCCGACTGCGCTCGGCCGAGCCGGGGCAGGAGGTGCTCGTCACCGACGTCGCCGGCGCGACGACGCGGTGGCGGGTGGTCGCGCGCGAGCTGCTCGACAAGCAGGCGCTGCCGGTGGACCTGCTCTTCACGCGCGAGGGGCCGCCGCGGCTGACGCTGGTCACCTGCGGCGGACCGTTCCTCCCCGACGTCGGCGGCTACCGCGACAACGTCGTCGTCGTGGCGGAGCCGGTCGCATGACGGTCGAAGGACCTCCCTGCCCCCCACCGCTCGCACGCTCGCGGCGGGCCCCTGCAGGAAGGCCATCCCGGATCGACCGGACGGGCCCTAGGGTCGGTGCGGTGGACAGCCAGGCGGAGCCGGCGCCCTCGGGCGCGGCCGAGCCGGACGACGCCGAGGTCGCCCGGCGCTTCGCCGCGGGCGAGGAGCAGGCGCTGGCCTGGGCCTACGAGCGGTGGGCGGCGCTGGTGCACGGCATGGGGGTGCGCGCGTTCGGCCCCGGGCCCGACGCCGAGGACGTCACCCAGCAGACCTTCGTCTCCGCCTGGACCGGCCGGGCCGGCTACCGCGCCGACCAGGGCCCGCTGCCGGGCTGGCTGGTCGGCATCTGCCGCCACAAGATCGCCGACACGTGGGCGCGGCGGGACCGCCAGCGGCGCGCCGCCGAGGCCGCGCTGGCCGAGGCTCAGGCGGCGCCGCCCGGCGGACAGGCCCCGGTGGACAGCACGGTCGCCGACCGGGTGCTGCTGCTCGGCGAGCTGGACCGCCTCGGCCAGCCGCAGCGCGGCATCATCGAGCTCGCCTTCTTCGCCGACCTCACGCACGTGCAGATCGCCGAGCGCACCGGCCTGCCGCTGGGGACGGTCAAGAGCCACATCCGGCGCACCCTCGAGCGCCTGCGCGACCGGTTGGAGGTGGGCGGTGCCGCACTGCACGCCTGAGGACCTCGCGCTGGCCGCGCTCGGCGAGCCGCTCCCCGACGACGCCGCGCACCTGGCCGGCTGCGCGGCCTGCGGCGCCGAGGTGGCGCGGCTGCGCCGGGCCGTCGACGCGCTGGCCGTGCCGGAGCTCGCCGCCTCCGGGCCGCCGGTCGCGCCGCCGCCGTCGCTGTGGGCGGGGATCGCCGCGGCCACCGGCGTGCGCGTGGCGCCGCGCCCGGGCGTCGTCGCGGCGTCGGGGCCCCCGGCCGGCCCGGTGCCCGACGTCGTCCCGGTGGCGCCGCCCGTCCCCGGGGCCCCGCCGGTGCCCGAGGAGCCGGTGCCCCACGAGCCGGACGAGCCGATCCCGCCGGTCGCGCCGGTCGCGCCGGTCGTGCCGGTCGTGCCGGTCGTGCCGCTGCGGCCGCGGCGGTCGCGGCTGGCGCTCGCCGCCGCGGCGGCGCTGGTGGCGGGGCTGGCCATCGGCGCCGGGGCGGTCGCGCTCGGCAACCGGGACGACGCCGGGGAGCCGGTCGCCGCGACCGTGCTCGACCCGCTGGAGGGCAGCGACGCCTCCGGACGCGCCGAGGTGGTCGAGCGGGCCGACGGCACGCGGGTGCTGCAGGTCGAGCTCACCGCCGGCGCGCCGGAGGAGGGCTACTACGAGGCGTGGCTGCTGACGGAGTCGGTGTCCGGGCTGGTCCCGCTGGGCGTCGTCCGCGCGGGCACCGAGGAGTTCGAGCTGCCCGCGGGCCTGGACCTGGCCGAGTACCCGGTCGTCGACGTCTCGGTGGAGCCGCTCGACGGCGACCCGGCCCACTCCGGGGTCTCCATCGTCCGCGGGCAGCTGTCCTAGCGTCAGGGAGTGACCGCGCTCGACCTGCTGCTCCCCCACGACGACCTCGCCGACTCCTGGCGCGCCGCCCGCCCCCGCCCGGCGGGCCGGCACCTGGACTCGGCGGCCTGCAGCCGGCAGAGCAACCGGGTGCTCGAGGCGGTCGCGCACCACGCCCGGCACGAGGCGGAGCTCGGCGGCTACGTGGCCGAGGCGACCGCGGGCGACCTGCTCCAGCAGGGCCGCAGCGTCATCGGCGGGCTGGTCGGCATGGCCGCCGCCGACGTCGTCTTCGTGGAGTCCGCGCAGGCCGCGCTCACCGCGCTGCTGGCCGCCTGGCGGCTGCCGGCCGGCACGCGGGTGGCCTGCCCGCCCGGGGAGTACGCGCCGAACGCCGCCCTGCTGCGCGCCGCGGGGCTGGTGCCCGAGCCGATGGCCGTCGACGGCGACGGGCGGGTCGACGTCGCCGCGCTCGAGCGGTCGCTGGCCGCCGGCCCGCCGCGGTTCGTGCACCTCACGCACGTGGCCAGCCACCGCGGCGTCGTCCAGCCGGCGGCCGAGGTCGCGGCGCTGTGCCGGGCGCACGGCGTGCCGCTGGTGCTCGACGCCGCCCAGTCGCTCGGGCACGTCGACGTCGACCTCGGCGCCGACGTCGTCTACTCGACCTCGCGCAAGTGGCTGGCCGGCCCGCGCGGGGTCGGTGTCCTGTGCGCGCGGCCGGCGGTGGCCGCGGAGCTGGTCCCGGCCCTCCCCGCCCCGGCCGACCTGCCGCCCCTGCGCGCGCTGGAGAGCGGCGAGGCGCACGTGGCCGGCCGCGTCGGGCTGGTCCTCGCCGTCGGAGAGCACCTGGCCGCGGGCCCGCACCGGGTGCGCGAGCGGCTGGCCGCGCTGGGCCGGGCGGCGCGGCGGGTCCTCGACGGCGCCGGCGGCTGGCGGGTGGTGGAGCCGCTCGACGAGCCGACCGCGACCACGACGCTGCGCCCGCCGGACGGCGTCGACGTCGTCGCCACCCGGGCGCGGCTGCTCACCGAGCACGGCGTCGTCACCACGGCGGTCGAGCCCGGTCGCGCGCCGGCGGAGCTGACCGGCTGGGTGCTGCGGGTGTCCCCGCACGTCGACGGCACCCTCGACGACCTCGAGGCCCTCGCCGCCGCCCTCTGATCCGCCTTTCGCGCGCGAAAGGCGACTACAGGGTCGCCTGGATGCGCTCGCTCACCCGGCGGTGGACGGCGAGCTGCTCGTCGAGGCCGGGGTGCACGGGCACGCCGTCCTCCACCACGAACCGCCCGCCGACGACGGTGTGCCGCGCGGCCACCGGCCCACAGCGCAGCCACGCCTCCACCGGGTCGCTCAGCGCACCCGCGAACGCCGGCCCGGTCAGCGGCCAGACGGCCAGGTCGCCGCACGCGCCCACCGACAGCTCCCCGATCTCGCCGGTGCGCCCGAGGCAGGCGGCGCCGCCGCGGGTGGCGATCTCCAGCGCGTCGCGGGCGCCGAACGACCCGGCGCCGTGCCGCAGCTTGCCCTGCAGCATCGCCGTCCGGGCCTCCAGCCACAGCGACGCCGCGTCCGCCGACGCCGACCCGTCCACGCCCAGCCCCACCGGCGCCCCGGCCGCCCGCAGCTCGGCCACCGGCGACAGGCCGCTGCCCAGCACCATGTTCGACGACGGGCAGTGCGCGGCACCCACCCGCGCAGCGCCGAGCCGGGTCACCTCCTCGGCCGAGGGCCACACCACGTGGGCCAGCCACACCCGGTCGGACATCCAGCCGACGTCGGCCAGGTAGTCGACCGGGCGGCGGCCGAAGCGCTCCAGGCAGAACGCGTCCTCGTCCTGCGTCTCGGCGAGGTGGGTGTGCAGCCGGACGTCGAGCCGCTCGGCCAGCTCCGCCGTCCGCGTCATAAGCTCCGTCGACACGCTGAACGGTGAGCAGGGCGCCAGCGCGATGCGGGTCAGCGCGTGCGGGGAGCGGTCGTGGTGGGCGTCCACCAGGCGCTGCGACTCGGCCAGGACCTCGTCGTCGTCCTGGACGACGGAGTCCGGCGGCAGCCCGCCGTCCTTCACCGACAGCGACATCGACCCGCGGGTGAAGTGCGACCGCACGCCGAGGTCCTGCGCCGCGCGCACCTCGGCGCCGATCAGGTCGCCGGCACCGCGCGGGTGCACGTAGAGGTGGTCGGTCGAGGTGGTGCAGCCGGCCAGCGCGAGCTCGGTGAGCCCGACGTAGGCCGACACGTACGCGGCCTCCTCGTCCAGCCGCGCCCACAGCGGGTACAGGGTGACCAGCCACTCGAAGAGCCCGCCGGTCAGCGCGGGCGCGAACGAGCGGGTGAGGTTCTGGTACAGGTGGTGGTGGGTGTTGACCAGCCCGGGCGTCACCAGGCAGCCGCGCGCGTCGACCGTGCGGGCCGCGACCGGCCGCGGGTCCCCGGGCCCGCCGACCCCGCTCACCACCCCGCCGGTCACGGCGACCCAGCCGCCGGCGATCTCCCGCCGGCCGTCGTCGACGGTGGCGAGCAGGTCGGCATCGTGGACGAGCAGATCGGCAGAGGGCACCAGCAGGTCGGCGGTCGTCTCCACCCGCGGCATCCTGCCGACCGCGTGTGAACACGGCGAGTCGCCACGTGCCGTCAGGCAACCCGGCCGGAACGAACCGGGGCTACCGTGACCGTCCCCCGGGAACCCGGCCCGCCTGATCCGACCAGGAGCGACGATGGACTTCCTGCAGCCCACGACGTGGGCGGAGGCGCTGGAGGCGAAGGCCGCCCACCGCGACGCCGTGCCCATCGCCGGGGGCACCGACGTCATGGTCGGGATCAACTTCGGCCGGCTGCGCCCGCCGCTGCTGCTGGACCTCACGCGGGTCGCCGAGCTGCAGACCTGGGAGCCCGACGACGGTGCCGTGCGGCTGGGCGCCGGCGTCCCCTACGCCCGGGTCATCGCCGAGCTCGGCGACCGGCTGCCGGGGCTGGCGATGGCCGCCCGCACCATCGGCTCGCCGCAGATCCGCAACCGGGGCACCGTCGGCGGCAACCTGGCCACCGCCTCCCCGGCCGGCGACGCGCACCCCGCGCTGCTGGCCGCCGGCGCCGAGGTCGAGGTGGCGTCGGTCCGCGGCACCCGCCGGATCCCGGTCGCCGAGTTCTACACCGGCGTCAAGCGCTCCGCGCTGGCCGACGACGAGCTGATCGCCGCCGTGCGGATCACCCCGCCCGCCGGCCCGCAGCAGTACAGCAAGATCGGCACGCGCAACGCCATGGTCATCGCCGTCGCCGCGTTCGGGCTGGCGCTGCACCCCGACCGCCGCGCCGTCGGCACCGGCATCGGGTCGGCGGCGCCCACGCCGCGCCGCGCCCCCGCCGCCGAGGAGTTCCTCGCCGGGGAGCTCGACGGCCTGTGGGAGTCCCGCGCCGAGCTGCCGCCGGCCACCGCCGCCCGCTTCGGCGAGCTGGTGGCCGGGGCGGCGGCGCCCATCGACGACGTCCGCGGCACCGCCCGCTACCGCGTCCACGCACTCTCGGTCATGGCCCGGCGCACGCTGACCTGGGCCTGGGCCGACTACCGGAAGGGGGACCCGACGTGCGCCTGACCTGCACCGTCAACGGCACGCCGCAGCAGGTGGACGACGTCTGGGAGGGCGAGAGCCTGCTGTACGTGCTGCGTGAGCGGATGGGCCTGCCCGGCTCGAAGAACGCCTGCGAGCAGGGCGAGTGCGGCTCGTGCACCGTCTACCTCGACGGGCTGCCGGTGTGCGCCTGCCTGGTCGCCGCCGGGCAGGCGCAGGGCCGGGAGGTCGGCACCGTCGAGGGGCTGGCGGGCGAGGACGGGCTGCACCCGGTCCAGGAGGCGTTCCTCGAGGCCGGCGCCGTCCAGTGCGGCTTCTGCACGCCCGGGCTGCTGGTGGCCACCGACGACCTGGTCCGCCGCGCCCGCGACGAGGGCCGCAGGCCCGCCGACGCCGAGATCCGCGAGGCGCTGGCCGGGAACCTCTGCCGCTGCACCGGCTACGAGAAGATCCTGGACGCCGTCCGGCTCGCGGCCGACCGCATGGCAGGTGACGCGCGATGAGCACCCCCACCCGCGCCCCGAGCGGCGCCCCCTCCCACCTGACCGGCCCCGGCAGCGGCGGCGGGGTCGGCACCGACGCGCAGCGCCCCGACGGCGTCCTCAAGGTCCGCGGCGAGTTCGCCTACGCCAGCGACCTGTGGACCGACGACATGCTGTGGGGCGTCACGCTGCGCAGCCCCCACCCCTACGCCCGGATCCGCTCGATCGACGTCGGCCCGGCGCTGGCCGTCCCCGGCGTGCACGCCGTCCTCACCTCCGACGACGTCCCCGGCGAGAAGGTCTACGGCCTCGAACTGGCCGACCAGCCGGTGCTCGCCCTCGACGTCGTCCGCTACCAGGGCGAGCCGGTGGCGCTGGTCGCCGCCGACCACCCCGACACCGCCCGGCGCGCCGCGGCGCGGATCGTCGTCGACTACGACGTCTGGGAGCCGGTCACCGACGCCCGCGCGGCGCTGGGCCACCCCACCTGGAACCAGGTGCACGACGCGCCGGCCGAGGTCACCGAGCTCAGCCGGGAGAGCGCGCACCTGCACCCGCACGGCAACCTGGTGCGCCACCTCAAGGTCCGCAAGGGCGACCCCGCGCCCACCGCGGACGTCGTCGTGGTCGGCGAGTACGAGGTCGGCATGCAGGACCAGGCGTTCCTGGGCCCGGAGTCCGGGCTGGCGGTGCCCGCCGAGGACGGCGGCGTCGACCTGTACGTGGCCACCCAGTGGCTGCACGTGGACCAGCGCCAGGTCTGCGCGGCGCTGGGCATGCCGCCGGAGCGGGTGCGGCTGACCCTGGCCGGCGTCGGCGGCGCGTTCGGCGGCCGCGAGGACCTGTCGATGCACGTGCACGCCTGCCTGCTCGCGCTGCACACCGGCCGGCCGGTGAAGATGTCCTACAACCGCGAGGAGTCCTTCTTCGGCCACGTGCACCGCCACCCGGCGACCATGCGCTACGAGCACGGCGCCACCCGCGACGGCGACCTGGTCTACGTGAAGGCGGAGATCCACTTCGACGGCGGCGCCTACGCCTCCAGCACGCCGGCGGTCGTGGGCAACGGCGGCACGATGGGCATCGGCCCCTACGTCGTCCCCAACGTGCACGTCGACTGCTACGGCGCGTACACCAACAACCCGCCGTGCGGCGCCATGCGGGGGTTCGGGTCGGTGCAGACCGCCTTCGCCTACGAGGCGCAGATGGACGCGCTCGCCGCCGAGCTCGGCATGGACCCGGTCGAGCTGCGCTGCCGCAACGCGATGGAGCAGGGCTCGGAGACGCCCACCGGCCAGGTGGTCGACAGCCCCGCGCCCGTCGCGGAGCTGCTGCGCCGGCTGGAGGCGATGCCGCTGCCCCCGGCGCCCGCCACCGGCGACGACGTCGACCTGCGGCACATGCCCGGCGGCGTCTCCAACACCACCCACGGCGAGGGGGTGCGCCGCGGCGTCGGGTACGCCGTCGCCTACAAGAACGTGGCCTTCTCCGAGGGCTTCGACGACTACTCGACCGCGCGGGTGCGGCTGGAGGTGGTCGGCGGCGAGGCGGTCGCGACCGTGCACACCGCGGCGGCCGAGGTCGGCCAGGGCCTGGTCACCGTGGAGCAGCAGATCGCCCGCACCGAGCTCGGCGTGGACGCCGTCGTCCTCCACCCGAAGGACACCGGCGTCGGGTCGGCCGGGTCCAGCTCGGCGTCCCGGCAGACCTACGTCACCGGCGGCGCGGTCAAGGCCGCGTGCGAGGCGGTCCGCGGCCGGGTGCTGGAGCTCGCGCGGTCCGCCGTCGGCCGGCCGGTGGCCGACCTGCGGCTGGACGGCGGGAAGGTCGTGTCCGACCTCGAGGGCGTGGCACTCCCGCTGGCCGACGTGCTCGGCGACGAGGCGGTCGAGGAGATCGTCGAGTGGCGGCACCGGCCGACCCAGGCGATCGACCCCGAGACCGGCCAGGGCTTCGCGCACGTGCAGTACGCCTTCTCCGCGCACCGGGCCGTGGTCGACGTCGACACCGAGCTGGGCCTGGTCAAGGTCGTGGAGATGGCCTGCACGCAGGACGTCGGCAAGGCGATCAACCCGCAGGCCGTCGTCGGGCAGATCCAGGGCGGCACCGCGCAGGGGCTGGGCCTGGCGGTGATGGAGGAGATCCTGGTCCGCGACGGCCGGGTGCAGAACCCGTCGTTCACCGACTACCTCATCCCGACCGTGCTCGACATGCCGCCGATGCGCATCGAGGTGCTGGAGTACGCCGACCCGCACGCGCCCTACGGCCTGCGCGGCGTCGGCGAGGCACCCAACATCTCCTCCGGCCCCGCGGTGCTCGCCGCGATCCGCCAGGCGACCGGCCTGCCGCTGCGCCGCGTGCCCGTCCGCCCGGAGCACGTCACCCGGACCTGATCCCCGCCAGCCGGTCCATCGCGGCCAGCACGCGGTCCTGCAGGGCCGGGTCCTCCAGGGCGCGCGGCGTCCGCGCGGGACGGCGGCCGGCGGTGTAGCCGCCGGGCCAGTCGCCGGCCGCGGCCAGCGCCACCCGGGCGCCGCCGTCCTCGACGTCGCCCGGCGCGCCCGGGGAGGCCAGCTTGGTGCGCACCCAGCCCGGGTCGACCGCGCCCACCCGCAGGTGCGGCAGGCGCCGGGCCCAGCCGAGGGACAGGACGACGTCGAGCGCCTTGGAGTCGGCGTAGGCGCGCCCCGGTTCCCGCGGGCCGCCGAGATCGTCCGGGTCGACGCGGCCCGAGCCGACCATGCCGCTGCCGAGGAAGACCAGCCGCTCCCGGACCCGCTCGTGCGCCAGGGCGGTGAGCAGGTGCGGGGCGAGCGCGTTGACGGCGAACGCGAGCTCGTGGCCCTGCGCGCTGACCGGCGCGCCGTCCGGCGGCCACACGCCGGCGTTGTGCACGAGCACGTCCAGCTCCCCGAGCTGCCCGGCGAGCGAACGCACCTGGTCGAGGTCGGCCAGGTCGCCGGTGACCAGCCGGACGTCGCCGAGCCGGCCGAGCTCCTCGGCGACCGGGGCGCCGCGGGCCTCGCTGCGCGCGTGCAGGACGACGGTGTGCCCGTCGCCCAGCAGCCGCCGCGCGGCCGCCCGGCCGATGCCGTCGGTGGAGCCCGTGATCGCGATCACTGGACCTGAGTGAGCCACGGACCGGCCCTACCCGCGCGTCGTCGCCTCCCACCGCTGCCGCAGGGCAGCGCGGCCGGCCTCGGTCGGGCGGCCCCACAGCCGCAGCCGGGCCATGCCGCCGTCGGGGAAGACGTCCAGCCGCACCGCGGTCACCGCGGCGTCGCCGGGCAGGACGAACCGGTGCCGGGTGTCGGGCTGCAGCGGCGTGCGGGGCAGCAGCTCCACCTCGGCGCCGTCCGCCGTCCGGCCGGTCAGGGCCGCCGCGCCGGGCGCGTTGCCGAGGAACCACGACGTGTCGAGCTCGGCGAGGGTCACGGTGCCCTCGCAGGCCAGCGCCACGTCGACCCAGTCGTTGCCGTCGTCGCGGCGGCGGGCGTTCTCCCAGCCCTCGCCCATCGAGCGGGCCTCGCCACGGCCGATGAGCTGGTGCGGGCTGCCGTAGAAGGCGTTGCTCACCCCGGTCACCCGGCCGCCGTTCTCCAGCGCGGCGAGGTCGCACGGGCCGGCGTCGACCAGGCGCGGGTCGGGCACGACCTCGCCGTGCACCCGCAGCCGCGCGACGCCGCCGTCGGGGTGGATGGACAGCCGCACGTGCGTCACCCGCGGCCCCGGCTCGACGGCGAAGCGGTTCGCCGTCCCGCCGGCCAGGTCCGACAGCGGCAGCAGCGGGGACCAGTCGGCGTCGGCCAGCGCGGACGCCGGGGGGTGCCCCTCGACGGAGGCGCCCTCCAGCGCGGCCCGCGGCGGGTAGTTGCCGAGGAAGAACGCGGTGTCGACGACGACCGCGTGCACCACGCCCGGCATGCCGAGGCGCACGACCGCCCAGTCGTGCCCGGGCTCGCGCCGCCGGCGGGTCTCCCAGCCGTCGTACTCCTTGCCGCGGGCGCCGAAGTCGTCGCGCGCCCGCGCCGGCCCGGGCAGGACCAGGTTCTCCTTGCCGGCGAAGAACTCGTCGTTGGCGGCGACCACGGCGCCGCCCTGGGTGCGGACGGCGAGGTCGGGCAGGTCGAACGGGTCGCTCACGGGGCTCCTCGGGGTTCGGCGGGGGTCACTGTCGCACGGGCGGGGTAGGGGGCCGGGGTCAGCGAGAGATCCGAGGAGGCCCCGTGTCCGAACCCACCGACGACCTGCGCGAGCGCGCCCGTGAGCACGTCCGGCAGATGCCGGCCGAGACCGCGCTGGGCAACGCCGACCCCGCCGGCGGCTCCACCGACGACCCGAAGATCATGGACCAGGCCGCCCGCGAGGAGGGCGAGCAGCAGTCCTGACCGGTTCCGCCATTCGCGCGCGGATGGCGGGTCTCGTCAGCGGCTCCCCCGGTCGAGCAGCCGGCCGAGGGGGCTGCCGTCGGCCTCGCGCCCCCGCAGCCAGGTCCGCCGGACGACACCGGTGAGCTCCCGCCCCGCGTACGGGGTCATGGGGTTGCGGTGCTCGAGCCGGCTCACGGTGAACCGCTCGTCCGGCGCGAAGGCCACCAGGTCGGCGTCCCTCCCGACGGAGATCGCGCCCTTGCCCGGCAGCCCGGCCAGCCGCGCCGGCGCCGCCGACATCCAGCGCACCACCTCCGCCAGCGGCACCCCGCGGGCCCGCGCGCCGGTCCACACCGCCGGCAGCGCCACCTGCAGCCCCGCGATGCCGCCCCACGCCAGGCCGAAGTCGCCGACGTCGAGCCGCTTGAGCTCCGGCGTGCAGGGTGAGTGGTCGCTGACCACCATGTCGACGTCGCCGGCCGTCAGCGCGCCCCACAGCGCCTCCCGGTGCACCGTCTCCCGGATCGGCGGGCAGCACTTGTACGCGGTGTCGCCGTCGGGCACCTCCTCGGCGGCGAACGTCAGGTAGTGCGGGCAGGTCTCCGCGGTGATCCGCACACCGGACGCCCGCGCGGCGCGCAGCAGCGGCAGCGCGTCGCCGTCGGCCAGGTGGACGACGTGGCTGCGCGCGCCGGTCTCCCGCGCGGCGTCGACCAGCCGGCCGATCGCCGTCTCCTCCGCCGCGGGCGGGCGGGAGGCGAGGAACGCCGCGTAGCTGGCGCCGGCGGGCTCGGGCGCCGCGCCGATCACCGCCTCGTCCTCGGCGTGCGCGATCAGCAGCCCGTCGAACGACGCCAGCTCGGCCAGCGCGGCGTGCAGCCCGGCGTCGTCCAGCGGCGGGAACTCCGGGACGCCGGAGTCGAGCAGGAAGCACTTGAACCCGACGACGCCGGCCTCGTGCATCGGCCGCAGCTCCGCGAGGTTGCCCGGCACCGCGCCGCCCCAGAAGGCGACGTCGACGGCGACCTGCCCGGCCGCCACCTCCCGCTTGACCCGCAGCGCCTCGACCGTGGTGGTGGCCGGCACGGAGTTCAGCGGCATGTCCACGATCGTGGTGATCCCGCCGGCGGCCGCGGCCCGGGTGGCGGTGGCGAAGCCCTCCCACTCGGTGCGGCCGGGCTCGTTGACGTGCACGTGGCTGTCGACCAGCCCGGGCAGCAGCACCTCGTCGTCGGCGAGGGTGACCGCGCCGGCCGGGACGTCGTCGAAGCCGGTGACCGCGGTGACCACGCCGTCGGCGGTGTGCACCGCGGCGGCGCGCTCGCCGCCGGGCAGCACCACCCGCCGCGCCCGGACGACGAGCGTCACGCCACCGCCTCCACCGCGCGCACCACGGAGTGCAGCTCGGCGCCCCACGCGGTGGCCACCCACCCGTTCTCCAGCGGCAGGCGGACGGCGTCGTCGGCGGTCAGCACCCCGGCAGCCTGCCCCACGTGCACGGTGGAGGCGTAGGCGCGCGGCGCGACCGGCGGCAGCCAGGCCGGCGCCCCCGGCCCCAGGCCGACGGTTGTGTGCACCAGCGGCCGCCCGTCGGCGACCACCCGCGTGGTGCCGGTCCACCGGCCCGGCTCCTCGCCGGTGCGGCCGAGCAGCACCTGCTCGGTGGCGGTGAGCCGGGCGCCGGGCGCCAGCGACGCCGCCAGCCCCGCCCGGTGGTGCGCCCGGGCGGCGACGACGGTGGGCTCCATCCGCAGGTCCAGCGCCCCGGCCACCTCGGCGACGACGCGCTGCACCGAGGGCCGGTCGCCCTCGCGGGCGGGCAGCGCGACGGCGGCGGCCACCGAGCGCACCGCCAGCGTGGCGCCCTCCTCGACCACCAGCCGGACCTCCGCGTCGTCTCCGCCCAGCGGGCCGAACGCCGTCGCCACCAGGTGGACGGCGGACGGACCGGTCCGGCGCACCGCCAGCTGCCCGCTCGCGCGGACCACCGTCAGCACCGTGCGTCCGCCGGGCCCGCGCCGCGCGACGACCTCGACCCGGGTCCTCACGCCCGCTGCAGCCGGCGGGCCCGCACCTGCTCGCGCACCCACTCGGCCACCTCCGTGGCGGCCGGGTCCTCCCGCAGCGAGACGAGCAGGGTCGGCTTGTCCCCGCGCACCACCGCGGAGTCGCGCCGCATCACGTCGAGGTCGGCGCCCACCAGCGGCGCGAGGTCGGTCTTGTTCACCACGAGCAGGTCGCTCGCGGTGACCCCGGGCCCGCCCTTGCGCGGCACCTTGTCCCCGCCGGCGACGTCGACGACGAAGACCTGCACGTCGACGAGCCCGTAGCTGAAGCTCGCCGTCAGGTTGTCCCCGCCGGACTCGACGAGCACCAGCTCCAGCCCGGGGTGGCGCGCCTCGAGCAGCTCGACGGCGTCGAGGTTGGCGGTGATGTCGTCGCGGATCGCGGTGTGCGGGCAGCAGCCGGTCTGCACCGCCTCGATCCGGTCGTCGGGGAGGACGGCGTTGCGGCGCAGGAAGTCGGCGTCCTCGGTCGTGTAGATGTCGTTGGTGACGACGGCGAGGTCGTACTCCGCGCCGAGCGTGCGGCACAGGGCGGCGGCCAGCGCGGTCTTCCCCGAGCCGACCGGGCCGCCGAGCCCGACGCGCAGCGGCCCGCCGTGCCGGTGCGGGACCTCCGCGTCGACGTAGTCCTGGACGTTGTGGTCAGGAGGCAAAGAAGCGGTCCCCTCTCGTGGCGTGCACCTCGGCCAGCAGGTCGAGGAGCGGGTCGGTGTCGGCGGGGATCTCGCCATTCGCGCGCGAGAGGCAGTCCTCGGCGACGGCGTCGATCTCCGGCGCGAGCCGCGCGGTGACGGCGGCGACGGTGAGCGGGTCCATGGCGAGCAGCCGCTGGGCCGCCGTCGCCGGGCCGCTGACCGACAGGTAGGCGGCCGCCGCGGCGGCGTCCCGGGCGGCCAGCCCGCCCGCGGCCGCGGCGACCCCGATCGCGACCGGGTGGTGCGGCGCGGCGGGCAGCGCGTCCCAGGCCGGCGAGGGCCACGCCCGGCGGCCCACCCGCACCAGCCCGCGCCCCTGCTGCCGCGACGCGGCCCGCAGCGCCGGCGACGGCGTCCGCGCGTCCGCCTCCAGGTCGAGCGCCGCGAGGTCCTCCCCTCGGCACGCGGCGGCGGCAAGACCCGCCGCCACCGCACCGGAGGTCGCGAGCCGGCGCAGCAGGAACGCGGCCAGCGATGCCGGGTCCCGCACCAGCCCGGCCGCGACCGCCTGCTCCACCCCGCCGGAGTGCGCGTGCCCGCCCGCGGGGAGCCGCGAGTCGGCCAGGGTCAGCAACGCTGAAGACATGGGGCGAGGTGTCCTCTAGAACAGGAAGTACCGCTGCGCCATCGGCAGCTCGCGCACCGGCTCGGGCTCCCACAC
The DNA here is from genome assembly GCF_054050655.1 of Geodermatophilus sp. SYSU D00663. Taxonomy (NCBI): domain Bacteria; kingdom Bacillati; phylum Actinomycetota; class Actinomycetes; order Geodermatophilales; family Geodermatophilaceae; genus Geodermatophilus; species Geodermatophilus sp. SYSU D00663. The sequence continues at coordinate 5,828 of NZ_JBJGZT010000002.1, read as the reverse complement.
CTCGCCGTCCACGGTCACCGTGAAGGTGTCCGGGTCGACCCGGATCTCCGGCAGCGCGGTGTTCTCCGGCATGTCCGCCTTGGTGAGCCGGGTGGTGTCGGTGACCGCGGCCAGCCGCCGGTCGATGGCCAGCCGGTCGCCGAGCCCTGCCTCCAGCGCGGCGGGCGCGACGAAGTGCAGCGAGGTCAGCGCCGGCACCTTCCCGTACGCGCCGAACATCGGCCGCGGCAGCTGCGGCTGCGGCGTCGGGATGGAGGCGTTGGCGTCGCCCATCTGCGCCCACGCGATGACCCCGCCCTTGAGCACCGCGTGCGGGCGGACGCCGAAGAACCGGGGGTCCCACAGCACGAGGTCGGCGAGCTTGCCCGGCTCCACCGAGCCCACCTCGCCGTCGATGCCGTGCGCCACCGCCGGGCAGATCGTGTACTTCGCGACGTACCGGCGGGCGCGGGCGTTGTCCGCGGCGCCGTCGCCGGCCAGCGACCCGCGCTTGCGCTTCATCACGTGCGCCGTCTGCCAGGTGCGCAGGACCACCTCGCCCACCCGGCCCATCGCCTGCGCGTCCGAGCCGATCATCGAGATGGCGCCGAGGTCGTGCAGCAGGTCCTCGGCGGCGATCGTCGTCGGCCGGATCCGGCTCTCGGCGAAGGCGAGGTCCTCCGGCACGGACGAGTCCAGGTGGTGGCAGACCATGAGCATGTCGAGGTGCTCGTCGAGGGTGTTCACGGTGTGCGGCCGGGTCGGGTTGGTCGACGACGGCAGCACGTTCGGGTGCCCGGCCACGGTGATGATGTCCGGCGCGTGACCGCCCCCGGCCCCCTCGGTGTGGTACGCGTGGATCGACCGCCCGGCGATCGCGGCCAGGGTGTCCTCGACGAAGCCGGCCTCGTTGAGCGTGTCCGAGTGCAGCGCCACGGGGACGCCGTTGCGCCCGGCCACGGTCAGGCAGGCGTCGATCGCCGCGGGCGTCGAGCCCCAGTCCTCGTGCAGCTTGAACCCGCTCGCCCCGCCGCGGAGCTGCTCCTCCATCGACTCCTGCGAGACGGTGTTGCCCTTGCCCAGCAGCGCGACGTTGACCGGCCACGGGTCCATCGCCTCGAGCATCCGGGCCAGGTACCAGTCGCCCGGGGTGATCGTGGTGGCCTTCGAGCCCTCCGCCGGGCCGGTGCCCCCGCCGATGAGCGTCGTGACGCCCGAGCCCAGCGCCGTCGGCACGATCTGCGGGCAGATGAAGTGGACGTGGCAGTCGATGCCGCCGGCGGTGAGGATCCGCCCGTTGCCGGCCATCACCTCCGTGCCGGGTCCGATGACCAGGTCCGGGTGGACGCCGTCCATCGTGTCGGGGTTGCCGGCCTTGCCCAGCGCCACGATCCGCCCGTCGCGGACGCCGACGTCGGCCTTGACGACCCCCCCGTGGTCCAGGACGACGGCGCCGGTGATGACCAGGTCGGGCGCGCCCTCGGCCCGGGTGGCGCGGCCCTGCCCCATCGACTCGCGGATGACCTTGCCGCCGCCGAACACCGCCTCCTCACCGGCCCGGCCAGGGCCGCCGCAGCGGTCCTCCTCGACCTCGATCAGCAGGTCGGTGTCGGCCAGCCGGATCCGGTCGCCGGTGGTGGGCCCGTACAGCTGGGCGTAGCGCTCGCGGGACAGCTGCACCATCAGCCGAGCCCTCCCTCGGCGGTGAGGCCGGGGACGACGCGCGCGCCGGCCAGCGGCACCAGCGTCACGGTGCGGGTGATGCCGGGCTCGAACCGGACGGCGGTGCCGGCGGCGACGTCGAGCCGGTGGCCGCGGGCGGCGTCCCGGTCGAACCGCAGCGCCCGGTTGGTCTGCGCGAAGTGGACGTGCGAGCCCACCTGCACGGGCCGGTCGCCGGTGTTGGTCACCTCGAGCTCGGTCCGCGGGGCTCCGGGCAGCGTCTCGATGACGCCCTCGGCCGGGATCACCTCGCCGGGGATCACGGGATGGGCTGGTGGACCGTGACCAGCTTGGTCCCGTCCGGGAAGGTCGCCTCCACCTGCACCTCCTCCAGCAGCTCGGGGACGCCGTCCATGACGTCGTCGCGGGTGAGGACCGTGCGGCCCGACTGCACGAGCTCGGCGACCAGGACGCCGTCGCGGGCGCCCTCCAGCACGTGGTCGGTGACGATCGCCGTCGCCTCCGGGAGGTTCAGCAGCAGCCCCCTCGCGCGCCGTCGGCGGGCGAGGTCGGCGGCGTAGGAGAGCAGCAGGCGCTCCTGCTCGTGCGGGGAGAGGTGCACGCGGGGTCCTCCGGGGGTCGGCGGAGCCCGGACGCTAGTTCCCCGATGTGTCGCGGCGGTTACCGGAGCGGGCGGAAGAACTCCCGGACGTCGGCCACCAGCTCCGCCGGCCGCTCCATCGCCGCGAAGTGCCCGCCGCTGTCGTGCTCGCGCCAGGCCCGCAGGTCGGTCAGCTGCCGCTCGGCCCACGCGCGGGGCGGCACGAAGATCTCGCCGGGGAACATCGACACGCCGCTGGGGACGTCGACCCGCGGCGTCCGCTCCCCCGGCGCCCGCGCCATCTCCCAGTACATCCGCGCCGACGACGTCGCCGTGCCGGTGAACCAGTACACCGAGACGTCGTCGAGCAGCCGGTCGACGCCGAGCACCCCGACCGGGTCGCCGCCGGTGTCGGTCCAGGCGTGGAACTTCTCGAGGATCCACGCGCACTGGCCGGCCGGGGAGTCGGTGAGGCCGTAGCCGAGCGTCTGCGGCCGGGTGCGGTGCTGGTAGCTGTAGGCCGAGCCGTCGTCGCGGAAGGCCCGCATCCGGTCCAGCGCCCGCTGCTCGCGCTCGTCGAACTCGCTCCGGCCCTCCGGCGGGACGGTCACCACCATGTTCAGGTGCATCCCGACCACCCGGTCGGGGTGCCGCGCGCCCAGGTTGGCCGACACGAACGACCCGATGTCCCCGCCCTGGGCGCCGAAGCGCTCGTGCCCGAGCCGGCGCATCAGCTCCGCCCAGGCGTCGGCGGTCCTCGCCGGCCCCCAGCCGGGTGCCGCCGGCTTTCCGCTCCACCCGTAGCCGGGCAGCGACGGGACGACGACGGTGAAGGCGTCGCGCGGGTCCTCGGGGTCGGTCAGCGGGCCGATCACCTCGAGGAACTCGACCACCGAGCCGGGCCAGCCGTGGGTGAGGACCAGCGGCAGGGCGTCCGGGTGCGGCGAGCGGACGTGCAGGGCGTGCACCGGCAACCCGTCGATCTCGGTGACCACCTGCGGGAACGCGTTGATCCGCGCCTGCCGGGCCGGCCAGTCGTACTCCTGGCCCCAGTACCGGCAGACCTCCTGCAGCACGTCCAGCGGGACGCCCTGGGTCCAGCCCTCCGCCGTCGGCGGGTCCGGCCAGCGGGTGCTCCGGAGCCGGCGGCGCAGGTCCTCCACCGCGTCCGCCGGCACGTCGACGGTGAAGGGCCTGACGACGTCGTCCACGAGCGCGACCGTAGCCGGGGTTGACGCCGTCGACGAACCGGTTCTACGGTTCATTACATGAGTAATGAACCCAGGGACCTCGGGGACCCTGGTAGTGGCCGGCACCCCCGGTGAACGAGGACGCCGGCCCGATCTTCCGGCAGGTCGCCGCCCAGATCGAGAACGCGATCGTCGACGGCTCCCTCGCCGAGGAGAGCCAGGCGCCCTCGTCCAACGAGCTCAGCGCCTTCCACCGCATCAACCCCGCCACCGCGGCCAAGGGCCTCAACCAGCTGGTGGCCGACGGGGTCCTCTACAAGAGACGAGGAGTCGGGATGTTCGTCGCCACGGGCGCCCGCGAGCAGCTGCTCAAGCGCCGCCGCAGCGAGTTCGCCGACCAGTACGTCCGCCCCCTGATGACCGAGGCCCACAAGCTCGGCATCTCCACCCGCGAGCTGGCCACCATGATCGACCGCTGGGAGGACGAGCGGTGAGCGACGCCGCCGCCACGCTCACCGACGTGACGATGCGGTACCGGGAGCACACGGCTCTCGACGGCGTCACCACCGGCTTCGCCACCGACGGCATCACCGGCCTGCTCGGCCGCAACGGGGCCGGCAAGACCACGCTCATGCAACTGCTCGCCGGGCACCGGGTGCCCACCAGCGGCCGGGTGCGGGTACTGGGCGCCGACCCCTACGAGGACGACGCCGTCCTGCAGCAGGTCTGCTTCGTCAAGGAGAGCCAGCGATACCCCGACCACTTCCGGGTGCGCGACGCGCTCTCCGCGGCCGCCACCCTCTTCCCCACCTGGGACGAGGACCTGGCCCGCGCACTGGTCGCCGACTTCGACCTGCCGGCGCGCCGGCCGGTCGTCAAGCTCTCCCGCGGCATGGTCTCGGCCGTCGGCATCACCATCGGCCTGGCCTCCCGGGCGCCGCTCACGTTGTTCGACGAGCCGTACCTGGGCCTCGACGCCGTCGCCCGGCAGCTCTTCTACGACCGGCTGATCGCCGACTACGCGGAACAGCCCCGCACGATCGTGCTGTCCACGCACCTCATCGAGGAGATCAGCGGCCTGCTCGAGCACGTGGTGCTCCTCGACGCCGGCCGGGTGCTCCTGGACGACGACGCCGAGCGCCTGCGCGCCTCGGCCCTCACCGTCACCGGGCCCGCCGAGCGGGTGGCGGCCCTGGCGCAGGAGCACGAGCTCCTCACCACCGACGCCCTCGGCGGGTCCGCCCGCGCCGTCGTGCGGCTGTGCCGGCCGGTGGACCCCGGGGACCTGGCCGCGGCCGGGCTGACGGTCGAGCCCACCTCGCTGCAGCAGCTCGTGGTCGCGCTCAGCACGCGTCCCGCCGGGACGCCGTCCGCGGCCGCGGCAGCCCGCACCGCCCGCCCGTCCACGCCCTTCGAGGGAGCCACTCGATGAACCGTGTCCTCGCGGCCGCCCGGCTGCACTCGATGAACCCGCTGCTGACCGTCGGGATCCCCTGGGGCGTCGTGTCGCTCAGCTTCGCGATCAACCTGGCGGTCTGGTCGCTCACCGACGCCGGCACCCAGCCGGGAGGGGGCATCACCGGAGGCGTCGCCTCGCTCTACATCACGGTGCTGGTCGTCTTCGTCCAGTCGGTCACCCAGGTGCTGCCGTTCGCGATGGGCATGAGCCTCAGCCGGCGCACCTTCTACCTGGGGACCGCCCTGGCCGCGGTGGCCGCGGCGCTCGCGTACGGCGTCGCGCTGTCGGTCCTGACGTCGATCGAGGACGCGACCGGCGGCTGGGGGATGAGGCTGAACTTCTGGGCCCCGGGGCAGATGGACGTCGACAACACGGCCCTGCAGGTCCTCGTCTCCGGCGCCCCGATGCTCGCCGCGGCCTTCCTGGGCGTCGCCATCGGCGTGGTGATGAAGCGCTGGGGGCAGTTCGGGATCTGGGGCTTGGTGATCGGCGCGATGGTGGTCTTCGGCGGCCTCGCGGTCCTGGTCTCCTGGCGGGGCTGGTGGGGCGACGTCGGCACCTGGCTCGTCGACGAGTCCGTGCTCACCCTCGCCGTCGCCATCCCGGTGGCCCTGGCGGCCGTGACGGCGGTCCTCTCCTTCACCGGCCTCCGCCGCATCGTCCCCTGACAGCCGACGACGGCATTCCATCCACGGCCCCGGTTCCGTCGTGACGGAACCGGGGCCGTGCGGCATTCCTCCGGGTCCGCCACGTCGACATCGCCCCGGGAATGCCGGAAGGGCCCCGCACCGTGGTGGTGGGGGCCCTTCCTGAATGGTTGTCCGGCGGCGTCCTACTCTCCCACCCCGTCTCCGGGGCAGTACCATCGGCGCTGAGAGGCTTAGCTTCCGGGTTCGGAATGGATCCGGGCGTTTCCCTCTCGCCATGGCCGCCGTAA